>NZ_PTXM01000011.1:0-318196 GCF_004343765.1 Burkholderia sp. SRS-25
CGGAGCAGGCGAAGGAGCTCGGCATCAGCGAAGAGGAAGTGGTGAAGAAGGTGATGCTCGGCAATACGGTCGACGGCGTGTTCACGACCGTTCAGGACGTCGCGCAGACGGTGCTGTTCCTGTCGGCCTTCCCGAGCGCCGCGCTCACGGGCCAGTCGTTCATCGTCAGCCACGGCTGGTTCATGCAATGAAGCCGCACGCCCGCACCGAAAAGCAGGCCGTCGATGCGGCGGACCTGCATCACGAGGCCGGCGCACCGGCCGCCGCGCGCACGCTGCCGTACGAGACGATCGCGCTCGTGCTGCAAGGCGGTGGCGCGCTCGGCGCGTACCAGGCCGGCGTGTTCGAAGGGCTGCACGAGGCGGGCATCCCGCTCGACTGGATCGCGGGCATCTCGATCGGCGCGCTCAACACCGCGCTGATCGCGGGCAATGCGCCCGAGCATCGTGTCGAGCGGCTGCGCGAATTCTGGGAAACGATCTGCAAGCCGGCGTTCTTCCCGACGATTCCGGCCGCATTCGAGTTCGCGCTGTTCAACAGCATCGACCAGGTCCGCACGTTCTTCACCGCGTCGCAGGCCGCGAGCGCGATGATGCAGGGCCAGCAGGGCTTCTTCGTGCCGCGCTTCCCGCCGCCGCTGCCGGGCGTGTCGGATCACCCGGAGAAGATCAGCTGGTACGACACGTCGCAACTGCGCGCGACGCTGCTGAAGCTGTGCGATTTCGACCGGATCAATTCGGGCGAAACGCGCGTGTCGGTCGGCGCGGTCAACGTCGGTACCGGCAACTTCGTGTATTTCGACAACTCGCGCATCCGTCTTGCGCCGGAGCATTTCATGGCGTCCGGTGCGCTGCCGCCCGCATTCCCGCCGGTCGAGATCGACGGCGAGTACTACTGGGACGGTGGTGTCGTGTCGAATACGCCGCTGATGGAAGTGCTCCGCGCACGGCCGCGCCGCGACACGCTCGCGTTCCAGGTCGATCTGTGGAGCGCGCGCGGGCCGCTGCCGCGCACGATGGCCGACGTCGCTGAGCGCACGAAGGATGTGCAGTATTCGAGCCGCACGCGTTTCGTCACCGACACGCTGCAGCGCGAACAGCGCTACCGCAACGTGCTGCGCCACGTGCTCGACCAGGTGCCGGAAGAGCAGCGCAAGGCGGATCCGTGGTGCATCGAGGCCGATGCGATGTCGTGCAGCAAGAAGTACAACATCCAGCACCTGATCTACCAGCAGAAGGCGTACGAGCATCACTACAAGGACTATCAGTTCGGTCTGTCGACGATGCGTGACCACTGGTCCGCGGGTCTCGACGACATCCGCAAGACGCTCGCAGTCAAGGACGGCCTCGCGCTGCCCAACAACGACGCGGGCTTCGTGACGCACGACATTCACCGCAAACGGTAATGCCGCGCGCGACGGACTGGCGCGACGCATGCGCCGGTCCGTCCACTTCTCCGTTCAGACATGCCGATTTTCATTGCACTGTTCGCGCTCATCGCTCTCGGATGGGGCGCGGTTCACCTGTTTCATGTCATCGCCGCACAGTTCGGCCGGCCGGTCGCGATCGCGGCCGCCGTGCTCGCCGCCGCGATCCTGATCGCGCTGGTCGCGTGGTGGATCAAGCGCCGCCGCGACATCGCACCGAATACGAAGGAAGAAGGCTGGACCCACGTCGTGCATCGCGCGTGGGGCGAGCTGCGCGTGTCCGCGACGCAGGGGTTGCTGTGGCTGTCGCACGACGGCGCGGACGGCCGCTATACGCTGTCGCAGCTCGACGGCTGCCAGGCCGCGCCGATCGGCGGCCGCTGGCATCTCGTCGTGCGCGTGCGCGATGCCGTGCGCAGCGAATGGAAGCTGCCGATGACGGACAAGCGCGATGCGCAACGCTGGGCGCGCGTGCTGACGCTCGCGAAGGACAACCGGCTTTGAAGCGCCATGCCGCGGATGTGCAGGTACTGCCGGCACGAACGACCGGCCGCACCGACGTTCCCGAATGCCGGCGCGCTATCGTGCCTTCAGCGCCCACAACGCGTCGAGCACGTGCTGCGTCGCCCGCTCGACCGGCCCCGCCCGATAGGCGATACCCAGTTCCCGCCACAACGCCGGGCGCAACGCCCGCATGACGATGCGTGCGTCGGGTAGCGGGGCGCCCGCCTCGTGCGGCAACAGCGTCGCGCCGTAACCTGCCGCGACCAGGCTCTTGATCGCATCGTTGTAGTTGAGTTCGATCCGCGGCTCCGGCCGGTGGCCGCCCTGCGCGAACCATTCCGTCGTGAGCCGTGACAGCCGGGTGGTCGCATCGTTGAGAATCAGCGGGCGGGCGGCCAGATAGCCGGGCGTCACGCGCGCCGGGAGCGGCCAGTCCGCCGGCAGAAACGCCATCACCGGATCGCGCCGCCACGCGCGGATCGACAACCCCGCGACAGCCGTCTGCGGCAGCGCCACCAGTCCGATATCGAGCGTGCCCTGCGCAATGCGCGCCAGCGTATCGTGCGACGTGAGCACCGCGATCTGGACATCGATGTCCGGATGCTGCTCGCGCAACCCGGCCACCGCCTGCGGCAGCAGGTGCGCGATCGCTCCGGTCGAAGCGCCGAGGCGTACGCGCCCGGTCAACCCCTGCACCTGCCGCTGCACATCGTCCAGCGTGGATTCGACCTCGGCCAGCAGGCGACGCGCCCGCTCCACCAGCACTTCACCGACAGGCGAAGGCCGCACGTTTCCACGCGTGCGGGACAGCAACGGCGCGCCGATCCGGCTTTCCAGTTCGGCAATGTGAAGACTGACGGTCGGCGGCGCGAGATGAAGCCATTGCGCCGCGGCGACAAAGGACCCGTGGTCCGCGATGGCGACCAGCGTGCGCAGGCGGTCCAGGCTGATCTCTCGCATCCTTCACCCCTCGTTCATGAAAACTGAATCTCGCAGTCAGCAAATTCAACTTTTCCTATTCTAGGTGTTCGGCGGACGATACGGCTTTCCCGACGACAGAACCGAAGGAACGCGACCATCATGAGCCAGCCCACTGTCTACATCGACGGCGATCAAGGCACGACCGGATTGCTGATCCACGAACGCCTGCGCGGGCGTGACGACCTGCAGCTCGTTACGCTGCCGGACGCCGAGCGCAAGGATCCCGTGCGGCGCGCCGAAGCAATCAACGCAGCCGACATCGCGATCCTGTGCCTGCCCGATGCGGCCGCACGCGAAGCGGTCGGCTTCATCCGGAATCCGGCGGTGCGCGTGATCGACGCGAGTTCGGCCCATCGCACGCAGCCGGATTGGGTTTACGGCTTTCCCGAAATGGCGAACGGGCACGCACAGACGATTGCGCATGCGCGGCGCGTCACCAATCCCGGCTGCTATCCGACCGGCGCGATCGCGCTGCTGCGCCCCTTGCAACAGGCCGGCCTGCTGCCGCGCGACTACCCGGTGAGCATCCATGCCGTCTCCGGCTACTCCGGCGGCGGACGGGCTGCCGTCGACGCATTCGAGTCGAACGATGCTTCGCAAGCGAAACCGCTACAGGTCTACGGCCTCGCACTCGCGCACAAGCATGTGCCGGAGATCCAGCTGCATGCCGGTCTGACGAATCGCCCGATATTCGTGCCGGCCTACGGTGCCTATCGGCAAGGCATCGTGCTCACCGTGCCGATCGAGCTGCGCCTGCTTCCTGCCGGCGTGACCGGTGAGCGGCTGCATGCGTGTCTTGCGCACCATTACGCCGGCGCGCGTCACGTCGACGTCACGCCGCTCGCGGCGACGCAAGCGATCACGCATCTCGATCCGCAAGCGCTGAACGGCACCAATGACCTGCGGCTCGGCGTGTTCGTCAATGCCGATCACGGCCAGGTGCTGCTGTCCGCCGTGTTCGACAATCTCGGCAAAGGGGCATCCGGCGCGGCCGTGCAGAACCTCGACCTGATGCTCGGCGCGGCAGACGTGGCGAAAGCGGCATAAGCCACGTGCGGGCACCATCGTCGGCGGGCCCGGCACATTGCAGCCGCCAATGCATGGGTGCAAGGTAGACGCTACCGGCTCGCGACGTGATTGCGAGCCGGAACCGAGTGCCTGCCGACGTTCCGCACAGCCCCCGTAAAAGCTCACCTTTAGGCGGTTTCAGGCCGTCTCGTCACCCGCGGCGGCATTCAAGCCGGCCAGCGTCTCCACCAGAAAATCCACGCACACGCGCACTTTCGCCGACGCCGCAACGCGTTCCGGGTACACAGCCCAGATGTTCGCGGGCTGGATTGCGTCCGGCAGCACGCGACACAGTGCGCCGCGTTCGATCAGCGGCGCGGCTTCCCAGATCGAACGCAACACGATTCCACGCCCGGCCAGTGCCCACTGCACCGCCACCTCGCCATGGTTCGTCGACAGCGCGCCGCCGACCTTCACCGTTGCCGTTTCGCCGCGCACGTTCAGCCGCCACACGCCGAACGGGTGATCGCGCTCCTTGATGGCCAGACAGTCGTGCGACGCGAGATCCGCGAGCGAGCGCGGCGTGCCGCGCCGAGCGAGATAGTCGGGCGATGCACACAGCACGCGGTAGTTCGCGGCGAGGCGGCGCGCGATCAGGTGATCGGCGATCTCGTCGCCGATGCGCACGTCGAGGTCGTAGCCTTCGCCCGCGACATCGACGAGCCGGTCGAACAGATCGAGCCGCACGTTCAGCTGCGGAAAACGCACGGTGAAGTCGAGCAACGCAGGCGCGACGATGTGCCGGCCGAAGCCGAAGCTGCTCGAAATGCGCAGCGTCCCGCGCGGCACCGTGCGCGTGGTCGACACGTCCTCGACGAGGTGATCGACGTCGTCGAGGATCTTCTCGGCGCGCGCGTACACGCGTTCGCCGGCTTCCGTCACCGTCACGCGGCGCGTCGAGCGATGCAGCAGGCGCGTGCCGAGCTGCGCCTCGAGCAGCGCGATGCGCTTGCTGACATAGGCGGGCGATACCGCGAGCTGCTCGGCGGCCGCGCTGAAGCTGGTCAGGCGGACGACCAGGCTGAACACGCGCAGGTCGTCCAGATTCGGCGATTTGTTCACGATTCGTGTAAAGTCGATTAACCTTTCGCACGATTTTAATCTGAATGGAAATAAATAGAATGACGTAACGCGCCGCTACCGCCCCAGGCAGCCGGCCGCCCAGCCAAGGAGATTTGCATGACCGACAGGACTTACAAGATTGCCGTGATTCCCGGCGACGGCATCGGCCGCGAAGTGATGCCCGAGGGCCTGCGCGCACTCGAGGCCGTGACCGCGCGCTTCGGCGTGCGCTTCGACTTCGTCCAGATCGACTGGGCGAGCTGTGACTACTACGCGCAGCACGGCAAGATGATGCCGGACGACTGGAAGGCGCAGCTGTCGGGCATGGACGCGATCCTGTTCGGCGCGGTCGGCTGGCCGGCGACGGTGCCCGATCACATTTCGCTGTGGGGCTCGTTGCTGAAATTCCGCCGCGAATTCGACCAGTACATCAACTTGCGGCCCGCACGCCTGTTCGACGGCGTGCCGTCGCCGCTCGCCGGCCGCCGCGCGGGCGACATCGACTTCATGATCGTGCGCGAGAACACCGAGGGCGAGTATTCGTCGGTCGGCGGCACGATGTTCGAAGGCACCGAACGCGAGATCGTGATGCAGCAGTCGATCTTCACGCGTCACGGCACCGAGCGCGTGCTGAAATTCGCGTTCGACCTCGCACAGCGGCGCGCGAAGCGCCTCACCGTCGCGACGAAGAGCAACGGCATCGCGATCAGCATGCCGTGGTGGGACGCGCGCACGGCCGAGATGGCCGAACGCTATCCCGACATCGCCGTCGACAAGCAGCACATCGACATCCTGTGTGCGCGCTTCGTGCTGCAGCCTGACCGCTTCGACGTCGTCGTTGCGTCAAACCTGTTCGGCGACATCCTGTCGGATCTCGGGCCGGCCTGTACGGGCACGATCGGCATCGCACCGTCGGCGAACCTGAACCCCGACCGCAAGTTTCCGTCGCTGTTCGAACCCGTGCACGGCTCCGCGCCCGACATCGCGGGGCAATACATCGCGAACCCCGTTGCGATGATCTGGTCGGCAGCGTTGATGCTCGACTTCCTCGGCAACGGCGCGGGCCGCGAACGCGAAGCCCACGACGCGATCGTCGCCGCGATCGAGGATGTGCTGCGCACGGGGCCGCATTCGCGCGATCTCGGCGGCAATGCGGGCACGCAGGAAGTCGGCGAGGCGATCGCCGCGCGCATCGCGGGCTGACGATCATGCCCGGCGCGTGCGTTCGCACGCGCCGGATAGTGACTGCGTGAATCGATGGGCGGTGAGCAACACGCAACGCATTTGCGCACCCGTGCTGATTCCGTCGCCTGGACGGTGACGTCGAGTGGTGAACAACACCGCACCACAACGCTAAAGGCTCTCGCCATCCGTTGTCGACGTCGACACGATCGGTGAGCTGCACATCGCGCGTATGCACACCGATCGTCAATTCACTGTCGGCTCTGTGCGATCGGTGAGATGCATCACGTGATAAAGCACACCGTGGCGTGCAAACACGTGCATCACGCGATGCCAATGTGTGCGGCACGTCCGGTTTGCCCGATGCGCTGACGCGTCGAACGGCTCGTTGCACACAGTCCGACGCGACATTTCACCTCGTCCCGAAAAGTCTCACCTTCAGCGCACCGACTCCCGAATTTCCTCACCGTTGCATCCCGTTGATGCGTTCGTCGAGCCGACGCGCGCCTCACAGCCCGAGGTCGGACAGCCCCGGATGATCGTCCGGACAGCGACCGAGCGGCCAGTGATAAAGACGATCCTGCTCGCGAATCGGCAGGTCGTTGATACTCGCGTGACGATGCGCCATCAGGCCGTTCTCGTCGAACTCCCGGTTTTCGTTGCCGTACGAACGGAACCAGTTGCCGGCATCGTCATGCCATTCGTATGCAAAACGCACCGCGATGCGATTGCCGTCGAACGCCCACAGCTCCTTGATCAACCGTTAGGCGAGCTCGCGCGCCCACTTGCGCTGCAGCAGCCCGACGCGCTCGTCGCGGCCGGTCACGAATTCCGCACGATTGCGCCATCGGCTTTGCGGCGTACAGGCGAGCGACACGCGCTGCGGGTCGCGCGTGTTCCATCCGTCCTCGGCGGCGCGCACCTTCTGGCGCGCCGTTTCGAGCGTGAAGGGCGGAACGGGCGGACGGACTTCGGGGGAAGCGGACATGGATTGCTCCTGTTCAGGTTCCAGCCGCGGACAATCGCGGCCGGTTCGGGATCGCTGCTTCGACTAGCGGGACACCGCGTCGAGCAGCAGTTCGGCCGTCGCGCGCGGCGTTTGCATCGCCGGTTACGAGTGCCACGCCGATTGCACCGTCGATCAGCACGAGCCACTGGCGCGCCCGTCGCGCAAGCCTGCGGCGCTCGATGCCGGTTTCGTCGGCATACGCATCGAACCGCTCGCGTACGAATGCCAACAGGCGTGCCTTGTGCTCACGTGCGACGACGCGCACGTGATCATCCGCGTCGGGAATCTCACCCGATGCGTTCAGGAATGCACAGCCGTGGAAGTCGGGCTGCCCGAACCAGTCGCGCAGCACGTCGAACATGCCGATCAACTGCACGCGTGGCGCCTTGCCACGCGCCAGCGTTGCATCGACGAACCAGCGCATCCAGCGTTCGTCGCGACGTTCGAGCGCGGCCGCGGCCAGCGCCTCTTTCGATTCGAAATGCGAATAGAAGCTCTTTCGGGCCGCGCCGGATCGCCTGACGATCGCATCCACGCCGGTTGCATGGATGCCGCCCGAATAGATCAATGCTTCGGCTGCTTCGAGCAGTTGGTCGCGAACGCCCGGTTCGGTGGAGGAGTCGTGAGGTGTGTTCATGGATTTACGGCAGAACGATCGTTCTCCGTCGTCAACACCCGGATGCAAAAGCCCTGTCGGCGAGAGGACTGAATCACGGCCTGGACGGCGATGCGGGCCGCCCCGTTTACGACATTTTTTCTTGAAGCGGACGCGCGACGCTCACTACACTTCGGTCACCCCGTGTGGGCGAAAGGACATCATGCAGCGACCGGAATCCGCGCGCCCTGTGCGCGCCTATGCGGCTTATGCGAAGCGGCTCGACGGCCGCGTCGTCGTGCGGCGCTTCGACCCGCGCAGCGATTCGTACGACACGTTGACCGCGCTGCTGCATCGCGCGTTCGCACCGCTCGGCGCACTGGGCTTCAACTGCCCTGGCGTCGATCAGCCGCCCTCGACGACACGCGAATGCATGCTCACCGGCGAGTGCTTCGTCGCGCTCGGCAATGCCCACCTGGTCGCGACGATGACAATGCGTTCGCACGATCCCCATTCCTGCTGCGATCCGTACCGCAGCCGGCACGTCGCGACACTCTGCCAACTGGCCGTCGATCCTGTCTGGCAGGATCGCGGCATCGGCCGTTCGCTGCTCGCGTTCGCGCAACGGCGGGCCGCCGCGCGCGGCGCGACGCATCTCGCACTCGATGCACCGTATGCGGCAGTCCGGCTCATCGATTTCTATCGACGCGAAGGATTTCAACCGGTCGACGTGATGCGCTTTCCGGGACACAACTACGACAGCACGATCCTGTGCAAATCCGTCGGCGTCGGGAGCGGTCGCATCGTTGCCGGCGATACGGCGCAGTTCGACATCGCGCGGCACGTCGGAGCAGTGTCATGAAACACGATATGCCGAAGCGCGAGGGCGGCGACGATCACACCCGGCTTGACGTCCGGCACGCCCGCGTGCGCGCGGCGCAACGGCTGCGCGGTGTGCTGAAGCTGACGATTCTCACGATCGCGGTCGCCCAGGCGCTGGCATTCGCGTTCGAAAGCCTGCTGGTCATGGCCGGCTTCGCGCCGGATGCCGCGACGGTGCTGCTGTTCCGCTTCGTCACGTGTGCGCTCGTCAGCTTCTGGCTGCAGGCGGACGCGTTGCGCGCATATCAATACGCGGCGCAACACGGGTTCGTCACCGTTCCCGGCGCGCACGGCGATCCGGCCGACATCGCGCCACAGTGCCCGAAGCGCTGGCTCGTCGTGTTGAGTCTTCAGCTCGACCCGCGAGGGTTGAATGGTGAACGGATCGAGTAGCGGCCCGCGCACCGGTCGATATCTATCGATGTCGATCGCTTCACGCATGAGTGAGTCGCAACGACGCGTGAAGGCTCACGGTTGACGATGCGGTTCGGCATGGCATCGCATGGCGTGCGTGGCGAACGATCACGCGGGCAACCAAGAGGGAAGTGCCTGGAAGAGGGGGCAAGTGCCGAATGGCGTGATGGCGTGATGTCGGGAAGCGGGACGACTGCCGACAGGTGAAGTGAACGTGCGATTGCAGGTCACCGATGTGCGATCGTGTCGCGATTCGGCGCGCAAACACAGCTCCCGAATAATCTCACCTTGAGCGCGGATTCGCGTGTTTCGACTCGGAAACGCAGACGTCAAACAAACACGGGGCAGGCGGCAAACATGCCGCACCGCCCCTTCTCGGCACTCAGGCCGTCCAGTCGAGAATCACCTTGCCGCTTTCACCAGACAACATCGCGGCGAAGCCTTTCTCGTAATCGTCGGCCGCAAAGCGGTGCGTGATGATCGGCGACAGGTCGAGGCCGCTCTGCAGCATCGCGACCATCTTGTACCAGGTCTCGAACATCTCGCGGCCGTAGATGCCCTTGATCTCGAGCCCCTTGAAGATCACCTGGTTCCAGTCGATCGCCGTCTGCGCGGGCGGAATGCCGAGCAGCGCGACCTTGCCCCCGTGGTTCATCGCCTCGAGCATGCTCGTGAACGCGCTCGGCACACCCGACATTTCGAGGCCGACGTCGAAGCCTTCGGTCATGTGCAGGTCGGACATCACGTCGCGCAGCGACTCGCGCGCGACGTTGACCGCGCGCGTCGCGCCCATCTTGCGCGCGAGTTCGAGCCGGTAGTCGTTGATGTCGGTGATGACGACGTTGCGCGCACCGACATGCTTCGCGATCGCGACGGCCATGATGCCGATCGGGCCCGCGCCGGTGATCAGCACGTCTTCGCCGACGAGGTTGAACGACAGGGCCGTGTGCGTCGCGTTGCCGAACGGATCGAAGATCGATGCGAGATCGTCGGAGATCTCCGGCGGAATCTTGAATGCGTTGAACGCAGGAATCGCCAGATACTCGGCGAACGCGCCTTCGCGGTTCACGCCGACGCCGACCGTGTTGCGGCACAGATGCCGGCGCCCCGCGCGACAGTTGCGGCAGAAACCGCACGTGATGTGGCCTTCGCCGGACACGCGATCGCCGATCGCGAAGCCGCGCACTTCCTGCCCCATCTCGACGATCTCGCCGACATACTCGTGACCGACGTGCATCGGCACGGGAATCGTCTTCTGCGCCCAGTCGTCCCACTTCCAGATATGGATGTCGGTGCCGCAGATCGCCGTGCGGCGGATCTTGATCAGCACATCGTTGTGGCCGACTTCGGGGCGCTTCACGCGCGTGAGCGTGAGGCCGGGGCCGCGCTCGAGCTTTGCCAGTGCTTTCATGATCGCGCCTCCGTCAGATGATGCCGAGCGACTTGCCGACGCGCACGAACGCGGCGACCGCCTGGTCGATCTGCTCGGGTGTGTGCGCGGCGCTCATCTGCGTACGGATGCGCGCGCGGCCGCGCGGCACGACAGGGAACGAGAAGCCGATCACGTAGACACCTTCGTCGAGCAGCTTGTCTGCCATGTTCGTCGCGAGCTGCGCGTCGCCGAGCATCACCGGGATGATCGGATGCGCACCCGGCACGAGCGTGAAGCCGGCCTCGGTCATCTGCTTGCGGAACCGCGCGCCGTTTTCGCGCACGCGCTCGCGCAGCTTCGCGCCTTCGTCGCTGCCGAGCAGCGCCAGCACCGTCAGCGAGGCCGCGGCGATGCTTGGCGTGAGCGTGTTCGAGAACAGGTACGGGCGCGAGCGCTGGCGCAGGAGTTCGATGACCTCGCGACGCGCGGCGACATAACCGCCCGATGCACCGCCGAGCGCCTTGCCGAGCGTGCCCGTGATGATGTCGACGCGGCCTTCGACGCCGCAGTGCTCGGGCGTGCCGCGGCCGTGCGTGCCGATGAAGCCGACCGCGTGCGAATCGTCGACCATCACGATCGCGCCGTAACGATCGGCGAGATCGCAGATGCCTTTGAGATCGGCGATGATGCCGTCCATCGAGAACACGCCGTCGGTCGCGATCAGCTTGTGGCGCGCGCCCGCTGCGTCGGCTTCCTTGAGCTTCGCCTCGAGGTCGGCCAGGTCGTTGTTCTTGTAGCGGAAGCGCTTCGCCTTGCAGAGGCGAACGCCGTCGATGATGCTTGCGTGGTTCAGTTCGTCGCTGATCACCGCGTCGTTCTCGTCGAGCAGCGTCTCGAACAGCCCGCCGTTCGCGTCGAAGCAGCTCGAATAGAGGATGCTGTCCTCGGTGCCGAGAAACGCGGCCAGCGCGCTTTCCAGTTGCTTGTGCACGGTTTGCGTGCCGCAGATGAAGCGCACCGATGCCATGCCGAAGCCGTCCTGGTCGAGGCCGGCCTTCGCCGCGTCGATCAGGCGCGAATCGTTCGCCAGACCCAGATAGTTGTTCGCGCAGAAATTGAGCACGCCGGCACCATCGGCGAGCCGCACGTCCGCCGCCTGGGGACTCGCGATCTCGCGCTCGGTCTTGTAAAAACCGTCCACGCGGATCTGGTCCAGCGTCCCGCGCACCTGGGCGAGAAAGGCATCACGCATCGCAAAGCTCCTGACAGGGTTTCGCATTCCGCAACGCGCCACTCGTGGCGGCGGCGCAACGGCCTGCTACTGTTATAGTCGGTCGTTCGGTTGACCGCATTTATCCGATATTCCGAACTAGAATTCGAAATATCGAACAACTCTAAGCGAACGGAATCCAAATGGCAAGTTCCTCCGGTTCGCGGCGCACGCCTGCCAGCGCCGCGCCGCAACAGCCGGCCGCAACGCCGCCGCGTGTCGGCGAGCAGATCCAGCGGCTGCGCAACGAACGCAAGCTGACGCTCGACGACCTGTCGCGCGCGGCCGGCGTATCGAAATCGATGCTCTCCGAGATCGAGCGCGACAAGGCCAACCCGACGATCGCCGTGGCGTGGCGGCTGACGAACGCGCTCGGCATCACGCTCGACGAGCTGTTCTCTCAGCCGAAGGCACCCGAGACCATCCGGGTAGACGGCCCGCACGACATCCCGACGCTCGCCGGCCATGACGGCCGCTACCAGTTGCGTGTGTGGGGCCCGATCGACCTCGCCGGCAAGTTCGAGTGGTACGAGCTGACGCTGCCAGGCGGCGGCGCACTGATATCGAACGCCCACGAGCCCGGCACGCGCGAACACCTCACCGTGCTGCAGGGCGCGATGGAAATCGAAGCCGCGGCAGCCAGCCGGCGCCTGAAGGTGGGCGACACCGCGCGCTACCCGGCCGATGAGCCGCACGCAATCCGCAATCCCGGCAAGGCCGAGGCGCGGGCATTGCTGATCGTGATCCATCGCTGACGGCGCGAACAGCTGGCCAAACGGCCAATTGCAGGCCAGTTGCGGAAAGTACTGTATGTTTGTACAGTATACGGACATTCCGCCATGCATGGGCCGGAGCCGGCGCACCGAGGCGCCTGCCCGGTCGACAGGAGCCTGCAATGACAGAAGAACAAGATTTGGCCGCGCTCAGCTTCAAGGCTGCCGCGCACGACCTCGAGCTGATCGTCCGGCATATCGCCGGGCGCTACATCCACCAGCGCGTCCCGCTGACGTGGCGGCTACTGCACGCCATCGAGGCCGAGGCGCTTGCCGATCTCGGCTTTGCCAGCCGGCACGACGCCGGCATGCGCCAATTGTTCGAACGACAGTTGGACATGACGTTTCCCGAAACGGACGACCCGATCGACTTCGGGCGCTCGAATGCGCTGCCCGCCGTATTTTCGTTCGCGGTTCTCGCCTATGAAGCAGCGTCAACTGCGTCGAACGACACAGCGTCGCACGCGCGCGTTCATCGCCCGTCCAAGGCATGGGGCGACTGACTCCGAGCCCGGGCCGCTGCGTATGGCGGCTTTGATCAGCCTCTTGCTGCCCGAGACGTTGCGGAAAGGGCTACCATATACGCAACTAACGGAATAAATCACATGTCTCTTCCCGCCTCTCCCGACACCCCGGCACGCCCGGAAGAAACAGATCTGTTCGACCGCGGTGCATCCGACTGGATCGTCTCGCCAGAAGCCGCATTCGATGCCTGGCTCGCGATGCAGGACTATCGCCGCTCGTCAGCCGACGTCTACCGCGCGCAATGGGGCGCGTTTCTCACATGGATGCGCGCGCACCAGAAGAATCTGGCCACGGTCGATACCGCAACCATCGCGAATTTCGTCGGCGAACTGCCGATCCGGAAAACCCAGAGAATGCGCTATTTGCGCTTGATCGAGCGCGTGCTCGACCACATCCGGCGCACCGAATACGCGTCGACCAACCCGGCCCGATTCATTGCTCAGGATGGCGAAGCGAACTGGCGCAAGGCGCGCGACAACGAACCGACCGGTTTCCTCACGCCGGCCGAGCGCGCAACATTGCTCGCGTATCTTTTTTCGCCGATCGGCGTATCCGGTTCCGCATACTGGAAAGAGCGGCGCGACCGCGCACTCGTTGCCGCCTTTCTCGGTGCAGGCATCAAGACCGGCGAAGCGCGAGCACTCACGATTAGTTGCATCAATACAAGCGGAACGTCACTGCGGATCGAGTCGACGCATCCGGATTTTGCACGCGAAACCCACCTGGCATCGTTCGCGATCGCGCTGCTGGAAGCCTGGCTCACCGAGCGCAAGCGCCAGGAGATTCCGGGGGAGCTCGTGTTCCCCGCATCCCATGCCGGGCGGCCGATGCACAAGGCGACGATGCTGCGCGCGATCGACGCGATCGTCGAATCCGCCGGACTCACGTCGTCGCGCACCGCGCGCGCGAGCCCGCAAACGCTGCGCAATACCTATGCGGCTGAATTGTTCGAACACGACGTGCCGCCCGAGCGGGTCGGCAAATGGCTGGGCTTCATGCGGCCGATCTCGTCGAACCGCCTGCACCGCGCCTGGAAGAACTGGCGCGATGGTCTGGCCGACAGCAACGGTGACGCGTCGGACAGCGACGAAACTCACTGATCACTAATGGGCTGCTCACGCGAAGCGATCCGTGAGCAGCCTTGTGTGGCTTAGCCTCACCGTTTCACAGCTCCCGAAAAACCTCACCCCAAGCTCCCCGGATAGTCTCACCTGTGCGGCGTGGCCTATGCGGGCGTCACGTGTGCGCGAATCGCGCGACCGCTTCGAATCGGGACGGCCAAGCGCCCGAAGCATGCTCGCACTCGGGGCAGGCCACTTCGAAACCTTCTTCGCTGTGTGACAGCTCAGGCTCACCGTCGCAATGCGGACAATGGGCCGGCACCGGAATCTCCTGATCCAGCGAGGTGCCGATCGCGGCAAACGCGTCCGCATCCAGTTGCCCGGCATCGGCCAGGCGGCGGATCAGCGCGGCGATTTCCGGATTCATGCCGCGGCTCGCGCGCAGCGAACTCACATCGCGCGTCGCACGTTCCAGTTCATCACCCTGGCTGCGCAACTGTTCTTCGAGCCGGTCGGCACGTGCCTTGGCCGAACTCAGTTGCTGCAGGAAATCGAATTCCTTGCGTTGAACGTCGCGCAAACCGCTCTGGTAGGTTGACGCCATGCTGCGCAACGAATCCAGCTCGACCAGCATCGGCTTCACGCGGCGTTCGGCTTCGGCCACTGCATCCTTGATTTGCTGCGCGTAGTGCTCGGTGCGCTGCTGGAGTTCGGCCTGCAGCGCATCGATGCGGTCGCGCAGCGTTGCATTTTGCGTCTGCTCGGCTTCGATGCGGCCGGCGGCCGCGGCCAGTTCCATTTCCAGTCGGGCGACTGTGGTGAGCAACGACGCTTCACTGGCCGAACCGTGCGTCGTTTGCGACGCGAGCTGGACCTCGAGCTCGGTCACACGAGCCTGTAACTGCTCGTTTTTCGCGTCGCTCCGCGCGAGCGCGCCTTCAAGCGTCTCCTGGCGGATGGTTGCGTCGCGCAACCGCTGTTCGGCGTCGGCAATGCCGGCGCGAACCTGCTCGCGATCTTCGTCGAGACTATCCCGTGCGGATTTCAACGCTTCTTCATAGAGTGCGCCGAGCAACGCCCCCGCCTTTTCCTCGACGGCTTTCGGGATTGCGGCGCCGTCGAGCCTGATTTTGGAGGCGGAACGGATGCGCTCCCAGAAATGGTCGATGTCTTTCGGGATATCGCTGGCGCTGCCGGTCTGGGTGAGATCGCGGACGTTGGCAGCCGACGGCCTGATGCCGAGATCGAAGAACAACCGCTTGCACGCGTGCAGCGACAATTCCTGTCGTCGTGCACCGTTCGCACGCAGCGATTCCAGTTCGTCCCGAATGGCTTGGCGTATTTCGTCCAGGGTCATCGCTGTGCTCACAGACATTGAAATGTGGCAATCATAACGAAATACGTATCTATCGATACCTTTTTCGGCTTGTCGTTGTGAATTTACGTCGCTTTGTACGGAAATCAGGCCTGTGAGCCAATTCGGACGACTGTGGTCCAGGATTCCGTGAAACAAAGCGAAGAAAGTTAGCCAAGTCCTTGTCTCACAAGCATTTTCCTGCAGACCCCGAATTTCGGCATTTGTTTCACATGACGGCGGATCCGATTGCTCGTGGGTGTTCAGGGGTTGGGGTGTCTGTGGAAAACTCGGCAGCCTGATGTCTTGAGAGTATTAGAAGTAAACACCCTTGAACCCTTAGTTAAAAACGTTAACGCCACGGCACAGCCTTATGCTGCAAGGCTTTCCGGCCGACAAGGTGAAGTTTTACGGGAGTCAAGGTGATCTTCTGCGGGAGCTGAAGTGATGGGGTTCAGGGAGCTGCGTGAGCCGTTGCGGGAAAGGTCGTGAGCGGATTCGGGATCACAGTGAAACACGAGATTTACCAAAGGTGAGGTTTTTCGGGGCCTCACAGCCATAGAACCCGCGCGGTGCCTGACTGCACAGTTTTCTGCCTGTGCAGACATAGGTGAGAATTTGCAGGACCTTCTTCGCGCCCCGATTCTGCCCATCTTTTGGGCAGTTTTTCTGAAAGGTGAGGTTTCACGGGACTCCACGGGTTTTTGGTGTGAGGATTTCCGGGAAACGACCGCCATTTTGCACAGCAAAAGCGCTCGTGAGGGCCTGTGAAGCCCCAAAGGTGAGGCTTTTCGGGAGGGAAATCCGGGTTTTCCTGCCCGGATCCCCTTGAGGTGAGATTTTTCGGGGCCCTGATCACAGGCTGTGATTCCGGCCACAGGTGAGACTTTTCGGGAATGGAATTTGCCCGAAAAATGGTCAAAGGTGAGGCTTTTCGGGACCTGTGAACGACTGGGTTCATCGAAAAGCCCGCCAGGACTGGGAGAAATCTCGTTTTTGCTGTGCCACTTTTTGGCACAGGTGAGATTTTTCGGGGCCCGACACGAGGTTGTCGTATGAAGGATTTCCGTCGAAAGGTGAGGCTTTTCGGGGGCTGTCGGCGACGCACAGCCAAATGCATTCTGTGCATAAGTATCGGAACGCATTGGGATTTTTGATACCGAGGCGGTTACGGTGAGATTTTTCGGGAGTCGTTTCCTTGCCCCGGGACGCACAGCGATTTTTCGGTAAGGTGAGCGTTTTCGGGAGACCTTGGTAGCGAATCCCGCGCGTGTCGGGCATTCGCCGATATTCGGACGAATAAAGGCACTGTGCTCGAGGTGAGTATTTTCGGGACCCGATACGGTTTGTGCGCTGTACAATGCGCGCCCGGGCCGGCAAAGCACGCCTGATCGGGTCGCGCCGGCCGGTTTCGCAGGCGTCTTTCGGGATGCCGGATCCGATTCCGATCTCCCGGTAAGTCACGCCTGTACATGCATACAGGCCGATGGAGGGTGATCGGGAGGCGCGCCGACGCGGGATCGCAACCCTGTGCCGAATGCACGGCTGCGCAGTCGTAAAATTACGACAAATCGAAAGGTGAGCCGATACGGGAGGTCATTTCGCACGTATCGCGCACAGGTGAAATTCTGTGAATCGGCGCATCCCGCAGCACGTCTGGACGAGTCCGGAACGCTGCAAATCCGGAGCGGTGAGGGTTTTCGGGAGCGCCTGGGGTGAGTGCCGTTTTGCACGCGCACTTCACCCGCTATGGTGAGCATGTCGTTCTGGACGCACTTCACCGCAGGCGCTATCCTTCCGGAAAACTTCTCCTCCGACCCGACGTATGGCCACGACGAAGCGCGCCAAGAAAACCGATGTGGATGTGGTGAGTGCCAGTTCAGCCGAATTGCGGAAGGCCGTCGAGGCGATCGCAATTCAGCCGAAGAGCGGCAAGATCACGCTCCTCACTCGCAAGCTGTTCAATGTCCTGCTGGCCGTGGCGCAGCAGGCCGACGACTCGGGCGATACGTATCGTGCGCTGCTGTCGGATATCGTCGCCAACTCCGCCTTCGATTCGAACGACACCGCGCTGGTGAAGGAACACCTGCGCCGCATGGTGTCGGTGCAGGTCGAATGGAGCACGGGGACGTCGAGCCAGAAGCCGGGCCGCAAGTGGGGGATCTCGACGCTGATCGCCGACGCGGAAATTCTCGAGGATCCGGCGACCCGCCGCGTGTGGGTCGAATTCTCGTTCGCGCCGAAGATCAAGAAGAAGCTGCTCGACCCGGTCCAGTATGCGCGTCTGAGCCTGCAGTTCCAGAGCCAGCTGCGCAGCAGCGCCGGTCTCGCGCTGTACGAAATCTGCGTGCGTTACCTGACGAACCCGAGCCACCTGACGATGCGCGAGCCGTGGGAATGGTGGCGGCCGATCCTGTCGGGCACGCCCGACACGGAAGCCGGCGACGAGGCGAAGCGCGAGTACAAGTACTTCAAGCGCGACTATCTGCGTCCCGCGATCGCGGAAGTCAATGCGGTCACCAACATCTTCGTTGAGCTGATCGAGCACCGTGAAGGGCGCCGGGTCGCGGAGATCCAGTTCCGCGTGACCGAACGCAAGCAGCCGATGCTCGCGCTCGACGAACACCCGAACGTGTTCGACAGCACGCTGGTCGACCGGATGGTGAAGCTCGGGATCCCGTTGAAGGAAGCGCAGACGCTCTACGCGGATAGCGAGGAGAACCGCATTCGTGCCGCGCTGCAGATGACCGAGCAGCGGATGCGCAGCACGACGCTGCCGCCGGTGCGCAGCGCGCCGGCGTTGTTCAAGGATGCACTGAAGAAGGGTTATGCGCCGCCGGTCGAGTCGGTCGACGCGCTGCCTGCCGGCACGCCGTCCCCGAAGATTGCGGCAGCCCAGCCGGACGATCTGAAGGCACGCCTGCTGAGCGAGTTCGCGGCGTTCCGGCGCAAGGAAGCAAAGGTGCTGTACGAAGAGCAGGGCGACGCGGAGCGCGAAGTGGCCCGCGAGTCGTTCGAATCGGAGGCGCTGCCGACGATGGGCACGCATCTGCGCGATGACTGGCGCAAGCGCGGCCTCGATTCCAAGCTGGCCGAGACGGCCTTTTTCGACTGGCTGGCCCAGAGGACCTGGGGTGAGCCGACGGACGGCGACCTGCTGTCGTTCACGCTGAACCAGTCGCGGGCCGCTTGAGGCCCGCTCAGGCCCGCTGACGGGCCGCCGCCGGCCCCGCCCTCGATTGGCGGGCCCGGCGTCCTCACCAGGCCCTGCCGGCCGTTTCCATCACTCCGACAACAGCATCCGCTCGAGCTGCTCGAGGATCGCGTCGCGCTTGTCCTTCGGGAGACCGCGCAGGCGCAATTCGATGCGATCTTCGCCATACGACTTCAGGTCGCCGACCGACTTCCCGCCGAGCTTGATCTCGAGACGCTGCGCATAGCGCTGACGGCCCGCGGCCTTCGGCGTTTCCTGCGCCGCGACGCGGCCCTTGACGATGTCCGACACCTGACGCGTACTGAGATCGTCCGACACGATCTTGTTGATCAGTCGCAGCGTGGCCTCGGTGCCGCGCGCGTTGTGATAGCGGCCGACCTGATACGCCATGTTCGAACCGAAGCGATCAGGGCGCGCGACCATTTCCTGCATGATCGCTTCCGGCAGCTTGCCGATCGACAGCGCGACGGCCACCGTCGATTCGTCGAGGCCGAGGTGCTCGGAGAGCTCCTTCTGGCTCTGGAAATGCTTGTCGTCGAGGAAGCGGCGCCACACGACCGCGTTGTCGAACACCGTCTGCGAATCGCGCTGGACGTTGAGATCGTAGCCGAGCTTGTAGCTCTGGATGCCGATCGGCACGTCGATCACGATCGCCTTGACGGATTCCTTGTTCGCTTCCTTCAATGCCCGCACGCGACGGCCGCCGTCGCTGACGAAGTACGTGCCCGGGTTCTCGTAGTCCGGAATCACGTGGATCGCCTGCTGCTGACCTTGCTTTGCGAGGTTGACCGCGAGTTCGGCAATCGACGACTTCAGATAGAAGTGCCGCGGATTGAACGGGCTATGCTTGATCGCCTTAAGCGGCAGCTCGATCACCTGCCCCGGCGCATAGCGGTTCTCGAGACGCCACGCGCGATATTGCGCCGATTCATCGATCGACGGATCGAGCGTGAAGTCGGGAGCGGGCGGCGGCGCGATGTCTTTCTTCGCGGATTTGGTCGGCGCCGGAGTGGGCGTCTCGGACTTGACGATGCCGTCGATCGCATTGAGTCGATCGAGCGCGGTGCGCTTCTCGCTCGTCGTGATATCCGGGCGCGCTTGGAATCCTTTGGCAAATTGGGAGGGTTTCATGTGACTCCTTTGTGCGCATAAAGTCAGGGCAGCATGGCGACGATTTCGTCGGCGCATGCGCGAATTTCTGCGGCGGCCAGCTTGCCGCCACGATCGTTCATCTGCAGCACGGTCTGACCGAGCGCCATCGCCTGCTTGTACGCCTCCCGGGTCGGGATCTGCGTTTTCAGCAACGGGAAGCCGAGTTCCTCGAGCGCACGCTTGAGCTCGCGGGTCAGCATGCGCTTCTCTTCGGTCTTGTTCAGCAGGAAGACGGCGCGGAGGTCTTCGTTCATGACCTGCGCCTGCTGGATCAGTTTGACCAGCCCGACGCTCGACCAGTAATCGGCCGGCGACGACGACGTCGGGATCACGGCAATCGATGCAGCCAGCAGGACCACACCCGATACCTTCTCGGTGATCGACGGCGGGCAGTCCACGACGATGATGTCGTAGTCGTTGATGAACTTCTTGATCTCGCGATGGATCTGGCCATCGGCTTCGGCGAGGTTGACGACCGGAAATGGAATGCCGGTGTCGCTGTCGCCGGATGCGCTCGACCAGTGAACCAGTGTGTTTTGACGGTCTGCGTCGATGACGAGGACGCGCTTCCCTTTTTCATGGAACGCGGCACCGAGGTGCATGGCAATCGTGCTTTTGCCGACGCCACCTTTTTGTTGAGTGACTGCAATGATTTCCGCGGCCAATTTTCACTCCTATTTTGGTCGTTGGAATTCTACAGGACGATATTTGAATTTCAATGAAATTGTCGTTCGACATCTACGCATTGGCCATTTGGGCTATCGGTTTATGCGCATAAACGAAGCGACGATCTGATGGCGTGACGGATATCCGAGAGGTCGGTGAGCGACTCGGCGGCGTCGAGTGTGTCGTCGTCGGTGAGAGTAGCGAGTTGCCGCGCGTACCGCGTGCACTGCCCTATCGTTCGATGGGTAGCTTTGGCTGAGAGCTGGGGAGTTTGCGCGCATAAACTCCCCGCGGAAAGCGTGGCGCGCGATCGTACCGGGAGGGCTGGTGCGTCTGATCGTAGGTTGTGACTGGTACACCCTGGCTGGTTATGCCGCATCGACGTATCCCACTTGACCGGTGTACGTCGACCCAACGCGCTATCCAGGCGCTACGTTTATGCGCATAAACCGTGATCGCTAGAGGGCGAGTAACGAAGGTCACCCCGACCGCCGGAATCCAGTGCGGGGCGACCGACTTGCGAGGCAGCATACCGACGCAGCAATCACACCGAGCAGGCATCACACCGACGCGCCGAAGCGTCTGCATTCACCGCGCTGCGAATCGCGAGGTCCCCGCGCTTGGCAATCGGCCGCTTTATGCGCATAAACCAACCGGCCTGCGACGCCACCGGCGACACCCTTTGCAGGCCAAACCCCATTGTATTGGCCAAGCGTGCGCACCTTCGTTCACCATCCCGTGAAAGAATCCCGCGCGCCTTTATGCGCATAAACCAACCAATTCATTTAAGTGCGCCCCGACCAGCACTCCCCTCTCGCGGTCCATCGCATCGCCTCATCCACCTGCCTCTGCGAAGCAGCGAATCCGCACCCGATCTCCCGATTCCTCGCCGCTCGCCCCACCAGGCCCTCAATACAGACTGGCTACAATACAGGGCTCTACCCTCCAGGCCTGAATGATGATCACGATCTATCACAACCCCCGATGCTCGAAGTCGCGCGAGACGCTTGCGTTGGTCGAGTCGCTGAATACCACCGGTGCGCCGTTGAATGTCGTCGAGTATCTGAAGACGCCGCCGACGATCGAGGAACTGGAAGCGCTGCATCGGCAGCTTGGTCGCCCGGTTCGCGACATGCTTCGCGACGGTGAGGAGCCATACAAGGCGCTGAATCTTGCCCGCGTCGATCTGACTGATGCGGATGCCTATGCGGCAATTGCCGTTCATCCGATTCTGCTGCAGCGGCCCATCGTCGTTTATCGCGGCAAGGCCGCCATCGGCCGGCCGCCCGAATCGGTGCAGGCACTGTTCGAATAATTCTTGTCCGCCGTATTTTTCTGATTGCGTCAGCCGGGCGCAAGCACTCGCACGAGCATCGGCAATCGAAGTCAGCCCGGTCACCGGGCAGCATGCGACCACGGCCCCGACCTGACGATCGCCGTCAACGCGATCCGGGCCTAGCCTTCCCCGGGCGACGCACCGTCATCATCCGGGGCAGGCCCCCGCCCCGCCGCCGCTTTCGCGGCCGTCCGCAGCAGCGCGATCTGCCCGCGATAGGCTCTGCAGCCACTGCAGGTCGGCAGGTGTACGCGCACCTGCAGGCGCTCATGCAGGGTCAGATGCCGGTCGAGCGCATCCGACAGCAGTCGCGTCACGTCAGTACATTTCCCCGGCAGCATCTTTGGTCGTCAGTCCTTGTTCGCTCAGGCAGGTTCGCAGGCGCGTGCGCGCCCGGTAAAGCAGCACGCTGCAGTGATTCGTCGTCAGCGTCAATTCGCTGCAGATGTCCGTCATTTCGAAGTCGAGGAATTCGCGCATCATGAACACGCGCCCGATCTGCTCGGGCAGGTGATCGAGGCACGCCTCGAACAGCGTCCAGAACTGCTGCTGCTGCAACAGCGTGTCGGGGCGCGGCCACGGTCGCGGCTTCGCATGCGCGGCCCAGTGCCCGTTTTCCTTGAACAGCTCGCGATCGAGTACCGATTCGCCATCGAGCTCGGCATCGAGTGCGGACAGGCTCACCGTCCGCTGCCGCGCGCGCAGCACGTCGATCAGCTTGTTGCGCAGGATGCCGAACACCCAGGTCTTGTGCGCCGACAGCCCCGCGAAATCGCCCGCATGGGACCAAGCGGCGGCAAGCGCTTCCTGAACCGCATCCTCGGCCGCGTCGGCATCACGGAGCTGGAGCCGCGCGAAGCGCAGCAGGTCGCGCCGCAGTTGCGCGAGATAAACGGGATCGTCGTAGGCGGACGGCATGGATGGGTTGCAAGTGTCTCGAAGCGATCGCGCGTGCGCCACAGGCGGGCGTATCGCAGTGCCAGCAGCTTACTGGGCGCGGTGCCGGCCTGCAATGCATGTTCCGTCACGAATTCACGAAACCGGCCGACGCGCTGCGCTATGCTTGCCGAACCCTGTGTCGCGAGTCGTCAACGACCCGCGGTAGGCAATCTGTAACGTCGGAACATAACGGCCGAGTTATCCACAATTTCTGTGGAAAACCTTGTGGAAAGTCGGCCGTACGGCCCCGTGGGGCGGTTCGCGGGCTGGCTTGCCTATAAACAGACCTTTGTCGCTCGATCGGAAGCAATCGATCCGATTCCTCACTCACCGGAAGGAGAATGCCATGTCCTATCGCATCGCTGTGGTCGTCGGCAGCCTGCGTCGCGCTTCGTCGAACCGCGCGCTCGCACACGCCGTGATCTCGCTCGCCCCCGTCGATTTCTCGTTCGAGTTCGTCGAGATCGGCGAGCTGCCGCTATACAGCCAGGACTACGACGCGGATTTCCCGGAAGTCGCGAAGCGCTTCAAGCAGTCGATCGAGGCCGCCGACGCGCTGCTGTTCTTCACGCCCGAGTACAACCGCTCGATTCCGGGCGTGCTGAAGAACGCGCTGGACTGGGGCTCGCGCCCGTGGGGTTCCAACTCGTGGTCGGGCAAGCCGGGTGCCGTGCTCGGCACGTCGCCGGGTGCGACGGGCACCGCGCTCGCGCAACAGCACTTGCGTAACGTGCTCGCGTATCTCGACGTGAAGACGCTCGGGCAGCCCGAAATGTTCATCAAGCACGATCCGGCGCGCATCGACGATCAGGGCCAGATCGTCAGTGAAGACACCCGCAAGTTCCTGCAGGGCTTCGTCGATCGCTACACAGGCTGGGTGCGCTTGCTGAAGTCGGCCTGAGCGCCACAGCCGATCACGCCGCCGGCACGGGCCCGCTCACAGCCGGTCACGTGCCGGCGTGCCGCGCGTGTCGTGCATCGCGCGCTTCACGGATGCCCAGCAGGATCTCGTCGAGCAGCGCGATGTCGAACGGCTTCGACAGCACGCGGACGTTGACGGTGCGCGTGCGGTCGAGTTCCTCCGCGTAACCCGTGACGAGTATCACGGGCAGTTTCTCCGGCCGCTGTTCGACCGCTTCGGCGAGGTCGATGCCGTTCAGGCGGCCCGGCATGTGGATATCCGAAATCACGAGGTCGAACGCGTCGTTCGCGGCAGCACCTTCGATCAGGCGCAACGCGTCGTCGGCGGTGGGCGCGTAGGTCACGCGGTGCCCGAGCAGCGACAGCAGCGCTTCGGTGCCGGCTGCGACTTCGCTGTTGTCCTCGACGAGCAGCACGTGCAGCCCGGCGAGCGCCCCTGCCCCCGCATCCTGCACGGCCGCCGGCGGCCGCGCGACGATATCCTCGACGCGTGCGCGCGGCAGGTAGAGGCGCACCGACGTGCCGGCGCCGACCGCGCTGTCGATCGTCGCGAGGCCGCCCGAGCGTTCGCAGAACGCGAACACCTGGGGCAGGCCGAGCCCCGTCCCCATCCCCTGCGCCTTCGTCGTGAACAGCGGTTCGAACGCGCGCGCGAGCACGTCGGGCGCCATGCCCGAACCCGTATCGTCGAGTGAGATCTGCACGAAATCGCCGGTCAGCGGAAAGCCGTCCTCGCGACGCAGCGTCACGTTGCGCGCGCCGACCGTGAAGCGCCCGCCCGTCACCATCGCGTCGCGCGCGTTGACCGCGAGGTTGATCACCGCGAGTTCGAGCTCCGCGACGTCGACGCGGATCGGCCAGACACCAGGCTCGATCGCGACGACCAGCGACGATTTCGAACCGAGCGAAGTCTTCAGCAGTTCGTGGCACGTGCCGATCCAGTGCCCGACGTCGATCGTTTCGTTGTGCAACGGCTGCTTGCGCGCGACACCGAGGAGCTGGCGCGTGAGCGACTGCCCGTTCTTCAGCGCGCGTTCGATCGCGCCGAGTTCCTTGTCGAGATGCTGGACCCCGCGCCGCCGCGCGATCTGCACGTTGCTCGAGATGATCATCAGCAGGTTGTTGAAGTCGTGCGCGACGCTGCCGACGAGATTGCCGAGCGCCTGCATCTTGCGCGACTGCCGGTACGCCGATTCGATCGAGCGCCGCATCGACGCTTCGGCCTGCCAGCGGTCCCACGCCTCCTCTTCCGCCTTCAGCCGCTTGAGCGACAGCCAGATCACGGACCACAGCGCGACCGACGGTGCGAACATCGAGATGAACAGCACGCTCAGGTGTTCGTACCATTCATGCCAGATCGCCGACGTGCGGTACGAGCATGTCACGTAGACGGGATAGCTGCCGACCTGGCGATACGCGACGATCTCGCTGCTCGCGCCGTCGTGGCGCACGTGCACGACGCCGGCGCGCGGATCGTTGCGCGCGTCGCCGAACGTGACGGCGCGATCGGTGTGCGCGAGCGCCGGCGGCGGCGGATACGATGCGATCACCGCGCCGTCCGAGCGCGCGAGCGCCATCGTCATCTGCGTGCTCGCGCCGCCGAGCAGGTCGCGGTAGAACGCGTTGAAATACGACGACTTCAACGCGATCGACACCATCCCGGCGAACGAACCGTCGCTATGGCGCCGCGCGACGCCCGTGTTGAACACGGGAATGTTCTCGAGCTTGAGCGGCCCCATCATCAGCCGCGAGATGTGTTCGATGACCTTGCCGTCGCGGATGCCGGCGAAGTCGTCGCGGTTCGCGATCGACGCATAGGGCGCCGGATAGTAGAGACTGTTCGCGAGCAGCATCCCGCTCGCGCCGAAGATCGACACGGCGGCCACCTGCGGATAGCCGCCGCCGATCGTGTTCAGCGCTTCGTGGATGTCGGACTCCCGGTTGCGCACGGTTGCGTCGTCCATGTCCTGCACGAGATCGACGATGCGCGCATCGAGCGTTTCGCTCAGGTCGAACACCTTGAGCGCGTGCTCCTCGGCCACCCGCACGGTGCGCATCGTCACGTCGCTCGCGGCGGCCTCGCGTGTCTTCAGGTCGTTGTACGCCATCACTACGACGTAGATGCACGGCAGCACGATCGCCGCGACGAGCAGCACGATCAGCGTCACGCGACGCACCGCGAAGTCGTGCTCGGGCGCGCCGGACGCATAGTTGCCGTCGTCCTGCCAGTCGTCGGCGGGCGGGGAGGCGGGAGCGTGGGAATCGGCGGGCCGGTCGGACGTCATCGAGAAAGCGGGTGAGGCGGAGGTGCCTGCCATCATAAACGAGTTGCGACGGGCCGCCGCACGGCCCGGGACGCCGGCCATCCTGTCGATTTCGACAGGGGGAAATTGTCAGATTGAAAACGCGACGAATCCGGCAGCGCAAACGTACACAAGGAAAAATTTTGCGTGCTTATCTCGAAAATGGTCGTGGCTGTTTTCGGAATGGCGCGTGTTCGGATCAATTCTGTTCGAAATGGTGAAAATGGCGAGTTGCATCGCCTCCGGTTTACTCAGAGAATCGCGCCTTGCTTTCCCTATGACAGATATATGCGCCCGCCGGCGTTCGCCGCGCGGTGCGTCGCGCGCACCCGCGTCGCGGCGCCCGCGCGTGGCCGCCAGACGGTTGCCCGCACCCGAACGCATAGCGCCTAAAGAAGTGCGCCGCGCGGTCGTTAACGCGAGAGAGACCATTCCGTACACCGCATCGCCCCATGCCTTTGCCAATTGTAATTGCCGACGATTCGCTGCTCGCTCGCAAACTTCTGACAAAGGCGCTGCCGGGAGGCTGGGACGTCGAAGTCGCGTATGCCGCGAATGGTCGAGAGGCCCTGGCGCTCTATCGTGACGGCAAAGCTTCCGTGATGTTTCTGGACCTGACGATGCCCGACATGAGCGGATATCAGGTTCTCGAGACACTGCGCCACGAAGATCTGAACACGTTCGTGATCGTGGTATCCGCCGATATTCAGCCGCAGGCGCAAGCACGCGTGCGCGAATTGGGCGCGATCGCATTCGTAGCCAAGCCCGTGACGTCGGAGGCATTGCTGCCCATTCTCAAGGAGTATGGGTTGTATGCCTGACTCGGTGTTCACGGCGGAGCAACGCGACGCGTTGCAGGAAATCGCCAACCTCGCAATGGGCCGCGCCGCCGCGCGGCTCGCGTTGTTGCTCGGGCACTTCATCGAGCTGTCGGTGCCGCGCGTGCGGGTCGTGAAAGCGACCGACGCGGGTGACGCGCTGCGCGAGATGACGGGCATTCACGACAACGTGACCGCCGTGCGCCAGGGGTTTCGTTCCGACATCAAGGGCGAAGCGATCGTGTTGTGCCGCACCGCGAGCATCGCGCGGCTCATGTCGGTCGTCGACCGCACATTCGGCGATGGCGTGTACGGCGGGATGGCGACACCCGACGAAGTCGTGTTCGACGTCGCGAACGTGCTGATGGGCGCGTGCGTCGCGTCGATCCTCGACGAGCTCGGCCGCAAGCCCGTGTTCTTTCCGCCGGGGCTGCTCGGCGCGAACGTGTCGTTCGACGACGTATTCCAGCCGACCGAGCTGGCATGGAGCGTGGCATTGCTGCTGGAAGTGAATTTCGGGCTCGAGGACCACGCGTTCCGGGCTCACTTCGTGATGCTGATGGCCGAGGATTCGATCCGGCTGATGGGCGACGCGCTCGACGCGTTGCTGTCCGCGCTATGACGGCCGCCACCTCGTCGCTGAGCGACCTCGTGATCGAGCGGGTGGGCTTCGGCCTGTTCGTGCTCGACCGCGCGATGACCGTGCTGATGTGGAATCGCTTCATGCAGGACCACAGCGGCATCCCCGCCGCGGACGTGATCGGCCGCAACCTGTTCGACCGTTTTCCCGACCTGCCGCGCGCGTGGCTGTCGCGCAAGCTCGAGAGCGTGTTCCAGCTCGGCAGCTTCGCGTTCAGCTCGTGGGAGCAGCGGCCCTACCTGTTTCGCTTCGAGCACGACCGGCCGATCACGGGCGGCGTCGACTACATGCAGCAGGACTGCACGTTCATGCCGCTCACGCGCGGCCGCGACGTCGAAGCCGTGTGCGTGACGATCTCGGACGTCACGCACGTGAGCGTGATGCAGCGCGAGCGCGAGGAAGCGGTCGCGAAGCTGCGCGAACACGCGAATCGCGACGGGCTGACCGGCATCGCGAACCGGCGCTTCTTCGAGGCGCGGCTCGGCGACGAATTCGCGCGCTGGCAGCGCTATGGCGGCGACCTGTCGGTGCTGCTGTTCGATCTCGATCACTTCAAGACGATCAACGACCGTTTCGGGCATGCGGCCGGCGATGCCGTGCTGCGCGAGACCGCGCGCCGCGTCGCGTCGATCGTGCGCGCGCAGGATACGTTCGGCCGCTTCGGCGGCGAGGAATTCGCGCTGCTGCTGCCGTGCACGAATCTCGACGAGGCGATGCTGGTGGCCGACAAGGTGCGCGATGCGATCGGCAGCGTGCCGGTCGATGCCGAAGGGGTCAGCGTGCCGGTGACGGCGAGCGTCGGCGGCGCGTGTGCGAAGGCGGGCGCGCCGACCTGCGACGTGCTCGTCAACGAGGCCGACGCCGCGCTCTATCGCGCGAAGCGGCTCGGGCGCGACCGGTCGGTCGCGTATGCATAGGTAGCGCATCCGCCCGCCGTGCGTGGGGCGGATGCCCCTGGGCGCGTGCCGCGCTCAGCTTTTCGCGATGTCGGCCAGCACGCCGGCGAGCACGGCCGGCTGCGACATGAACGGCGAATGGCTGCTGTCGAGCTGATGCACGTGGGTCGGGTTGCCTGGCACGAACGCGTCGGCTTCGTCGATGAAGCGCTGCTGCAGCGCGGGCAGGATCACGCGATCCTGCAGGCACTTGATGTAATGACGGTCGATCGCGCCCCAGCGCGTGGCGGTCGTCGGAATCGCGGTCGCGAACGGCGCGGCCGGCACGTCGCAGCTCATCAGGTTCGCGACGGCCTCGAAGTCGGCCTGCGGCACGTCGTCGTACAGCGCGCGCTTCGCGAGCTCGCGATACGCGGCGTCGCTGCTGCGCGGATCGATGCGCAGCGCACCGGCAACGCGCGGGCTCGCCAGCATCAGCGGGCCGAGCATTTCACCCTTGTTTTCAGGTGCGCGCACGTAATCGAGGCCAGGCACGCCCGACGCGGGCATGAAGGCCGCGAGATAGACGATCTTCGCAATCTTGTCCGGCGCGCGTTCGGCGGCCGCCGTGATCGCAAGGCCGCCCATGCTGTGCCCGACGAGCACGACCTTGCCGTGGCCGAGCGCGTACGCATCGTCGACCGCTTGCATCACCTGCGTGGCGTAATCGTCGAGCGTCGTGTTCGCGACCGGCGACGGCTCGGCGCCGAACGCGTCCTTGTCGAGCGGGCGCGCGAAGTAGGCGGCGGGAAAGCGGGCGTGGATGCCGTGCGCGGGCAGGTCACGCGCGATCGACAGGTGGCCGCGCGCGGCCAGCGCGGCCGCGACGTGCGCGTAACACCACGCGCCGTGCCAGGCGCCGTGCACGAGCACGAAAACGGGATGATCGGACTGCGGGGTGGCGCTTACGTTCGTCTCCATGATGTCCGGCTCTTCAGATTTTGAGAAAGGTGTCATCTTAGACGAACCCGTGTGCGCCCAGACGGGCCGGCTTCGATCCGTCCTCTTGTCTCGTACAGGCCACATTTCGTTCGTATCTGATTTGAATTTATCGCGAACCGCGCTAATTTGTTGCTTTGCCTCCGATTGCGCCCCATGAACGTCGACTATCTCTTCTACCGGAGGCCGGACAAGCCTGGCCCCTATTCGCTCGACGATCTCGGCGACATCGCGCCGCCGATCGGCCCGGGCGACCTGGTGCGTGCGGGCATCGCACGCGTGTTCGCGCAGATCGACTGGCAGGAATCGCCTGATGTGCCGGGCGCATGGTTCGGCACGGGCGGCGCGACATTCCAGTTCACCGCGGAGCCCGACGGCCGCGTGACCAGCTTCATGGGCTCGCGCCTCGAACGCCGCTCGATGCTGCAGCTCACCCGCGAAATGGGGCTCATTGCGCTCGACCTGCAACGCGACATCGTTTACGGCTGACGCGCCGCCGGCACCGGGGCCCGCCCACGCCGGCCGCGCTTGCCGGCCAACGGCTTCCGGCATGCCGCCGCCCGTGGCGCGTGTCCGCCATCGAACTTCAAAGATTGCTATACTTTCGCCCAATTCCGGCTTCCGGCCGGTAATTTGTGCATGTCTGCGTCGATCGTTCGCACATCTCGCATGCATTTGACACCCTGACCATCCCCGCCGGGCATGGCTTCTTCAATCGCCCCGCGTGGGTGTCTCCGTGGAGCTCGTCTTGGCCGTTTCCAATTCCGTCGTGGACGAACAAGAAACCGACGCCGCTGCCGTCACATCGGGCAGTTCTTTCTATCTGGCGATGCGCATCCTGCCGGCCGTGCAGCGCGATGCGATGTTCCAGGTCTATGCGTTTTGCCGCGCGGTCGACGACATCGCCGACAGCGACCTGCCGCGCGTCGAGCGCAACGCGGGCCTCGATCGCTGGCGCGCGGACATCGACGCGTGCTTCGCGGGCCGCCCGCCGCGCCACCTGGTCGCGCTCGACCGCGAGATCCGCGCATTCAACCTGCAGCGCGACGACTTCCACGCGATGATCGACGGGATGGCGATGGATGCGGTCGAAGACATCTGCGCACCCGACGAACCGACGCTCGACCTCTTCTGCGATCGCGTGGCGAGCGCGGCCGGCCGTCTGTCGGTGAGGATTTTCGGGATGCCGGAAGCCGAAGGGATCAAGCTGTCGCATCACCTCGGCCGCGCGCTGCAACTGACGAACATCCTGCGCGACATCGACGACGATGCTGCGATCAACCGTTGTTACCTGCCGCGCGAACTGCTCGCGCGCGAAGGCATCGCGATCACCGACCCGGCGACGATCGTGCGTGATCCTGCGCTGCCGCGCGTGTGCGCGACGCTCGTCGAGCGCGCGCTCGAGCACTTCCGCGAGGCCGACGCGGTGATGGACACCTGCCCGCGTGCGCAGGTGAAGGCGCCGCGCATCATGTCGGGCGCGTATCGCTGCATTCTCGAAGCCGCGATCGCACGCGGCTTTGCCTTCCCGCGCGCGCCGCTGCGCAAGCCGAAAGCGCGCATGCTGATGATCGCCGCGCGCTACGCGCTGTTCTGAGCCGACCGAGTCGATGCCCAGAACCGTCCACGTGATCGGCGCCGGCGTTGCCGGCCTGTCGGCCGCGGTCGAACTGCAACGCCGCGGGCGGCGCATCGTGCTGCACGACGCGCACGCGCATGCGGGCGGCCGCTGCCGCTCCTGGTTCGACGGGACGCTGAACACGACGCTCGACAGCGGGCTGCACACGGTGTTCGCGGGACAGCCCGCGACGCAGCGCTACCTGCGCGCGATCGGCGCGGCCGACCAGCTCGCCGGGCCGGCGCTGCCTGAATTCCTGGTCGTCGACGTCGCGTCGCAGCAGCGCTGGACGCTGCGCTTCGGCAACGGGCGCTGGCCGTCGTGGCTGTTCGATGCCGCGTCGCGCGCGCCGGCCACGACGCCGCTCGACTACCTCGCGCTCGCCCCGCTCGCGTTCGCGCGCATGGGCCGCTCGCTCGCACAGACGATGCGATGCGACGGCATGTTGTGGGAACGTTGGCTGCGGCCGTATTTCCTCGGTGTGCTGAACGTCGAGCCGCGCCATGCGAGTGCCGAACTCGCGCGCGCGGCGCTGTGCAGCACGTTTTCCGCGGGCGGCCCCGCTTGCCGTCCGCTCGTCGCGCGACACGGCCTCGGCAGCGCATTCGTCGAACCGGCGCTGCGGATGCTGCAGCACGGCGGCGCGCAGATCCGGCTGAACTCGCGGCTCGACGCGTTCGAATTCGGCGCGCACGGCAACGCGGTCGATGCGGTTTCGGTCGGCGGCGAGCGGATCGATCTCGCACCGGGCGACGCCGTCGTGCTGGCCGTGCCGCCCGAGGTCGCGCAGCCGCTCGTGCCGGAGCTCACCGCGCCCGACACGTTCAGCGCGGTCGTGACCGCATATTTTGCGGGTGAAGCGCAGGCCGGCAATCCGCTGCAGACCAGCGTCATCAACGGCGTCGTCGATGCGGTGCGCACCGGTGGCGGCCAGCTCGCGGCGACGATCCGCGACGCGGGCCGCTGGCTCGATACGCCGCGCGACACGCTCGCGCGGCGTATCTGGGAAGACGTCGCGCGCGTGACCGGCGCGAACCCGGAAACCATCCCCGCGTGGCAGCTCGTCGTCGAGCCGCGCGCGGGCTTTGCGGCGGTGCCGTCGCAGGAAATGAAACGTCCGGCCGTACGTACGCGCTGGACCAATCTTGTGCTGGCGGGCGACTGGATTGCCACCGGCTTGCCCGCCACGATCGAGGGCGCGATCCGCTCCGGCCAACTGGCCGCGGACGTGCTCCAGACACAGTAAGTAAAAGAGGGACCGATGAACGATCTCACCGAAATGGCTACCCTGGCCGCCGGCGCCGTGCCGGCCGGCGTCGATACGGCCGTCGCGCGTGCGACCGACGCGCTGCTGGCTGCGCAGAACGCGGATGGCCACTGGGTCTACGAACTCGAAGCCGATTCGACGATTCCCGCCGAATACGTGTTGCTCGTCCACTATCTCGGCGAGACGCCGAACCTCGAGCTCGAACAGAAGATCGGCAAGTATCTGCGCCGTATCCAGCAGGCCGACGGCGGCTGGCCGCTGTTCACCGACGGCGCGCCGAACATCAGCGCGAGCGTGAAAGCGTATTTCGCGCTGAAGGTGATCGGCGACGACGAGAACGCCGAGCACATGCAGCGTGCGCGCCGTGCCATCCACGCGATGGGCGGCGCCGAGATGTCGAACGTGTTCACGCGCATCCAGCTCGCGCTGTACGGTGCGATTCCGTGGCGCGCGGTGCCGATGATGCCGGTCGAGATCATGCTGCTGCCGCAGTGGTTCCCGTTCCATCTGTCGAAGGTGTCGTACTGGGCGCGCACGGTGATCGTGCCGCTGCTCGTGCTGAACGCTAAGCGCCCGCTCGCGAAGAACCCGCGCGGCGTGCGCATCGACGAACTGTTCATCGATCCGCCCGTCAACGCCGGGCTGCTGCCGCGCCAGGGCCACCAGAGCGCCGGCTGGTTCGCGTTCTTCCGCGTGGTGGATCATGCGCTGCGCGCGGTCGACGGCCTGTTCCCGAACTACACGCGCGAACGCGCGATCCGCCAGGCCGTGTCGTTCGTCGACGAGCGCCTGAACGGCGAGGACGGCCTCGGCGCGATCTATCCGGCGATGGCCAACTCGGTGATGATGTACGACGCGCTCGGCTACGCGGAAGATCACCCGAACCGCGCGATCGCGCGCAAGTCGATCGAGAAGCTGCTCGTCGTGCAGGAGGACGAAGCATATTGCCAGCCGTGCCTGTCGCCGGTGTGGGACACGTCGCTCGCCGCGCATGCGCTGCTCGAAACGCGCGACGCGCGTGCCGAGGACGCCGCGATCCGCGGCCTCGAATGGCTGCGTCCGCTGCAGATCCTCGACGTGCGCGGCGACTGGATTTCGCGCCGCCCGCACGTGCGGCCCGGCGGCTGGGCGTTCCAGTACGCGAACGCGCACTACCCGGACGTCGACGATACGGCGGTGGTCGCGGTGGCGATGGAGCGCGCGCAGCAACTCAAGCAGAACGATGCGTATCGCGATTCGATCGCGCGTGCGCGCGAGTGGGTCGTCGGGATGCAGAGCAGCGACGGCGGCTGGGGCGCGTTCGAACCGGAAAACACGCAGTACTACCTGAACAACATCCCGTTCTCGGATCACGGCGCACTGCTCGATCCGCCGACGGCCGACGTGTCGGGCCGCTGCCTGTCGATGCTGTCGCAGCTCGGCGAGACGCCGCTGAACAGCGAGCCGGCGCGACGCGCACTCGACTACATGCTCAAGGAGCAGGAACCGGACGGCAGCTGGTATGGCCGCTGGGGGATGAACTACGTGTACGGCACGTGGACGGCCCTGTGCTCGCTGAACGCGGCCGGCCTGACGCCGGACGATCCGCGCATGAAGCGCGGCGCGCAGTGGCTGCTGTCGATCCAGAACAAGGACGGCGGCTGGGGCGAGGACGGCGACAGCTACAAGCTGAACTATCGCGGCTTCGAGCAGGCGCCGAGCACCGCGTCGCAAACCGCGTGGGCCTTGCTCGGCCTGATGGCGGCCGGCGAGGTGAACAACCCGGCGGTGGCGCGCGGCATCGACTACCTGATCGCCGAGCAGAACGAAGAAGGCCTGTGGGACGAGGCGCGCTTCACGGCGACGGGCTTCCCGCGCGTGTTCTACCTGCGCTACCACGGGTATCGCAAGTTCTTCCCGCTGTGGGCGCTCGCCCGCTATCGCAACCTGAAGCGCGACAACACGACGCGCGTGACGGTCGGGCTGTAACGCGTGGCGCCGAAATCCACCGGCTCGTTGCCCGTCATCGCCGTGACGGGGATGGCGTTCGAGGCGCGCATCGCGCGCGGCGACGGCGTCGAAGCCGTCTTTGCAGCACGGGCCGACCGCCTCGAACGCGCGCTGACCGAGGCGACCGCACGCGGTTGCGCGGGCATCGTGAGCTTCGGTACGGCAGGCGGGCTCGCGCGCGACCTGGCACCCGGCGCGCTGGTGGTCGCGAACGCGATCGACGGGCCGTTCGGCCGCGTCGAGACCGACGCGGGCTGGAGCGCACGGCTCGTCGCCGCGCTGCACGACACGCCGGTCTGGGCGCGCGTCACGCGCGGCACGATCGCGGCCGTCGGCGCACCGGTCATCAGCGAACAGGACAAGTCGTCGCTGCATCGCGCGAAGGGCGCGCTCGCCGTCGACATGGAGTCGCATATCGCGGCGGCCTTCGCGGCCGCGCGCGGCGTACCGTTTGCGGTGTGCCGCGCGATCGTCGATCCGGCGTGGCGCACGCTGCCGAGCGCGGCGACGGCCGGCCTGCGCGACGACGGCAGCACGGCGATCCTCCCGATCCTGCGCGAACTACTGAAGCAGCCGTCGCAGCTCGGCCCGCTGCTGCAGGTCGCGAGCGACGCGCGTGCGGCGCGCACGACGCTGATCCAGGCGCGGCATGCGTTCGAGCGCGCGGGCGCGATGCGGATCGCCTGAGCGGCGCGCGCGCCTGTCTCGCCCTTCTCCCCCGGTTTTCCGTTTCTCACGGACAAAAAAAGAGCGCTGCAGATGCAGCGCTCTTTGTCTTTGCGGCGACCGCCGGTGCAGCGTTACTGCTGCACGGCCGGCGCGCTCGCAGGCGTCGCCGGTGCGGCCGCCGATGCCGCCGCCGATGCCGCCGCCGGCGCAGCGGCCGAAGCAGCGGCCGGCGCGCTCGCCGGCATCGCGTTGTCCGCGCCCGGATCGTCGTACTGCGGCAGCCCCGGCGCGGCCGGCGCATTGTTCGGCGTGGCGCCCGATGCACCGCCCGACTCGCCCGGATCCTCGTAGTTCGGCAGCCCCGGCACGGCCGGCGTTGCGGCCGGCACGGCGCCCGCTTCACCCGGCTCGTTGTAGGTCGGCAGCGCGGCCGACGACGACTGGCTGCGATACGTCAGCGACTTGCGCTGCTGCAGGTATGCGTCGCGCACGAACGAATACGGATCGAGCGCGGCCTGCTTCAGCAGGTCGGTCGCACCGAGCAGGTCCGAACGCGCGCTGATGAACTGCGCGATGTACATCGGGTTGCGCGCGGCCGGCTCGATGTAGTTCAGCAGGTTGAAGCGCACGTCCACCGCGCGGCCGACGCCGTCGCGGATCGTGCTCGGCCCGAACACGGGCAGCACGAGATACGGGCCCGACGGCACGCCCCAGCGCGCCATCGTCAGGCCGAAGTCCTGGTGATGCTTCGGCAGCCCGGCCGGCGTCGCGATGTCGATCAGGCCGGCCACGCCGAACACCGAGTTCATCGCCACGCGCATCAGATCCTCGGTGGCATCGGTGATGCGGAGCTGCAGCAGGTTGTTCGCGATGTTGCCGAGATCCCCGAGGTTCGAGAAGAAGTTGCTGATCGCGGTGCGCACGGGTGTCGGCGTGACCTTCTGGTACCCCTTCGCGATCGGCTGCGCGATGTTCGTGTCGACGGTGTCGTTGAACTTGTACATCGCCCGGTTCATCGGCTCGAGCGGGTCGTTGGGGTTGCGGTCCGGTCCCGTCGCGCAGCCGGACAGCACTGCGCTGGCGGCAACGGTCGCCGCAATGATTCGCACCTTATTCATTGATTCCTTGCGATTGGTTCTTGGCGCGTTTGACGCGCGGTTTGCCCATCAGGACGGGCTGGAACACCACGGCGCCGATCAGCGTGCAGGTCAGGGCGAGCGCGAGCAGCTTGCCCATGCTCGACGTGCCCGGGTGGTGCGACAGCCACAGGCTGCCGAATGCGGTCGCCGTCGTCGCGGCGCTGAACAGGACGGCATGCGTGAGGCTCGAGTGCAGCAACCCGGTTTGCCCCGCGCGCCATGCCATCACGAAATACACCTTGAACGCGACGCCGACGCCGAGCATCAGCGGCAGCGCGATGATGTTCGCGAAGTTGAGCGGCATGCCGAGCACGACGCACAGCTCGAGCGTCACGACGCCCGACACGAGCAGCGGCACCAGCGTGCGCAGCACGTCGCCGAAGCGGCGCAGCGTGACCCACAGCAGGACCGTGATCGAGATGATCGACCACAGCGCCGCATGCAGGAACGCGTTGATGATCGTGTCGGCCGAATGCAGGATCGAGATCGGCCCGCCGGTCGTGCCCGGCTCCGCGGCTTTCACGGTCTTCGCGAAGCGGCGCAGCATCGTGTCGTCGTTCGGGTCGACGCCCTTCGGCACCTTCGGCGAGATCTGCACGAGCGCATGGCCGTCCGGCGCGACCCAGTCGCGCACGAGCTGCGGCGGCAGCGATTCGCGCGTGACGTCCTGCGGCTGCAGCAGCGACGCGAGCTGGTTGAGCGCGATACGCAGCGTGTCGGAGAACGCACGCTCGGCGCGGTCGCGCGTGGCGGCATCCGCGGCGGCGAGCTTCGCGAGCGACGCCGACAGGTGCTGCGCGGCGGCCGCGCCCGGGCCCGGGTGATCCTCGGCCGCGTAGCTCAGCAGGTCCGATACGCGCTTGAGCGCGGCGACGCGCTGCGCGTCGGTCGCGGGCGGCGCGGGCGGTTGAGTCAGCGCGGGCAGCAGGTCGCTCGCGGCGGCGGCGATCGCCGCGCGCTTGGCCGGCTGGTCGGCGGGGATGAAGGTCGACAGCGTGGTCGTGCGACCGACCTCGGGCAGCGCGTCGAGGCGCTTCGCGGCCGCGTCGGCCTCCGCGAGCGTCGGCGCGAGCAGCGTGACGTCGTTGACGGCCGCCTCCGGCGAATCCTTCAGGGCGAGCAGCGTCGCCATCGATTCGCTGTTCGGATCCTTCAGGTGCAGCGGGTTGAAGTCGAAGCGCAGGAACGCGAGCAGCGGCAGCGCTCCGACCACGACCACGAGCGTGCCGATCAGGATCGGCTTGCGATGGCGGTCGAGGTAATCGTCGACCGGCGCGAGCCACGGGAAGCCCGGTGTCTTCGATTCGCCCGGCGGCGCGAACAGGCGCAGCAGCGCGGGCAGCAGCGTGAGCGTGGTGAGCAGCGCGACGAACATCCCGACGCCCGCGATCAGGCCGAGTTCGGACACGCCGCGATAGGCGGTGGGGATGAACGAGAAGAAGCTCGCCGCGACGGCCGCGGTGGCCAGCGCGAGCGGCATGCCCATCGAGTGCGCGGCGCCGATCAGCGCGTGATCGATGCGCGGATCGCGGAAGCGCTCCTCGCGGTACTTCACGCCGTACTGGATCGAGAAATCGACGCCGAGGCCGACGAACAGCACCATGAACGCGACCGAGATCATGTTCAGCGAGCCGACCATCGCGAGGCCGAGCGCGGCGGTCACGACGAGGCCGACGAACAGCGTGACGAGCACCGAGCCGATCATCCGCTTCGAGCGCAGCGCGAGCCACAGGATGACGAGCACGGCAAGCAGCGTGAAGACGCCGTTGAGCGCCGCGCCATCCTCGACCGACGCGAATTCGTCGTCGGCGAGCGGCTGTTCGCCGGTCAGGCGCACGACGGCGCCGTAGCGCTTCTCGAGGTCGATCGAACGGGCCGCGTCGCGGATCACCTGGCTGGTTGCCGCGCCGGCCTTCAGAGCGCCGTAGTTGACCACCGGCTGCACGGTGACGAACGCGCGCGCGGGTTGCCGCGCGGCATCGTTGTCGACCAGTGCGCGCCACGAGAACGCGGCCGGCTTGCCGGCCAGCACGTCGTCGACCGTCGCGGCGCTGCGGGCGAGCAGCTTCGCCATCGTGGGCAGCTTCACCTGGCCGGTCAGCAGCGGCTGGCCGAGCGTGGTGGACAGCGTCGTGGCGAGCCCGGTGAGGCTCGGGTTCTTCGCGAGTTCGTTGACGAGCGGGCGCGCGCTCGCGAGCTGCGAGGTCGTATCGGTGACTTCCTGCGGGGACAGGAACAGCAGCCCGTTGTGCTCGAAGAACGGCCCGCCGCCGGGCTCGGCGACCTGGCCGATGCGGCCGGCGTCGGCATCCTTCTGCAGCGCTTCGGTCAGCGCCTGCGCGGCGGCATTCGCGAATTCGGGCGCGGGCGCCTCGACGACCGCGAGGATCGTGCCGTTGCGTTGCGGAAACGCCTTGTCGACGGCCTGGCCGAGCGCGGCGAATTGCGGTTCCGCATCGACGAGCTTGCTGATGTCGGTGTTGATCTTGAAATGCTGCGCGACATAGACGCCGCTGAGCGCGGCGACGACGAGCGACAGCACGACGACCCAGACGGGGCGGCGTACCGACCATGCAACGAGTCGGACGATGAGAGATGTCACCATGTGGCGGTGGGGAGCGGCTGGCAAGGGCAAAGTAGCCAAGTATACCGGCGCAGCGTGGCGGCGGTCGTGACGTTGGGGGTTTCGGGGAGGGAAGGAGATTTGTTCGCGGCGGCGGAATCGATACCGGTGGCCGGCCGGTTTGTAAGGGGATATTTACATAATCGGCGCCGCGCTGCCTCGACGCGCCGCTGCACGCCTGTGACAAAGGAGGCTGAAAGGTAACAGTCGGTCACGTCGGCACACCGAGGCGTCAGGCCCGGTATACTTTGCTTCGTCGGCCGGTGCAATGAACCGGTCGTTTTTTCTCATCGAGCGATATTCGTATGAAACGTCATCTGTTTGCTTTCGTCGCGGCGGCCGCCGTGTCGGTTTCCGCTTTCGCGCAGAGCGCGCCGGTCGACATCGTCCGCAATGCGGTCGAGGGCACCGTCAACGCGATGAAGGCCGATCCGGCCGCACGCGGCGGTGACATGGCGAAGGTCTCGGCAGTCGTCGAGCAGCGCTTCCTGCCCGCGACCAACTTCGAGCGCACGACCCGCATCGCGGTCGGCGACGCGTGGAAGCAGGCCACGCCGCAACAGCAGCAGGAGCTGTACAAGCAGTTCAAGCTGCTGATGACGCGTACCTACGCCGCATCGCTCGCGCAGCTCGGCGGCCAGGATGCGAAGTTCTCGTTCAAGGCCGGCGGTGCGTCGGGCGCCGACGCGCTCGTCCAGTCGACGGTCACGACGCCGGGCGACAGCCAGTCGGTCGGCTATCGTCTCGGCAAGGTCGGCAACGACTGGAAGATCTACGACATCGACATGTCGGGCGCGTGGCTGATCCAGGTCTACCAGGGCCAGTTCAAGAGCCAGCTCGCGTCGGGCGGGATCGACGGGCTGATCGCGTATCTGCAGAAGCACAATTCGCGGACGAACTGATCGGCCACTGGCAAAGCGGTCCGGATGGACGAAGGGCGCCCTCGGGCGCCCTTTTTCATGGCTGTGCGCCGACGGCGCGTTACGCGCGGGCGCCGAGCATCCGCAGGCAATCGTCGATGACCGCATCGACGCACGCGGCACCATCCGTTTCCGGCCATCCGACGAAGAGCGCATTCTCACCGTTGTTCATTCGATCAAGCTATCGAATGACATAGGTGCCGATGTACACGAGCATCGTGGGAACTGCCAAGGCCATCAAAGAAGATATCAATTTTTTTGTTGTGACGCGGTGCCGACTGATTCTCCAACCCGTGAAGGCGAATGCAAGTGATGGCCCGATCAGAAACGCAATGAGCAGAATGGTAGTCGGCCACGGCGGAGAGCAGAGGTCGATTTCATGGCAAGAATTCCGATCGGAAGGCCACCGCAAACCGATATGAATGCGCCAGTCGATTCGGCTCCCGATCCAGCATGCAAACCAGGTCGTGATCAGGCCCGCGATCCAGTACGCAAGCGAAAATCCGGCACGTTTCACCTGATCTCCCAGAAAAGGATGGTTTTCGATTTCGCCAGATCGGAGTAGCCGAGATCCGTGAGCGGAATCTGCAGGCTGGATATTCCGATTCGTCGGCCTATCGAGGCGAAGATACCTCTCGTACTGGATACCGGGAGGCGAGAACCGTTCCAGAGGTCGATATGTCCACCGCTAAAGTCGTCGGCAGCGTCGCCCTGTTGTTGCCAGTACCCGAAGAAAAAAATGATGCCGGTGCGATTTCTGACCCGGCTTTCCCAATCGGGGCCGGTCACGTTCTCCGGAGCGGGTAGTCCTGCGATCGGGCGCAGCTTCAACCATTCCGCAAACTCGTATGCGCGTGTGGCCGTCGATTTGCCATTGAGCATGAGGCGACCCAGTGTCGGCTTGCCTGGCATTGGCCAGACCCGCTTCTGCGAAAACGACTTCATCTCGATGCCGACGTTGTGCAGCGTTACACTCATCCGGATGGCGCACTGGTTCTGGTACTGTCCGTTTGGATCGGCGTACGGATTTCCGTGAGCATAGTTGTTCCAGAGTTCGGAAAACGTCACCGACTTCAGTTGGACTTCCTTGTGCGAGTTTTGCACGGTGGTCGTCCTCACGACTGTTTTTGCGTTTGGCATTACGCATCCCCGCTCAGTCGTGCGAGCGCTTCGTCGCCCCAATAGACCGTGTACGTGCCCTCATGGCTCGTATGAACACGCGGCAGGTATCCGGTGGCATCGAGTCGGCCCGAGTGAACACGCCCGTCCGATGTTTCGATGATGTACGGATAATCCGGCACTGCGCCGTTTCCGACGGCGCGAACGCATTCGTCATAGACGCCCGCGGCTACGGCCGCCATATTGCGTTGCGGATTCGATCCGGAACAAGCGATGCCTTCCGTTTCCGCTTCATCATCGCACCATGAATTGCCGGAGAGCACCGCGACGATGCGTGGCGGTGTCGCGCACCGGCACAAAACGATGTCACCATCGACGGCCGTTTCGCCCATGAATTCGATACGCTTCGGTCCGCCGGCCTTGGCAATCTGTCCAGTACTTCCGCATGCTTCGCAGAACGCGAGGCCGCCGATTAGCGCAACCTGATGGGCAGCGTCGCCAAACGTGAATGGCGGCCCTGCGTATGCAACGATGTGTCCCCCGGTTTCCAACTCGTCACCGACAACGGCGATACGGCGCATCATGATTTCGCTCCTCGGCCTGGATCACCGATATCTGCCGGTGATGCCGGTTGCAGCACGACGAGTTCATGCAGGCGTCATGCGAAACACGAGCACGACGCTCGCTCCGGCAAGCGAAAGGATTCCATCGCCCTTGGGGTGAGGTCGATTGGACAAGTATGAAATTGGAAGCTAACTTGCGCGTGACTCGCGCAACCGGGATGGCGCCCTACCTCCGTCGATGCTCCACCGCGAACTTGATCAGCTCCGCCTGCCCTTCGATTTCCAGCTTGCGCTTCAGATTGAGCCGGTGCGTCTCGACCGTGCGCACCGACAGCCCCGTCTGCTGCGCGATCTGCTTGCTCGACAGCCCTTCCGCCAGCGCGTCGAGGATGTCGCGTTCGCGCGGCGTGAGCCGGTCGAGCGGCGACGCGGTCGCGCTCGCGTGGATCATCCGCGCGGCGAGCCCTTCGCTGAAGAACGTCTGGCCGGCCAGCACCGCGCCGATCGCGCGCACGATCTCGCTCGCGGGCGAATCCTTCAGCAGGTAGCCGCTCGCGCCGGCACGCACGGCCTGCGTCACGTATTCGACGTTGTCGTGCATCGACAGCATCAGCACGCGGATGCCCGGAAAGCGCTCGTGGAACACGCCCGCGAGCGTGATGCCGTTCATCCCGTTCATGCCGACGTCCATCAGCGCGAGATCGGGTTCGAGCGACGCGGCGAGCGCGAGCGCCTCGTCGGCGTTGCCGGCTTCGCCGACCACGGACAGGTCGGCCGCTTCGAGCCGCATCCGCAAGCCGTCGCGCACGAGCGGATGATCGTCGACGAGCAGCAGTCGGGCGACGGGCCGGGCGGTGTCGGGGGCGCTCATGCGTGAAAGGTCTCCTGTTATGGGGCGCGTCGTGACGCGGCGCCGGGCAGCGGTACGCGCGCGGCGACGATCGTGTGGCCGACCTGCGACGTGATCGTCAGCATGCCGCCGAGCGCGTCGAGGCGCTCGCGCATGTTGCGCAGGCCGATGCCGCGGCGCGCGTCGGCCTGCGAGCGTTCGGCGTCGAAGCCGCAGCCGTTGTCGGCGATGGTCAGCGTGACGGATTGCGCGCCGACGTCGAGCGTGACGGCCGCGCGCGATGCCTGCGCATGATGCACGATGTTGCTGAGCGCTTCCTGCGCGATCCGGAACAGCGCGGTGTTGACGGCTTCCGGCAGCGGCCGGGTGCCGCTGTGCGCGACCTGCGTATAGCCGATGTCGATGCCGCTTTCGGCGCCGAGCTCGCGCACCAGCTGCTCGAGCGCGGCCGCGAGACCGAGGTCGTCGAGCATGGACGGTCGCAGCGCATGCGAGATGCGCCGCACTTCGCGCAGCGTGTCGCCGAGCCGCCCGACGCCCGACGCCAGCGCCTGCTCGGCTTCGGGCAGGCGCGCCGAGCCGCGTTCGAAGCGTGCGAGCGCGGATTCGAGCATCAGCTTCGCGGACACCATCATCTGGCTGATCCCGTCATGCAGCTCGCGCGACAGCCGCGCCCGCTCCTGCTCCTGCGATTCGACGACGCGCTGCGCGAGCAGCTTGAGCTTGGCGTCGGCGCTGCGCGACTCGCTGACGTTCAGCACCAGCGCGCACACGGCGATCGCCGCCGCACCGGTGAGCGCGATCGCGGTGAGCCAGCTCATCGTGCGCTCGATGTTCGCGGACGCGCGTGCGTCGATGCGCTGCAGCGCGGTGTCGACGTCGTCGAGATAGATGCCGGTGCCGACCATCCAGCCCCAGCGCTCGAGCGCGACGACGTAGCCGAGCTTCGGCGCGACGCGGCCCGTCGACGGCCGCTGCCATGCGTAGCGCACGTAGCCGCCGCCGCTCGACGCGGCGCCGATCAGCTTCTGGATCGTCAGCGCGCCTTGCGGGTCGCGCATCGACCAGTAGTTGTGGCCGACGCGCTCGGGCTCGCGCGGATGCATCAACGAATTGCCGTGCAGGTCGTACACGAAGAAATAGCCATCGGGGCCGAAATCCATCTTCTGCAGCATCGCGAGCGCCTGCGTGCGCAGCATTGCGTCGTCGCGCGCGTTGCGGCCGCTCGCGTCGTAGAGCGGCATGATCGCGCTCGTCGCCAGCTCGACATAGTGCTTAAGCTCGACTTCCTTGCTCGACAGGTACGCGGCCTGGATCGTCGCGTGCTGCGTGCGCGCGAGGGACGTCGCCTGTTGGCGCACGCCGAAGCCGATGCCGGCGATCGCGAGCAGGAACGGCACGATGGCCAGAAGGAAGATCTTTGCCTTGAGTCTCATGGTGGTGCGAAGCAGCCGCGCACCCGCGCGGGCCGCGCCGGGCGCGTCAGCCGTGCGGCGGCATGTCGAGGCGACATTGTCGGCGATTTTGCGCACGGGCGGCGACGGCGGCCCGGCGGCCGCCCGGCCGTCGCTCGGCGGCGTGGCGCGTCCGGCCGCTCAGGCCTGCCGCGCCGCGAGTCCGCCAGAAGCGGCCGGGTGCACGACGATGCGGTTGCGCCCGCCTTCCTTCGCGCGATACAGCGCGACGTCGGCCAGCTTCAGCGCGCCCTGCATGTCGTCGTCGTGTTCGGGATAGCCGGTCGTCACGCCGATGCTCACCGTCAGGCGGCCGGACGTACCGGCGTCGTGCCGGATGCCGAGATCGAGGATGCCGGTACGGATCGTCTCGGCGATCGACACCGCGCCGTCCGTGTCGACGTCGGGTAGCACAACGACGAACTCTTCGCCGCCGTAGCGTGCCGCATAGTCGGCCGGGCGGCGCAGGCAGCCGGCGATGCAGTGGCCGACCGCGGCGAGCGCGTCGTCCCCGGCCTGGTGCCCTTGCGTATCGTTGTAGCGCTTGAAGTGATCGACGTCGATGAACAGCAGCGACAGCGCGTGCTGCGAGCGCGCGGCACGGCGCCATTCGCGCGCGAGCGTGACGTCGAGCATCCGCCGGTTGTCGAGGCCCGTGAGGCCGTCGGTGCGCGCGAGCGCCTGCAGCTCGGTTTCCGCGCGGTGGCGCTTGCGCAATTGCACGTCGAGCAGCAGCGACAGGCCGACGAAGCCGATCGCGAGCGCTGCCATCGCGGAGCCGATCGGAACCGCACGGTCGTGCCACGCGGCGTAGGTGTCCGCTTCCGAGCGCGCGACCATGATGATGAGCGGCAGATGGTCGAGGTGCCGGAACACGTACAGGCGCCGCACGCCGTCGATCGATGCGGTATCGGCGAAGCTGCCTTCATTGGCGGTCATGAACCGCCGGAACGTGCTGGCGCGGCTGATGTCGCGGCCGACGATCTTCGGGTCGTACGGCTCGCGCGCGAGCATCCTGCCGTCCGTGTTGATCAGCGCGATCGAGCCGCGATCGCCCAGCGACAGGCGCGAGAACAGGTTCTGGAAATATTCGAGCCGGATCGACATCACGGCGACACCGTCGAACGAGCCGTCGGGCGTGGCGATCCGCCGGCTGAGCGCGATGCTCGGCGAGCCGTCGCGCAGCCGCGAGTGATACGGCGGGCTGACGTACAGGCCGATGTCGGGGTGGTCGCGGTGCACGGTGAAGTACGGCTCGTTGCCGAAGTTGGCCTTGCGCGGCACGTCGCTCTTGCCGTCGACCGCGATGTCGCCCTTCGCGTCGAGCACGTAGATGCCGCCGAGGTACTTGGCCGTCGTCGCTCGGTCGAACAGCACCTGGCGGCGCAGCGGCATCGGCAGGTTGACGACCGCGGGGTCGTTCTCGCTGTCGACGACACCCTGCAGCGACAGCGAATAGATCTCGATGTTGCGCTCGATGTCCCACGACGCCATCAGCGCCAGATTCTGCTGCATCGCAATCGAGCGGTCGCGCGCGTCGATGCGGCCTTCGTACAGCACGATCCCGCACAGGAGGAGCAGGACCAGCGCGATCAGCAGCCCCGTGTAGAAGATCAGGTGCGGCAGCAGGAACCGGCGCAGATGTGCGGCGACACGGCTCGTCAGGCCGGATTCGCTGGGCATTGCGTAGTCGGTTTCTGCCATGATCTGTGGATCGGTGGGCATTGCCGCCGGGAGGCGGGCCGATGCGATTGTTCGTATGTCGTGCCGGCGGCGATCCGTTACGCGGCCATTCCGACGCCTTTCTGCCGGCCGGCGGGGAAAATGGGCGTCGATTATCGGTAATCGCGGCCAGATATACCGGTAAATCAAGCATTTACTGGTGACATCTGCGCCGATTCAACGATCCGACGAATCGGGCAACGCGAATTCAACGGAGTATAACGCGCGCGTCCGCGCACGCGAGAAATCTTGCAGACGGTTGATCCGGATCAAATTACCGTGTAATCCCGCCCTTCCGAATCCCGGGCAGAGCGTTGTGGCGCAAGGCTTCGCGACATGAAGGGCCGTGGCGGGCGGCATGCCGCTGTCGATTCCACCTGGTTAACGGCACACGCATGCCAAAAATGAAGGCGGACGATATGCGCCGATTATCTGTTTCAACGGCCGGGTGAACACGAAAATGAAAACGGGCGGCCGTGGCGGCCGCCCGTTTCGTGAAGCACCCTGACGCTTAACCGCCGTGCTGCTGCGCCTTGAACGCGAGGCGGAACCGGTGCAGCAGCGGCTCGGTATAGCCGCTCGGCTGCGACGTGCCCTGCAGCGCGAGCGCGCACGCGGCCTTGAACGCGGTCGACTGGTCGTAGCCGGGCGCCATCGGGCGATAGTTCGGGTCGCCGGCGTTCTGCTGGTCGACGACGCGCGCCATCCGCTTGAACACGTCGAGCACGAATGCTTCGGTGATCACGCCGTGGCGCAGCCAGTTCGCGATGTGCTGGCTCGAAATGCGCAGCGTCGCGCGGTCTTCCATCAGGCCGACGTCGTGGATGTCGGGCACCTTCGAGCAGCCGACGCCCTGTTCGACCCAGCGCACGACGTAGCCGAGGATACCCTGCGCGTTGTTCTCGACTTCGCTCAGGATCTCGGCCTCGCTCCACGCGGCGCGCTCGACGACCGGCACGGTCAGCAGGCCTTCGAGCAGCGCGTCGCGTTCGCTTGCGTACGGCGTCTTCTCGAGTTCCTGCTGGACGGCCTGGACGTCGACGAGGTGGTAGTGCAGCGCGTGCAGCGTCGCGGCGGTCGGCGACGGCACCCAGGCGGTGTTCGCGCCGGCGCGCGGATGCGCGATCTTCTGCTCGAGCATCGCATGCATCAGGTCCGGCATCGCCCACATGCCCTTGCCGATCTGCGCACGGCCGCGCAGGCCGGCCGACAGGCCCGCGAGCACGTTGTTGCGCTCGTACGACTGGATCCACGCCGACGACTTCATGTCGCCCTTGCGGATCATCGGGCCCGCTTCCATCGCGGTGTGCATCTCGTCGCCGGTGCGGTCGAGGAAGCCGGTGTTGATGAACGCCACGCGTGCGGCAGCCGCGGCGATGCACGCGGCGAGGTTCACGCTGGTGCGGCGCTCCTCGTCCATGATGCCCATCTTCAGCGTGTTGCGCGGCAGGTTGTACAGATCCTCGATGCGCGCGAACAGCGTATCGGCGAATGCGACTTCGGCCGGGCCGTGCATCTTCGGCTTCACGATGTAGATCGAGCCCGTGCGCGAGTTGCGCTTCGCCTTCAGGTCGTGCAGTGAGCACAGCACCGTGACGACGCCGTCGAGGATCCCTTCCGGAATCTCGTTGCCTTCGCGGTCGAGCACCGCGCCGTTGGTCATCAGGTGGCCCACGTTGCGCACGAACAGCAGCGAGCGGCCGTGCAGCGACAGCGTGCCGCCGGCGGGCGTGGTGTACTCGCGATCGGCGTTCAGGCGGCGCGTGAAGGTCTTGCCGCCCTTCGCGACTTCCTCGACCAGCGTGCCCTGCATCAGGCCGAGCCAGTTGCGGTAAAGCTGGACCTTGTCTTCCGCGTCCACCGCCGCGACCGAATCCTCGCAGTCGATGATCGTGCTGACCGCGGCTTCGAGCACGACGTCCTTCACGTTCGCGAGATCGGCGCGGCCGATCGGCGTCGATGCGTCGATCTGGATCTCGAGGTGCAGGCCGTTGTGCTTCAGCAGGATCGCGGACGGCGCATCGGCCGCGCCCTGGTAGCCGACGAACTGCGCAGGCTGCGCGAGATGCACGACGCCCTTCGCGGTTTCGACGGCGAGCTGGCCGTCCTGCACGCGGTAGCGCAGCGCGTCGCGATGCGAGCCGCTCGCGAGCGGCGCCGCGTTGTCGAGCACGTTGCGCGCGTAGTCGATCACGCGCTGGCCGCGCGTCGGGTTGTAGGCCGTGGTGCGTTCGGCGCCGCCGTCTTCAGGCAGCGCATCGGTGCCGTACAGCGCGTCGTACAGGCTGCCCCAGCGGGCGTTCGCGGCGTTCAGCGCGTAGCGCGCATTCGACAGCGGCACGACGAGCTGCGGGCCGGCCTGCGTGGCGATCTCGCTGTCGACGTTCGCGGTGGCTGCCGCGACGCTCGACGGGACCGGCACGAGGTAGCCGATTTGTTCGAGGAAAGCGCGATACGCGGCGTGGTCGCGCACGGGACCGGGGTGCGCGCGGTGCCAGGTGTCGAGTTCCTGCTGCAGGCGGTCGCGTTCGGCGAGCAGCTCGCGGTTGCGCGGCGCCAGGTCGTGCACCAGGGCCGAGAAACCGCTCCAGAACGCGGCCTTGTCGATGCCGGTGCCCGGCAGCGCTTCGTTTTCAATGAACTGGCTCAGCGCTGGCGCGACTTGCAGTCCTGCTTGGTCGATCATCGTGATTCCTCCCGGGGAATGAAAAACGCGCGCGCGTTGGCTGGCTATGCCACGACGCTTTGTGTACCGGCGCGGGCGATCTGCGCGTCCTGTTCGGACTTTACGCCAGACACGCCGATCGCGCCTGCGATCCGGCCGCCGACCGTGACCAGCACGCCGCCTTCGAGCAACCCCGTCAGCGGCGCGCTCAGGAACGCGGTGCGGCCACCGTTGATCATATCCTCATACGCCTTCGTCTCGCGACGGCCGAGCGCCGCCGCGCGCGCCTTGTCCTGCGCGATGGCGGCGCTGGCCGGCGATGCGCCGTCGAGGCGGGCGAACGCGAGCAGGTGGCCGCCGTCGTCGACGACGGCGATCGACACGGCCCAGCCGTGACGCTCCGCTTCCGCGCGGGCGGCGGCGAGCATGCGGTCGGCATCGGCGAGTTCGAGTTCGGGTTTCGTCTGCATGGCATTCCTCCGGAATCTGGTCAGTTGACGAGGTGGTTGTCGACGAGCTCGATCCAGTGGCGCACAGGCGTGCGGCCCGCGCCGTTCAGGTGAGTCTGGCAGCCGACGTTGGCCGTGACAATCAGGTCCGGCCGCGCGGCTTCGAGCGCGTCGAGCCGGTTGTCGCGCAGTTTCGTCGCGAGTTCGGGCTGGGTCAGCGAATACGTGCCGGCCGAGCCGCAGCACAGATGGCCGTCGACGACATTCGTCAGATCGAAGCCGAGCTGCGTCAGGATGCGCTCGACCGCGCCGCCGAGGCGCTGCGCATGCTGCAGCGTGCACGGGCAATGCACCGCGATGCGGCGTGGCGTCGACCCGGCCAGCGCGTCGAGCGGCTCGGCCGCGATCACTTCGGCGAGATCGCGTGCGAGCGCGCTGACGCGTTGCGCTTTCTCCGCATAGACGGGGTCGGAGCGCAGCAGGTCGCCGTATTCCTTGACGAACGCACCGCAGCCGCTCGCCGTCAGCACGATCGCTTCGGCGCCCGCTTCGATCGCGGGCCACCATGCGTCGATATTGCGGCGTGCGCGGGCGAGGCCGGCATCCTGCGCATTCAGGTGATATTCGGTCGCGCCGCAGCAGCCGGCTTCGCGCGCCGGACTCACGCTGATGCCGAGCCGGTCGAGCACGCGCGCGGCGGCCGCATTGGTGTTCGGCGACAGCGAAGGCTGCACGCAGCCTTCGAGCATCAGCACGCGCCGAGCGTGGCGCACGGGCGGGCGCGGTGCGACCGCGGAGACGGCGGCCGGGATCTTGGCCTGCAGCGTGCCGGGCAGCAGCGGGCGCAGCGCGCGGCCGGCCTTCAGCAACGCGGCGAACGTCGCCGGGCGCGGTATGACGTGGCGCAGCCCCGCGCGCAGCAGGCGCTCGCGCGCGGGCCGCTGCACACGCTTCTCGGCTTCCGCGCGGCCGATGTCGAGCAGCGTGTGATAGCGCACGCCGGACGGGCAGGTCGTCTCGCAGTTGCGGCACGTGAGGCAGCGGTCGAGATGCTGCTGCGTGCGCTCGCCGCACGGCTCGCCTTCGAGCAACTGCTTGATCAGGTAGATGCGCCCGCGCGGCCCGTCGAGCTCGTTGCCGAGCACCTGGTAGGTCGGGCAGGTCGCGTTGCAGAAGCCGCAGTGCACGCACGCGCGCAGGATCGCTTCCGCTTCGTCGGCCCGGGCGAGGGCCTTGCTTGCTTCGCTGAGATTGGTTTGCATCGGCGGGTCGGAATCGGGTTCGCGTCAGAAGTCGGCGTACAGGCGGCCGGGATTGAAAATCGCGTGCGGGTCGAGCTGCGCCTTGAGCTGCCGGTGCACGCGCAGCAGCGCGGGCGGCAGCGGCTGGAACGGCTCGCGCGTCGCGCCCCGCGTGCAGCAGGTCGCGTGGCCACCCCATTGCGCGGCGAACTGCTGCACGTCGGCCGGTGCCGCGTCGCTCTTTATCCAGCGCTGTGCGCCGCCCCAGTCGGCAAGCAGTGCGCCGGGCAGTGCGTCGAGCGGCGCAGAGGCCGGCACCGATACGCGCCACAGCGGGCGAGGATCGTCGAAGAACGGCAGCGCCAGGTCGCGCAGCCGAGCCCAGAACGCATCGTCGCGATCGTCCATGCGCTCGCCGCCGATCGTGTCGCGCGCGGCTTTCACCGAGCCCTCGCCGCCTTCGATACGCACGCGCAGCACACCGTCCGCATGGCAGGCGCCCGCGAGCGGCAGTCCTGCGCGTCGCCACGCGGCGACGCGCTGCACGGCTTCGCCCACGGCAAGCTGTAACGCGAGATCGCCCGTCGCGCGCGGCTTCGGCAGCACCTTCAACGACACCTCGGTCACGACGCCGAGACAGCCGAAACTGCCCGCGAGCAGCCGCGATACGTCGTAGCCCGCGACGTTCTTCATCACCTCGCCGCCGAAGCGCAGGTGCTTCGCGTGGCCGGTGATCACGCGGCAGCCGAGCACGAAGTCGCGCACCGCGCCGGCCCACGGGCGGCGCGGGCCCGACAGCGCCGCCGCGAACATGCCGCCGACCGTTGCCGCGCCGCCGAACGTCGGCGGCTCGCACGGCAGCATCTGGCCGGCTGCGTCGAGCATCGCGTCGAGATCGGCGAGCGGCGTGCCCGCGCGCGCGGTGACGACGAGTTCGGTCGGGTCGTACGACACGACGCCGCGATGCGTGCGCACGTCGAGCGTGCGGCCTTCGACGGGGCGGCCGAGGAACGCCTTCGTGCCGGCGCCGCGGACGTACAGCGGCTGGCGGTCGTGGATCGCCGCGTCGACCTGCGCGACGAGCGCCGCGCTGTCGTCGATCGATTCGATGTCGCGTCGCATCAGAAGCGCTCCAGTTCGGGAAACGGCAGCTTGCCGTGATGGACGTGCATCGCGCCGAATTCGGCACAGCGGTGCAGCGTCGGGATGTTCTTGCCGGGATTGAGCAGGCCCTGCGGATCGAATGCGGCCTTCACCGCGTGGAAGAACGTGATCTCGTCGGCGTTGAACTGCACGCACATCTGGTTGATCTTCTCGCGGCCGACGCCGTGCTCGCCGGTGATGCTGCCGCCCGCCGCGACGCACAGCTCCAGGATCTTGCCGCCGAGCGCTTCCGCGCGGTCGAGTTCGCCGGGCCGGTTCGCGTCGAACAGGATCAGCGGGTGCATGTTGCCGTCGCCCGCGTGGAACACGTTCGCGACCGGCAGCCCGTATTCGGCGGACAGCGCGGCAATGCCTTCGAGCACGCGCGGCAGCTCGCGGCGCGGGATCGTGCCGTCCATGCAGTAGTAGTCGGGCGACATGCGGCCGACCGCCGGGAATGCGTTCTTGCGGCCGGCCCAGAAGCGCTGGCGCTCGGCTTCGTCGCGTGCGACGCGGATCTCGGTTGCACCCGCGTCGCGCAACAGCGCGGCGACGCGTTCGGTGTCTTCGTCGACGTCGGTCGGCGAGCCGTCGAGCTCGCACAGCAGGATCGCCTGCGCATCGACCGGGTAGCCCGCGTGGATGAAATCCTCCGCCGCACGGATCGCGAGGTTGTCCATCATCTCGAGGCCGCCGGGGATCACGCCCGCGCCGATGATCCGTGCGACCGCCGCGCCGGCTTCCGCGACGTCGTCGAAACTTGCCATCAGCACTTTCACGCTCGGCGGCTTCGGCAGCAGCTTCACGGTGACTTCCGTGACGATGCCGAGCATTCCTTCCGAGCCGGTGAACAACGCGAGCAGGTCGAAGCCGGGCGCGTCGAGCGCATCGGCGCCGAGCGTGAGCGTATCGCCGTCGATCGTCAGGATCTCCACCTTCAGGATGTTGTGCACCGTGAGCCCGTATTTCAGGCAGTGCACGCCGCCCGCGTTCTCGGCGACGTTGCCGCCGATCGAGCACGCGATCTGCGACGACGGATCGGGCGCGTAGTACAAGCCGTGCGGCGCGGCCGCCTGCGAGATTGCGAGGTTGCGCACGCCGGGCTGCACGCGCGCGATGCCGGCATCGGGGTCGATGTCGAGAATCCTGTTGAACTTCGCCATCACGAGCAGGAGGCCTTTTTCGAGCGGCATCGCGCCGCCCGACAGGCCGGTGCCCGCGCCGCGCGCGACCACCGGCACGCCGAACGCGGCCGCGACGCGCAGCACCGCGCGCACCTGCTCGACCGTATCGGGCAATACGACCGCGAGCGGCACCGTGCGGTATGCGGCGAGGCCGTCGCATTCGAACGGCTTGAGCGCCTCGCGTTCGTGGAGCACGTCGAGGCCGGGCGCCGCCGCGTGCAGCGCGGCGACGAGTGTGTCGCGGCCGACGGTCGCCAGCGGGCCGTCGATCCGTTCGTCGTAGGTGAAACTCATCGGGGTTGTCTCCACCATGCAGGCGGCTGCGCGACGCGCGGCACGCCGGAAGGGAAGGATTCTTGGCGGCCGGCGCGTGCGTGTCCAGACATGGCGGGCGTGGTCATACCAGTTTTTGCGAGGTGGCCGGAAAGCAGCTGTGTCGATCGCCTTGAAACTGAATGTCTAAACGGGTTTGTGGGAAAATCACCGATATCCTTCCGAAGTGGTCATACCAGTATGGAAATGCAGGAACAGGCGGGCTCGGCGCGGAACGTGGCCGACGTCGTTGCAGAGCGCATCGAGCAGCTGATCGTCGACGGCGTGCTGAAGGCCGGGCAGGCATTGCCGTCCGAACGGCGGCTGACCGAGAAGCTCGGCGTGTCGCGTACGGCCGTGCGTGAAGGGATGAAGTTGCTGCGCGCGCGCGGCATCATCGACACCACGCACGGCAAGGGCTCGTTCGTTGCGAGCCTGACCCCGCAACGCGAGATCACGCCGATGATGCATCTGCTCGGTTCGCAGCCGCGCACGCTGTACGACCTGTTCGAGGTGCGCGGGATGCTCGAGACGGAGGCCGCGCGGCTCGCGGCGCTGCGCGGCACGCCGGCCGATTTCATCCTGATCAAGCGTCGCTATGAGGAGATGACCGCGGCCGATGCGCAGGATCTCGACCCCGCCGCGCGCGCGAAGCTCGATCACGCGTTTCATCTCGCGATCTGCGAGGCTTCGCATAACCCGGTGCTGGTGAATACGCTGCAGTCGCTGACGGATCTGCTGCTGAGTTCGGTGTTTGCGTCGGTGAACAATCTTTATCACCGTGAGCCGTTGAAGAAGCAGATCGACCGGCAGCACGCGCGGCTTTATAACGCGGTGACGGGGCGGTTGCCCGATCAGGCGCGCAAGGCGGCTAGCGAACATATTCGCCAGTGTGTCGAGTATCTGCGGGAGATCGAGCAGGAGGAGCAGCGGCTGGTGCGGTCGACGTTGAGGCTTGAAGGGTGGACGTGATGTCGGCTGTGCGTGGCGATGTGGCTTGAGGTGCATCACGCGCAGCGGGTCGTCTGGCAACGCGTGTCACGGTGCTATGTCAGACTGTGAGCCATTCTTCGTGTGGCCCCGCTGTCGCGTGAGCAATGCCTGACGGAACCACGTCGGACGAACCGGTGCGCCACCCTTCCTGAAACGGAGGACATCGCATGTCGAACCGGACCCACGATGACGGGCACGACGCCCGTCGTGCCAAAGCAGCGGACGAATCCGCGGATGCGCAGCGCGACGCGTTGCTTGCGTTGCTGAATGAACTGCTGGAAGCCGAGCGCGCAGGTGCGCGGGTTGCGTCGGAGACGGCGGCGGAAATCGAGGATCCCGAACTTCATCGGCTTGTGGCGAGTATTCGGCAGGATGAGGCGCACTGGTGTGCGGTACTGGTCGATGCGATTCGGTCGCTCGATGCGACGCCGACGCATGCTACCGGGGCGTTCTATGAGAAGGCGATGGCGATCGAGGATTTGCCGGAGCGGCTGGCGTTTTTGAATCGTGGACAGCGGTGGGTTGTGCGGAAGCTGCAAGCGTTGCTGCCGACTCTTGCGCAGCCCGACATGCACCATGCGCTTACGCAGATGCTTGTGGCGCATGAGAAGAACATTGGGGTGGTAGATGCGCGGTTGCGGATCAAGGATGGCGGTGCCGGGCCGGGAGGGGCTTAGCGGTGGTGCGAAAGAAGTGCGTCGCAAGATGTCGTTTCTCGACCCGAATGCAGCTCAGGGGCGTTGAGATACGGCTCAAAGGCCGAATGCTAATCACGCATCACGTCGCCCGTCGCGTAATCGAATCGATATACCCTTCGCTCGAAATCGACGGCCTCAACATGATCGGGCTGTAACCGAACGCTTTCAGTGAATATGTCGGCGCCAGAGGCCTGCCATATCAGATCGCCATCCAGCGATAGGCGGGAAATTTCGAGTTCCCCGTGCACGATAAGTGCACGCCGGCCGGCGTCCCAGTGGAGACCGAAGCAAGTGGCCTGATCGACTCGTACTGCCCACGTCAATTCATGAGGTGACGACAGGGAAATGCAGACGGCATGGTCGCCAACGGCCAGGTAAAGCTTGTCGTCGACGATCACTGAAGAATGGTCATGTACTGTCGAGCATCCCCCGCCAGCACCGATAACCATCTGACCATGACCGTTCAACGTCACCCCATGGATCGATGCCGGGCCATATTCGGTGAGCAGTACCTCGTGGGCGTAAAACCGCGTGTTGGTCATCGAACTGAATGAATAGGTCGGCTCGTTCACCACGCCAAGCGTGCCGAATGATGTGTCGAAGTTTTGCATGTGAAATCGGCGTTCGTCCTGCGACCGCGTGCAATGGTCAGGAAGCGGTCACGGCTGAAGCCAGTCCGCGCGACCGATTCCATAGACTTCCTCGCATTCGTCGTATATCACTTCGAGTGAAAGATATAAATGATCCGATGTCGGAAATGACGCGTCCAGGGATTCGTACCGCATCAGTAGAAAGACGCCGTCGTCGAGTTGTTCGATCGCGACTTTCACGGTCGTGCCTTCGCTTTCGCATCGACGATCAAGGGATTTCCGTGTCGGCGCCCAAATCAGCATAGATGGCTCGTGTCTGTTGAACGTCGGGTCGTCAGGTGTGTCGATCAGGGTTGTTGGGCCGCCCCCGGAATTGTCGACGATCGAAGCCGCCGTGTCGAACACTTCGAACCTGCGAACGCGGGCAGCGCGTATCGTGCTTCGCCGCTCTGCGACGGCCAGAAAAAAGCCCGCCGAAGCGGGCAACCTCACGATGCGGAGGGGGAGATACGAATACGCGAAGCTGCGCGTTCAGCCTTTGGTCGCCCCGAACGTCAGCCCCGCCACGAAATGTTTCTGCATCGCGAAGAACATCGCGACGGACGGCAACGCCGCCAGAATCGACCCGGCGGACACGAGATTCCACGACGTCGTCCATTGCCCCTTCAACGCCGCAACGCCCGCCGTGATCGGCGCGGCTTCATCGCCTTGGGTGAGACACAGCGCCCAGAAGTAGTCGTTCCACACGAACGTAAAAACGAGAATCGCCAGCGCGGCCAACGCAGGCCGGATCAGCGGCAGCACGATCCGGTAAAACACCGTCCATTCCCCCGCCCCTTCGATCCGCGCCGCCTCGATCAATTCGAACGGCAGCTGCTTGATGAAATTGCGCAGAAACAGCGTGCAGAACCCCGTCTGAAACGCCACATGAAAAAGAATCAGCGCCTCGACCGTATTGAACACACCGAGCCGCAGCGACAGATCCCGCACCGGAATCATCAACACTTGCACGGGCACGAAGTTACCGGCAACGAACGTCCCGAACAGCGCCGTACTCCCGCGAAACTTGTAGGTCGCCAGCGCAAAGCCCGCCATTGCCGCCAGCGCAATCGACCCGACAACGGAAGGCACCGTAATCTGCACGCTGTTCCAGAAGTAATGCAGCATCGGCGACGTCGTCAGCGCATCGCGATAGTTCTCGATCATCGAGAAGTGCCGTGGCCAGCCCCAGTAGTGGCCTTCGACCAGTTCCTCGGTCGAGCGCACCGACGTGACGAACACCGCGATCATCGGCAGCAGCCAGATCAACAGCGCAACCGGCAACGACAGCTTGTACAGCCTGCGCGACACAGGCTTCCATTGAGCAACGGGAGTCGGAAACATGATGGCCACCGGTCAGGTTATTGCTCGTTGCGCAGCAGGCGGCGCAACTGGAACACGATGTAGACGAGCATGATCGCGAACAGCACGACCGCAATCGACGCGGAATAGCCGAGCCGGTAGTACTTGATCGCCTGGTCGTACATGTAATACGCGAGCACGGTCGAGCTCTCGAACGGGCCGCCGCTCGTCATCACCGAGATCAGGTCGAAGCTGCGCAGCGCGCCGATCACCGTGACGACGATCGCCATGAAGGTGGTCGGCCGCAACTGCGGCAGCACCACGTGCCACAGCAGCGCGAATCCGCGCGCGCCTTCCATCCGGGCGGCTTCGATCTGTTCCGGGTTGAGCGACGTGAGGCCGGTGAGGTACAGGATCATGCAGTACGCGGTCTGCGGCCATAGCGCGGCGAACACGATGCCGAACGTTGCGTAGCGCGCATCGCCGAGCACCGGGATGCCGTGCCCGGCGATCAGCGCGAGCAGGCCGAACGTCGGATCGTAGAACCACGAGAAGATCAGGCCGACGACCACGCCGGACAGCACGAACGGCGCGAAGAACAGCGACTTCACGAGCCGGATGCCGGCCACCGCCTGGTTCAGGTACAACGCCAGCGCGAGGCCGAGCGGCGGCGCGAGCATGAAGAGCGCGAGCCAGATCACGTTGTTGCGCAGCGCGGTGTAGAACGTCGGCGCATGCAGCAGCTCCGCGTAGTTCGCGAGACCGACGAAGGTGCGCTCGGTCATCCCGTCCCAGTTGTACAGGCTCAGCCACAGCGTCGACAGGATCGGCCAGATCACATAGACGGCAACCATCGCGCAGGCCGGCGCGAGAAAGAGCCACGCGGCGCGCTGCTGGCGCCGCAAGGCGGGCGACGGGCGACGCGCGGGCAGGGCGGTGGCGGCGGATCCGCCGCGTGGCGGCGGCGCGGCGCCCGCGCCGGCGGGCGGGGGGGACGTGATCGGACTGGACACGGCAAGCCTCCTGAACGGGCACGGCGGCGCGGGGCCGCCGGTTGGGTCACGCGGTTACTTCTTGTAGATGCGCTTGCGGGTCTGTTCGAGTTGCGCGAGCACCGTATCGAGCTGCGCGGGATTCGCGAGGAACTGCTGCATCCCCTTCATCCCCTCGTCGGCCATTTCCTTCGTCATGTCGCGGTCGTAGAACTGCGCGACGCCGCCCTTCGTGTCGGCAAGGATCCGGAACCCGACGCGCGAGATCGGATCGGCCGGCTCGGGTGACTTGCTGTTGGCCGACAGCGAGCCGAGCCCTTCCGCGAGCTTCGCGCCCATCTCGGGCGTTTCGACGAACGCGAGGAACGTGTGCGCGTCGGCCTTGTTCTTCGCCTTCGTCGGGATATGCAGCGATTCCACCGGGCCGTCTTCGGCGGTCGGCACCTTCGGGTCGATGATCGGGAAGCGGTAGTAGCCCATTTCCTGCTTCACGTTCGGCGGGAAGCCCGCCGCGATGAAGGTGCCCATCAGCATCATCGCGGCCTTGCCCTGGAACAGGAACGGCTGCGCGCCGTCGAGATCGTAGGACAGCGCGTTGTCGATGAAGTAGCCCGCGTCGATCAGCGATTTCCACGTCGTGTAGACCTTCTTCACGCGCGGGTCGGTGTACGGCACGTCGCCGGCCATCAACTGCTGGTGGAACGCGTTGCCGTTCAGGCGCAGGTCGAGATAGTCGAACCAGCCGGCGAGGGTCCACGCGTCGCGGCCGCCGATCGCGATCGGCGTGACGCCGGCCGCTTTCAGCTTCTTGCACGCGTCGAGAAACTGGTCCCACGTCTTCGGCTCGTCGGCGATGCCGACCTTGCGGAACAGGTCCTTGCGGTAGAACAGCCCCCACGAGTAGTAGACGGTCGGCGCCGCGTACTGCTTGCCGTTGTATGACGATGCGTCGCGCGTCGACGCGTACATCGCGCCCCAGCCGTTCTTTGCCCAGTCGCCGCTCAGGTCCTCGAACAGCCCGCGCTTCGCGTAGTACGCCATCCGTTCGCCGGCGTGCCAGTTCACGACGTCCGGTGCGATGGTCGTGAGCCAGGCGGGGAGCTGCACCTTGTACGCTTCCTCGTCGACGAAGGTCGCCTTCACGTCGATGTCGGGATGCGCCTTGCGGAACGCTTCGAGCGTCGACTGCCAGACCGCGCGCTGGCTGGCGCCCTTGAACGCGATGTTGATCGTCAGCGTGCCGGCATCGGCGGGCGCCGTCATGCCGAGCGATGCCAGTGCGACAGCGGCGGCCGCGGCGAGCCGGGCGGCGGCGCGAAGGGGGCGATGGGTCATACGTGTCTCCAGTTCTGGGTGTCGTTGTACGTCACCGGCACGTCGTGGCGCCGGTCGCGGTTGCTACGAACGGCTTCGATACACGGCCACGTCTTGCGGCCCGACTTGCGCCGTGCCGAGCACGAACGCCGACGGCGGCACCGCGTCGATCGTGTGCGGCGCGTCGCCATAGTTGAAAACGTAGGTCAGGTCGCCGCGCCGGCTCACGCGCACGCCGTCGCCGAGCGGGGCGGGCGCGAGGCCGGCTTCGGCCGCGACGTCGGCGAACAGCCGGACGGTGGTCGCGTCGTCGAACAGCGCGGCCCAGTAGTGCAGCATGCCGTGCGACACGCAAGCCGGATGGCCGTCGGCGAAGCGCGCACGCACGACACTGTGCGTGTCGTCGTGCAGTTCGACGAAGTCGCGCCAGTGGCGTGCGTTGCCGGTGAGCGGCGCGCCGTCGCGCAGCGTGCCGTCGATCTGCTCGGTCACGTTCGGCCGCAGCGATTCGACGCGCCACACGCGCACCGGCAGGATCGACGCAAGCGGGCCGGGCGGCAGCGTCGGCGGGATCTGCAGGTCGACGGTCTTCGAACCGGTGCGCGGGCCGAGCACGACATGCGCGCCGGACGCCGCGAGCCGCGCGGCGAAGTCGTCCGGGACGATCGGCAGCGGCGGTACGACGACGAGCCGGTAGCCGTCGAGCGGCGCGTGCGCGGAAACGATGTCGACGTCGAGGCCGAGGGAGCGCAGCGCCGAGTAGTACTCGAATGCGAAGCGCGGGTAATGGAAATCGGCGCCCTGCGGCTGCACTTCGAACAGCCACTTCGCGTCGTAGTCGAAGACCAGTGCAACGGGGGCGCGCACGGCGCCGTCCGCATCCGCGCCGGCGTCGTGCACGGCCGCGATCTCGTTCGCGACGCGTTGCGCCTCGCGGCCGCCTTCGTCGAGTTGGTCATCGGGGGTGTGCAGGCCCGCATGCATCTGCTCCTGCGCGAACGGCGCCTGCCGCCAGCGGAAATACGACACGCAGCCGGCGCCGTGCGCGAACGCCTCCCAGCTCCACAGGCGCACCATGCCCGGCAGCGGCGCGGGGTTCCATTGCGCCCAGTTAACGGGGCCCGGCTGCTGCTCCATCACCCAGAACGGCAGTTTCGACATGCCGCGATAGAGGTCGTGATTGAACGACGCGAAATCGGGATGACCGGTGCGCAGCCAGCGCGCCTTCACGTCGGGTGCGAACCATTGCTCCTCGAGCGCGCCGAGCGGATAGCTGTCCCAGGTCGCGATGTCGAGGTCGCGTGCCACTTTGTAGTGATCGAACTCGGTGAACAGCTGCATGAAGTTGTGCGCGACCGGGCGGCCCGGCGAATGCTCGCGGATCACGTCGACCTGCATCCGGTGATAGCGCGCGACTTCGTCCGACGCGAAGCGCCGGTAGTCGAGGCGGTGCGACGGGTGAGCCTCGGTCACGGTGCCGACGGGCGCGTCGACCTCGTCGAAATGGCGATACTCCATGCTCCAGAACACGGTGCCCCACGCGCGGTTCAGCGCGTCGATCGTGCCGTAGCGCGCCTTCAGCCACGCACGGAAGCGCACGAGCGCGGCCGGCGAGTAGCCGACGACGGTCTGGTGGCAGCCCAGCTCGTTGTCGGTCTGCCAGTAGCGCACGGCAGGGTGGCGGCCGTAGCGTTCGGCGACCGCCGTGCAGATCTGGCGCGACGCCTCGAGATAGGTCGGCGACGAGAAGTCGTAGTGGCGGCGCGAGCCGAACTTGCGCGGCCGGCCGTCCGCACCGATCGCGAGGATGTCGGGATGGCGGTCGACCAGCCATTTCGGCGGCGTGGCGGTTGGCGTGCACATCACGATCTCGAGGCCGGCCGCGCCGAGCACGTCGACCGCGCGATCGAGCCAGCCCCAGTCGTATTCGCCCGGCGACGGCTCGATCCGGCTCCACGCGAATTCGGCGATCCGCACTTGCTCGATGCCGAGCGCTTTCATCCGGCGGGCATCGTCGGCCCACATCGTTTCCGGCCAGTGTTCCGGGTAGTAACAGACTCCGAGGCGCATGCCCGATCCTTATGCGTAATGGTGAACGTGGACGTCGGCGCACGCGGGCACCGCGCGGCCGTCTTCGGTGAAGAGATGGCAGGCCGCGGCCGGCGCATGCACGAGCACGCGTTCGCCGCTGCGCACCTGCGCGTCGCCGGACACCTTCGCGATGAGCGAGTGGCCGCCGGGCTGGTCGAGATGCACGTAGGTCTGTTCGCCGAGGCGTTCGACGAGTGCGACGTCGCGTGCGAGCGACGTCGCGTCGTGCGCGGTGCCGAGCGTCAGGTGTTCGGGGCGAATGCCGAGCGCTACGGTGGCGCCCGCACCGAGCGCCGAGCCGTCGCGTGGCAGTACGAAGGTTTCGCCGGACGGTGTGAGCGTGACGGTCGTGCGATGCGCATCGCAGGCGGTCACGACGGCCGGCAGGAAGTTCATGCGCGGCGAACCGATGAAGCCTGCGACGAAGCGGCTGGACGGGTGGTGGTAGAGGTCGAGCGGCGCACCGACCTGCGCGATGCTGCCGTGCTGCGCGGTATCGGCGCCGGCATGCAGCAGCACGATCTTGTCGGCGAGCGTCATCGCTTCGGTCTGGTCATGCGTCACATAGACGACGCTCGCGCGTTCGAACTGGCGGTGCAGCTTCGCGATTTCGATGCGGGTCTGGCCGCGCAGCGCGGCGTCGAGGTTCGACAGCGGTTCGTCGAACAGGAACACGCCGGGCTCGCGCACGATCGCGCGGCCGATCGCGACGCGCTGCCGTTGCCCGCCCGACAGCGCCTTCGGCTTGCGATCGAGCAGCGTGTCGAGCTGCAGGATGCGCGCGGCATCGCGTACCTTCCGGTCGATCTCGGCCTTCGGCACGCGCGCGAGCTTCAGCCCGAACGCCATGTTCTCGTAGACCGTCATGTGCGGAAACAGCGCGTAGCTCTGGAACACCATCGCGACACCGCGCTCGGCGGCCGGCACGTCGTCGACGCGGCGGCCGTCGATCGACAGCTCGCCCGCGCTCAGATCCTCGAGCCCGGCGATCATCCGCAGCAACGTCGACTTGCCGCATCCGGACGGCCCGAGGAACACGCAGAACTCGTGCGCGCCGATCTCCAGATCGACGTCGCGAATGACCGGCGCGTGATCGCCATAGGCTTTCTGCACGCGCCGCATCGAGATGCTCGCCATTGTCTCCGCTCCATGTTCTAATGCGCTTTCATCAGTGATTAAGCGCTTAATCATCGCGATCAAAAAAAGCTGCGATGCGATCGCGGCCGAGTCTCGCCCGTCGGTCGGGCGGCAGGGTGTGCGGCGATAGTGCGCCGCTTCGGTGAGCGAAGCAAATATTGAATAGACGTCTCATATAGTGAGCAAGCGATGGCAACCCTGGATGAAGTGGCGCGCCGCGCCGGCGTGACGGCCGCAACCGTGTCGAACGTGCTGCGCGATCGCGGCCGGGTGGGCGAGGCGACGCGCGCGCGGGTGCTGGAAGCCGTGGAGGCGCTCGGGTATCGGCCGCATCTCGCCGCGCGGGCGCTGGCGGAGGGGCGCGCGCCGACGGTCGCGCTGATGGTGTCGAGCATCGCGAACCCGTTCTATCCGGAGTTCGCGCTGGCGGTCGAGCGCGCGGTGCGGCGCAACGGGCAGTTCCTGATCGTCTGCAATACGAACGAAGATCCGTTGCAGGGGCGTGCGTATCTCGACCAGATCGCCGGCACGATCTCCGAAGGGATACTCGTGACGAATGCGAACCTGCATCTGCCGGATCTTCTCGATGTGGCAGCGCGTGGCGTGCCGGTCGTGCTGTGCCTGTGGGAGCGGCCGGAGGCGCCGCCAGACGGGCTGCCGTGCGTCGCGATCGATTTCCGCGAAGCCGGGCGGATCGCCACACGGCATCTGATCGAACTCGGCCATCGCGAGATCGGCGTGATCGTCGGCGGGTCGGCGAGCGGCGTGCAGGCGGCGCGCTATGACGGCTTCGTCGACGTGATGCGCGAAGCGGGGCTCGACGCGTCCATCGTCGCGGCCGAGCCCGATTCGATCGAAGGCGGCGTGCGCGCGGCGGGGCTGTTGCTCGACGCGCACCCGCGGTTGACCGCGCTGGTCGCGACCAACGACCTGCCGGCGATCGGCGCGATGCACGCGGCGGCCGATCGCGGCCGGCGTGTGCCCGATGATCTGTCGATCGTCGGGATCACCGACATTCACCTGGCGAGCGACACGCGGCCCACGCTGACGACCGTCGCGATCCCGACCGCCGAGGCCGCCGGGTTGGCGGTCGAGCTGCTCAATGCGCTGCGCGAGGCGGGTGGCCAGCGCGACGCGGCGTCACGCGTGCGTGTCGCGTCGCTGCCGAGGCTGGTGGTGCGAGGTACGACTGGCCGTGTACCGGGCGGGGGCGCGACGCCGCCGGTTTGATGCGAGGTTGCATCGAGTGCCTCGAGGTTGCCGCCGCAATCGCTACGTACGACCCGGTTCGGAGCCGCGCGCCGTGTTGAAAGCGGTAATCGCAGCGCGCCGGCCTCACCCGCCTTCGACGAGTCGCATCACGATGCGCCTGGCCGATTCCAGATGCGCGACCGTCATCGAGCGCGCCGCACGCGCATTGCGTTCGCGGCACGCCTGCAGGATCTCCTCGTGCTCGACCTGGAACGACGGCGTATCGGCGAGCAGCGTGGCCTGCAGGCGCTCGTACCGTTCGACCTGGCTGCGCAGCTCCGCGATCGTCTTCAACTGCCGCGCGTTGCCGCAGCATGAATACAGCAGTGCGTGGAATTCGCGGTTCAGTTCTCCCTGCCGGCGCGGCACGGCCGTATCGCCGAGCAAACGATGGACGAGCTCGGCGCGCGCGAGCGTCTCGTCGTCGAGCCGCTTCACGCTCCGGTAGATCGCGTCGCCTTCGAGCAGCGCGCGCAGATCGTAGATTTCCTGCACGTCCGATGCACTCAGCATGCGCACGACGGCGCCGCGATTCCTGAAGATGTCCAGCAAGCCTTCGCGCTCGAGGCGCTGAATCGCCTCGCGCATCGGAATCCGGCTGATGCCGAACCGGTCGGCCAGGTCGCGCTCGACAAGCCGTTCGCCGGCTTCGAGCTCGCCGTTGATGATCATGTCCCGCAACGAGGCGGCGACTGCGTCCGCCGTGGAATCGAGTTTGGCTTCCATGCCTGCATGTTCCGTCAATTTGGAATAATGGTATACCAAATGAGAATCCGGTGCCAAAATGGCGAGCGCAGGCGGGCTTCGTCAAACGACATCCGGCCCGGCCGAAGCAACCCACATCCATGGAGAGCGAGATGGCATCTGGCGAACACAAGTATCGCGTCGCAGTAGAGTGGACGGGCAATCGCGGCACCGGCACGTCGGGGTACCGCGAGTACGGCCGCGATCATCTGATCCGGGCCGGTTCCAAGCCGGACATTCCCGGTTCGTCGGACGCGGCGTTTCGCGGCGATGCCGCGCGCTGGAATCCGGAAGACCTGCTGCTGGCGTCGGCATCGGCGTGCCACAAGCTCTGGTACCTGCATCTGTGCTCGGAAGCCGGTATTCGCGTGCTCGCCTATGTCGACAACGCGGAAGGCACGATGCTCGACAGCGCCGATGCAGGCCGCTTCACGGAAATCGTGCTGCGCCCGCATGTGACGATTCTGGCGGGAGACGATCGCGAGCGGGCCGCGCATCTGCATCACGATGCGCACGCGAAGTGCTATATCGCGAACTCGGTCAATTTTCCGATTCGTTGCGAACCGGTGATCGAGTATGCCGCCGCGTAGTCGGCCGGAACCGCCGCGACGACGTCACGGCGCGACCCCGTAAACCTCCCGCGCCGCCCCGCGAATCGCATCGGCCATCATCGCGACGGCCGGCGAATGCAGCCGGTCGGTGCGCGTGATGATCCCGAAATCGTCCATCCGGCAATCCATCTCCAGCGGCAGCACCGTGACGATCCCGTGCCGCGCGTAGTAGCGCGCGACGTCCTCGGCCAGCACCGCGATCATGTCGCTCTGTTCGAGCAGCTGCGTGATGAACAGCAGCGCGGACGTCTCGACGAGGTTCGCCGGCGGCGCGAGGCTCGCGCGCTGGAACACGAGATCGAAGCGGTGGCGCAGCACGCTGCCGGCCGGCGGCACGACCCACGCGGCGCGCTGCACGTCCGCGAGCGACAGCGGCGCGTGTGCGAGCAGCGGATGGCCGGGCCGCACGACGGCGGCCACCGACTCGCCGGTCAGCGGTTCGTAGCGCAGCCGCAGCTTGTCGTGTTCGGCGGAGAGCCGGCCGATCACGATGTCGATCTTCTCCTGCGCAAGATGTTCGAGCAGCACGTTGCTGGTGTCGATCTCGACCGACACGTGCAGGCCGGCATGCGTGCCTTTCACCGCCGCGACGGCCGGCGGCACGAGCCGCAGGCCCGGTGACGTGATCGCCCCCACCGCCACATGGCCCAGGTGGCCGGCCTTCAGCGCGGCCAGCTCCTCGTGCGCCTGGTCGAGGCTGCCGAGCGCCGCGCGCGCATGGCGGATCAGCGCGTCGCCATAGAGCGTCGGCCGCATCCCGCGCGGCAGGCGCTCGAACAGCACCGCGCCGATCGATTCCTCGAGTTCGCGCAGCAGCTTCGACGCGGCCGGCTGCGTCATGTTCAGCGCGGCCGCCGCGCGGTGAATGCTGCCTTCGTCGGCGAGCGCGACGACCAGCAGAAGCTGGCGCGTCTTCAGGCGGCCACGGTTTCCCCACGGGCTGGCTTCAGTCATCGTACGGGTTTATATCGATATCGGAATCGATATCGTAATCGCCAAAAACGTCATTAGCCAGTTATCAAAATTCTGCCTAGACTGCGCCGGTATCCCGTCACCACAGGACTGACGATGTCGGCAACGAAACCCAGGCTGCGCTCCACCCAATGGTTCGGCACGAACGACAAGAACGGCTTCATGTACCGGAGCTGGATGAAGAACCAGGGCATCCCCGATCACGAGTTCGACGGCCGGCCGATCATCGGCATCTGCAATACGTGGTCCGAACTGACGCCGTGCAACGCGCACTTCCGCAAGCTCGCCGAGCACGTGAAGCGCGGGATCTCCGAGGCGGGCGGCTTCCCGGTCGAGTTCCCCGTGTTCTCGAACGGCGAATCGAACCTGCGCCCGTCGGCGATGCTCACGCGCAACCTCGCGTCGATGGACGTCGAGGAGGCGATCCGCGGCAACCCGATCGACGCGGTCGTGCTGCTCGCCGGCTGTGACAAGACGACGCCCGCGCTGCTGATGGGTGCGGCGAGCTGCGACGTGCCGGCGATCGTCGTGTCCGGCGGCCCGATGCTGAACGGCAAGCTGGAGGGCAAGAACATCGGCTCCGGCACCGCCGTGTGGCAACTGCACGAAGCGCTGAAAGCCGGCGAGATCGATGTCCATCACTTCCTGTCGGCCGAAGCCGGGATGTCCCGCTCGGCCGGCACCTGCAACACGATGGGCACCGCGTCGACGATGGCGTGCATGGCCGAGGCGCTCGGCGTCGCGCTGCCGCACAACGCGGCGATTCCGGCCGTCGATTCGCGCCGCTACGTGCTCGCGCACATGTCGGGCATCCGCATCGTCGAAATGGCGCTCGAAGGGCTCGTGCTGTCGAAGATCCTGACGCGCGCGGCGTTCGAGAACGCGATCCGCGCGAACGCGGCGATCGGCGGCTCGACCAACGCGGTGATCCACCTGAAGGCGATCGCGGGCCGCATCGGCGTGCCGCTCGAACTGGAAGACTGGATGCGCATCGGCCGCGACACGCCGACGATCGTCGACCTGATGCCGTCGGGGCGCTTCCTGATGGAAGAGTTCTATTACGCGGGCGGGCTGCCGGCGGTGCTGCGCCGGCTCGGTGAAGGCGGGCTGCTGCCGAACCCGGATGCGCTGACGGTGAACGGCAAGTCGCTGTGGGACAACGTGCGCGAAGCGCCGAACTATGACGAAGAAGTGATCCGCCCGCTCGACCGGCCGCTGATCGCGGACGGCGGCATCCGCATCCTGCGCGGCAATCTCGCGCCGCGCGGCGCGGTGCTGAAGCCGTCGGCGGCGAGCCCCGAGCTGCTGAAGCATCGCGGCCGCGCGGTCGTGTTCGAGAACCTCGACCACTACAAGGCGACGATCAACGACGAGGCGCTCGACATCGACGCAAGCTCGGTGATGGTGCTGAAGAACTGCGGGCCGCGCGGTTATCCAGGGATGGCCGAGGTCGGCAACATGGGACTGCCGCCGAAGCTGTTGCGCCAGGGCGTGAAGGACATGGTGCGGATTTCCGACGCGCGGATGAGCGGCACCGCGTACGGCACGGTCGTGCTGCACGTCGCGCCGGAAGCCGCTGCCGGCGGGCCGCTCGCGGCCGTGCGCAATGGCGACTGGATCGAGCTCGACTGCGAGGCCGGCACGCTGCATCTCGACATCACGGACGACGAACTGCAGCGCCGCCTGTCGGACGTCGATCCGACCGCGGCGCCGGGTGTGGCCGGCCAGCTCGGCAAGGGCGGCTACGCACGGCTGTACATCGATCACGTGCTGCAGGCCGACGAGGGGTGCGACCTCGACTTCCTGGTCGGCACGCGCGGCGCGGAGGTGCCGAGCCATTCGCATTGAGCGGCTGCGCGGCAGCCGGTCGCGGGCCTTTCGGGCCCGCGCAACGTGAAACCGTAAACGCATGACGGCCGGTCGTGACCGAGGCCGAAGCAGGACGCGAACCATGACATCGAGCAGCACGCCGCGCTATCGCGGCATTTTCCCCGTCGTTCCGACGACGTTTGCCGATACCGGCGAGCTGGACCTTGCAAGCCAGAAGCGCGCGGTCGATTTCATGATCGACGCGGGTTCGGACGGGCTGTGCATTCTCGCGAACTTCTCCGAGCAGTTCGCGATCACCGACGACGAGCGCGACGTGCTCACACGCACGATCCTCGAGCACGTCGCGGGCCGCGTGCCGGTGATCGTCACGACGTCGCATTACAGCACGCAGGTGTGCGCGGCGCGCAGCCTGCGCGCGCAGCAGCTCGGCGCGGCGATGGTGATGGCGATGCCGCCGTATCACGGCGCGACGTTCCGTGTGCCCGAAGCGCAGATATTCGAGTTCTATGCGCGCGTGTCCGACGCGATCGAGATTCCGATCATGGTCCAGGACGCGCCCGCGAGCGGCACCGCGCTATCCGCTCCGTTCCTTGCGCGGATGGCGCGCGAGATCGAGCAGGTCGCGTACTTCAAGATCGAGACGCCGGGCGCCGCGAACAAGCTGCGCGAGGTGATCCGGCTCGGCGGCGATGCCATCGAAGGGCCGTGGGACGGCGAGGAGGCGATCACGCTGCTCGCCGATCTGCACGCGGGCGCGACCGGCGCGATGACGGGTGGCGGGTTTCCGGACGGCATCCGGCCGATCCTCGAAGCATGGCGCGAAGGGCGCCACGACGACGCCTACGCGCACTACCAGGCATGGCTGCCGCTGATCAACCACGAGAACCGCCAGTCCGGGATCCTCACCGCGAAGGCGCTGATGCGCGAAGGCGGCGTGATCGCGAGCGAGCGGCCGCGGCATCCGATGCCGGAACTGCATCCGGACACGCGCGCGGAACTGCTCGCGATCGCGCGCCGGCTCGATCCGCTCGTGCTGCGCTGGGCGCACTGAACGGTCACCGAACGATTCGCGAAGGAGACATGCACGATGAGTGATCAGGTTTCGCTGGGTGTCGTCGGCATCGGCAAGATTGCGCGCGACCAGCATCTGCCGGCGATCGATGCCGAGCCGGGTTTCAAGCTGACCGCGTGCGCGAGCCGCCACGCGGAAGTCGCCGGCGTGCGCAACTATCGCGACCTGCGCGCGCTGCTGGCCGCCGAGCGCGAGCTCGACGCCGTGTCGCTGTGCGCACCGCCGCAGGTGCGCTACGCGCAGGCGCGCGCTGCGCTCGAAGCCGGCAAGCACGTCATGCTCGAGAAGCCGCCGGGTGCGACGCTCGGCGAAGTGGCGGTACTGGAAGCGCTCGCACGCGATCGCGGCCTCACGCTGTTCGCGACCTGGCATTCGCGCTGCGCGAGTGCGGTGGAACCGGCCCGTGAATGGCTCGCGACGCGCGCGATCCGCGCGGTGCAGGTGCGCTGGAAAGAGGACGTGCGGCGCTGGCATCCGGGGCAGCAATGGATCTGGGAGCCGGGCGGCCTCGGCGTGTTCGATCCGGGCATCAACGCGTTGTCGATCGTCACGCGGATCCTGCCGCGTGAGCTCGTGCTGCGCGAGGCGACGCTCATCGTGCCGAGCGACGTGCAGACGCCGATTGCCGCCGAGCTCGATTGTGCAGATACCGACGGCGTGCCGGTGCGTGCGGAATTCGACTGGCGGCACGGCCCGGTCGAGCAATGGGAGATCGCGGTCGACACGGCCGACGGCGTGCTCGCGATCAGCCGCGGCGGCGCGCAGTTGTCGATCGCGGGCGAGCCGGTCGAGCTCGGTCCCGAACGCGAATATCCGGCGCTGTATGCGCACTTCCATGCGCTGATCGCGCGTGGCGAAAGCGACGTCGACGTACGGCCGTTGCGGCTCGTCGCCGATGCATTCCTGTTCGGCCGGCGCGTGCAGACGGACGCGTTCGGCCGCTGATCACGCGGTCGCGCCGAGGCGCGATCGCACACGACGAACCATTACGGCACAAGCCGATATCAAGGAGACACCGCATGAACCGCACGACTCACACGATTCGCCGCCATACCCTGCGCGCGCTGCTGGCCGCGCTTTGCATCGCGCCGCTCGGCATGCAGGGCGCCGCGCGCGCCGACGCGCCGCTGAAGATCGGCTTCCTGGTGAAGATGCCCGAGCAGGCCTGGTTCATCAACGAGCAGAATGCGGCATCCGCGCTCGGCCAGAAGGAGAATTTCTCGGTCGTGAAGATCGGCACGCCCGACGGCGAGAAGGTGCTGGCCGCGATCGACAACCTCGGCTCGCAGGGCGCGCAGGGCTTCGTGATCTGCGCGCCGGACGTGCGCCTCGGCCCGGCGATCGCCGCGCGCGCGAAGCGCTACAACATGAAGTTCGTGACCGTCGACGACCAGCTCGTCGATTCGACCGGCAAGCCGCTGCCGAACGTGCCGCACCTCGGGATGTCGGCGACCAAGATCGGCAACCAGGTCGGCCAGGCCATTTCCGACGAGATGAAGCGGCGCGGCTGGAAGCCCGAGGAAGTCGGCGCGCTTCGGATCACGAACTACGAGCTGCCGACCGCGAAGCTGCGCACCGACGGCGCGACGCAGGCGCTGCTCGCGAACGGCTTCCGCAAGGAGAACATCTTCGACGCGCCGCAGAAGACGACCGACGACGAAGGCGGCTTCAGCGCGGCCGCGCCGGTGCTCGCGCGCCATCCGAACGTGAAGAAGTGGGTGGTCTACGCGCTGAACGAGGAAACCGTGCTCGGCGCGGTGCGTGCGACCGAGCAGTTGCATATCCCGGCGGCCGACGTGATCGGCGTGGGCATCAACGGCGCGGGCGAGGCGTTCGCCGAGTTCCAGAAGAAGGAGCCGACCGGCTTCTACGGGACGATCGCCGTCAGCTCGACGAACCACGGCAAGGACAGCACGCAGAACCTCGTCGAATGGATTCGCGACGGCAAGACGCCGCCGGCCGACACGCAGACGAGCGGCAAGCTGATGACGCGCGCGAACTGGCAGGCCGTGCGCGCCGAACTCGGCATCTGAGCGCACGAGGCGAGAACGCGATGACGACGCAGACGATGACGGCCGTATCCGACAACGATGGCGGCACCGGCGGCGATGCCGCCGAGACGTCGCCGGGCGGCCCGCTGCTCGCGCTCGACGGCATCACGGTGACGTTCCCGGGCGTGCGTGCGCTCGACGCCGTGTCGCTGTCGGTGCGCGCGGGCGAAGTGCACGGGCTGATGGGCGAGAATGGCGCGGGGAAGTCGACGCTGCTGAAGGTGCTGTCCGGCGTGAACCAGCCGCAGGCCGGCACGCTGACGCTGAACGGCACCGAGCAGCGCTTCGCGTCGACGCGCGCGGCGCTCGAGGCCGGCATCGCGATCATCTACCAGGAACTGCATCTGGTGCCCGAGTTGACGGTCGCCGAGAACCTGATGCTCGGGCAGCTGCCGAGCCGGCTCGGCGTGGTCGACGAACGCACGCTCGCCGCGCGCGCGCTCGATGCGCTGGAGCGGCTCGGCGAGCACATCGATCCGGGCATCCCGGTGAAATACTTGTCGATCGGCCAGCGCCAGATGATCGAAATCGGCAAGGCGCTGATGCGCGACGCGCGCGTGATCGCGTTCGACGAGCCGACGAGTTCGCTGTCCGCGCGCGAAACGACGCAATTGTTCCGGATCATCCGCGCGCTGCGCGCGGAAGGCCGCGCGATCATCTACGTCACGCACCGGATGGAGGAAGTGTACGAACTGTGCGACCGCGTGACGGTGTTCCGCGACGGCCGCCGCATCGACACGTTCGATTCCGTCACCGATCTCGACCGCGACCGGTTGATCGGCTGCATGGTCGGACGCTCGATCGAGGACGTGTACGGCTACCGGCCGCGCACGGCCGGCGACGTGCTGATCGAGGCGAAGGGGCTGGCGGGGCCCGGGTTGTCCGAGCCCGTGTCGTTCACCGCGCGGCGCGGCGAGATCGTCGGCTTCTTCGGGCTCGTGGGCGCGGGCCGCTCGGAGCTGATGAAGCTGCTGTACGGCGCCGCGCGCCCGAGCGCGGGGCACGTCGAGCTGAACGGGAAGCGGGTTGCGTTCGGGAGCCCGCGCGATGCAGTGCGCGCCGGCCTCGCGCTGTGCCCGGAAGACCGCAAGCAGGAAGGCATCGTCGCGATCGCGTCGGTGGCCGACAACCTGAACATCAGCGCGCGCCGGCATTTCAGCCCGGCGCGGGTGCTGCTCGACGGGCGGCGCGAACGCGAACTCGCGCAACGCTACATCGAGCGGCTCGCGATCAAGACCCGCGACGGCGACACGCCGATCGGCGCGCTGTCCGGCGGCAACCAGCAGAAAGTCGTGCTCGCGCGCTGGCTGGCCGAGCGCATCGACGTGTTCCTGATGGACGAGCCGACGCGCGGCATCGACGTCGGCGCGCGCGCGGAAATCTACAACCTGTTCTACGAACTCGCGGAAGCGGGCCGCACGGTGATCCTCGTGTCGAGCGACCTGGCCGAGGTGATCGGCGTGTCGGACCGGATCATCGTGATGAAGGAAGGGCGGATCGCGGGCGAGGTCGCGAAGGCGCACGCGACGCCCGACGCGCTGATCAAGCTCGCGCTGCCGCGCTAGCGCCCCGCAACGATCAACCGGATGCAAATGACATGAGCCAGGCAATGCAACCCCAACGCACTTCCCCTTCCCCCGATGCCGCCATCGCACCCGCGCGAGCGCGCGGCGGCGTGTGGCAGCTGATCAACCGCTCCGGCATCGTGATGGTGTTTCTCGTGCTGTTCGCGACGCTGTCGCTGACGGTGCCGGACTTCCTCACGCCGCGCAACATCCAGGGCCTGCTGCTGTCGGTCACGCTGATCGGCTCGATCGCGGTGACGATGATGTTCGTGCTCGCGCTCGGCGAGGTCGACCTGTCGGTCGCGTCGATCGTCGCGTTCTCGGGCGTCGTCGCGTCGACGCTGATCACCGCGACGCACAGCGTCGTGCTCGGCATCGCGGGCGGCGTGCTCGCGGGCGGGGCGGTCGGGCTCGTCAACGGCGTGCTGATCGCGCGCTGGCGGATCAACTCGCTGATCGTCACGCTCGCGATGATGGAAGTCGTGCGCGGGCTCGCGTTCATCACGTCGAACGGCGACGCGGTGATGATCTCCGAGGAACGCTTCTTCGATCTCGGCGGCGGCTCGTTCCTCGGCATCTCGTATCCGATCTGGAGCAACATCGTCGGCTTCGTCGTGTTCGGCTTCCTGCTGCGCAAGACGGTGTTCGGCAAGAACGTGCTCGCAGTGGGCGGCAATGGCGAGGCTGCGCTGCTGGCCGGGCTGCCGGTGATGCGCATCAAGATCACCGTGTTCGTGCTGCAGGGGCTCGTGACCGGTTTTGCCGGCGTGATGCTCGCGTCGCGGATGAGCCTCGGCGACCCGAAGACGTCGGTCGGCCTCGAACTCGGCGTGATTTCCGCATGCGTGCTCGGCGGCGTGTCGCTGACGGGCGGCGTCGCGACGATTTCCGGCGTGCTGGTCGGCGTGCTGATCATGGGCTCCGTGCAGGACGCGATGAGCCTGCTGAACGTGCCGACGTTTTACCAATATCTGATACGCGGCGGAATTCTGTTGCTCGCGGTGCTGTTCGACCAGTATCGTCGCAACCAGCGGCGCGCGATGAAGATCTGACCCTGGCGAACGCGCGGCCGCCTGCATAAGCGACAGATATCGGGAGACGGCATGCAACAGATTCATCCGGCCGGGCAGGCGACGCTGCTGGCCGACACCCGCAACACGCTCGGCGAAGGCGCGACGTGGTGCGACAGGACGCACGCGCTGTACTGGGTGGACATCGAAGGTGCGCAACTGTGGCGCTGCCGCGCGGACGGTTCGCACCTCGCGCAATGGGCGATGCCCGAGCGGCTCGCGTGCTTCGCGTTGACCGACGATCCGGACGTGCTGCTCGTCGGGCTCGCGACGCATCTCGCGTTTTTCGACCTGCGCAGCGGTGCGTTCACGCGGATCGTCGACGTCGAACCCGAGCTGCCGACGCGGCTGAACGACGGGCGCTGCAATGGTTCCGGCGCGTTCGTGTTCGGGATGAAGGACGAAGGCGCCGAGCCGCCGCGCGCGGTTGGCGGGTTCTATCGGCTCAATCCCGATCTCACGCTCGAACGGCTTGCGTTGCCTGCGGCCGCGATTGCGAACAGCATCGGGTTCTCGCCGGATGGCACGAAGATGTACTTTTGCGATTCGCTGGTGCGCGAGATTTTCGTGTGCGATTACCGTGCAGGCGGCGATGTCGCGAACGTGCGGCCGTTCGCGCGCCTGACCGATCCAGACGGCGATCCGGACGGCTCGATCGTCGATCGCGACGGCGGCCTGTGGAATGCGCAGTGGGGCGGCAGGCGGGTGGTGCGCTACGGGCCGGACGGCGTCGAGACGGATCGCGTGGCCGTACCGACCGCGCAGCCGAGTTGCACGGCGCTCGACGGTGAGGGCCGCCTCTACGTGACGAGCGCGCGCATCGGGTTGAGCGACGATGCGTTGGCCGACGACCCGCATGCGGGCGGCGTGTTCGTCGCGCAGACGCGGCACGCGGGGATGGCGACGGCGCGGTTTGCGGGGACGCCGCGCGGCTGATCGCGTACGGGATGCCGTTCATCGGATGTCGCCGACGCAGCGGGTTTCGCGGCCAGGCCGGCAGTTCGCCATGCGCGCGGGAGTGCGCTGCGGCTGCCCGGTATGCCTGGAACCTCCCGTTCGCCTCCCGACGTGCTGGTAAGATGGCCCGCAATTCCATCCCGCCCGCACCATGAGTTCCGCACCGACCAAACCCGCGAATCCGAAGAGCGCCACGAGGAACGTCCGCTCAACAGGCGACAAGCCGAAGCCGCGCGTGCAGCAGCGCCTGACCTACGTGATCGGCGGTCTCGACCGGCTGCTGCGCCGCCACATGACCGACGCGCTCGCACCGCTTGGCATCACGCTCGCGCAATACACGGCGCTGTCGGTGCTCGAGGCGCGCGGCGCGTCGTCGAACGCGCAACTGGCCGAGCGCTCGTGGATCACGCCGCAATCGGCGAATGAAGTGATGAGCGTGATGGCCGCCCGCGGCTTCGTCACGCGTGAAGCGGACCCGTCGCACGGCCGCATCATCCTGCTGACGCTGACCGACGAAGGCGCGGCGATGCTGCGCGAATGCGAAGCCGTGCTGCGCCCGCTCGAAAAGCGCATGCTCGGCGACATATCCGCCGACGACGCAGCGCACGTGCAGCGCGCGCTCGAACTGTTCTCGCGCAACCTGCGCGGCTGACCCCGTTCCGACCCCCCTCATCGCGAGGGCCCGCGCGGCCCGCGTTTGCCTTGCCGGTCGCCTGACCGTTCCCCGATTCCGTCGCTCTCACCGCTTTCCGATCCGGGTTTACACCGGCGCTCGTGCCGCTTGCAATATCAGGTAGCCTGATATTAAATGAAGCCGTCCGCAGCAGGAATGCTGCGCACCGAATCGCACAGGAACGAACGACAGGAAACGATATGAGCAAGTACGACAACCGCTGGCAGACCGTTGACGTGAAGGTGGAGGCCGGCATCGCGTGGGTCACGCTGAACCGCCCCGAGAAGCGCAACGCAATGAGCCCGACGCTGAACCGTGAGATGCTGGAAGTCCTCGACGCGGTCGAGTTCGACGACGAGGCGAAGGTGCTGGTGCTGACCGGCGCGGGCGCTGCATGGACCGCCGGCATGGACCTGAAGGAGTACTTCCGCGAGATCGACGGCGGCTCCGATGCGCTGCAGGAAAAAGTGCGCCGCGACGCATCGGAATGGCAATGGCGTCGCCTGCGGATGTACAACAAGCCGACCATCGCGATGGTGAACGGCTGGTGTTTCGGCGGCGGTTTCTCGCCGCTCGTCGCGTGCGACCTCGCGATCGCGGCCGACGAAGCGGTGTTCGGGCTGTCGGAGATCAACTGGGGGATCCCGCCGGGCAACCTCGTCAGCAAGGCGATGGCGGATACGGTCGGGCACCGCCGCGCGCTGCACTACATCATGACGGGCGATACGTTCACCGGCGTGGAAGCGGCCGACATGGGCCTCGTGAACAGCAGCGTGCCGCTCGCCGAACTGCGCGACGCGACGATTGCGCTCGCGGCCCGCCTGATGGACAAGAACCCGGTCGTGCTGCGCGCGGCGAAGCACGGCTTCAAGCGTTCGCGCGAACTCACGTGGGAGCAGTGCGAGGATTACCTGTACGCGAAGCTCGACCAGGCGCAACTGCGTGACCCTGAACGCGGTCGCGAACAGGGGTTGAAGCAGTTCCTCGACGACAAGACGATCAAGCCGGGCCTGCAGGCATACAAGCGCTGATACAAGCGCGGACGCAGCCGCCGGCATCACCGCCGGCGTAATCGCAAGAGACAGGCAAGGCAGGAGACAACATGACCGACAGACGGATGCTGATCGCCGGCGAGTGGTGTACCGCCCGCGATGGGCGCACCTTCGACCGATTCAACCCCGCGACGGGCGCGCTGGCGTCACGCGCGCCGGCGGCCGGCGCAGCCGACGCCGACGCGGCGATCGACGCCGCGCACCGCGCGTTTCCGGCATGGTCGGCGCTTGCGCCGACCGAGCGCCGCCGGCTGCTGCTGAAGGCGGCCGACCTGATGGACGCGCGCATCGACGCGTTCATCGCGACGGGCGTAGCCGAAACCGGCGCGACGCCCGGCTGGATCGGCTTCAACGTGACGCTCGCGGCGAACATGCTGCGCGAGGCCGCGTCGATGACGACGCAGATCGCCGGCGACGTGATTCCGTCCGACGTGCCGGGCAACCTTGCGCTGGCGATGCGCGTGCCGTGCGGCGTCGTGCTCGGCATCGCGCCGTGGAACGCGCCGGTGATCCTCGGCACGCGAGCGTTGGCGATGCCGCTCGCATGCGGCAACACGGTCGTGCTGAAGGCCTCCGAAGCGTGCCCCGGCGTGCATGCGCTGATCGGCGCGGTGCTGGACGAAGCAGGGCTCGGCGCGGGCGTGGTCAATGTGATCTCACACGCGGCGGCCGACGCACCCGAACTCGTCGAGCGGCTGATCGCGCATCCGCACGTGAAGCGCATCAACTTCACCGGGTCGACGCATGTCGGGCGCATCATCGCGCGCCACGCGGCCGCTCACCTGAAACCGGTGCTGCTCGAACTCGGCGGCAAGGCGCCCGTGCTCGTGCTGGACGATGCCGATCTCGACGCGGCTGTCGACGCGATCGCGTTCGGCGCGTTCTTCAACCAGGGGCAGATCTGCATGTCGACCGAGCGCGTGATCGCCGCGCGGCCGATTGCCGATGCACTCGTCGAACGCCTCGCCGCGAAGGCGCGCACGCTGGTCGCGGGCGATCCGCTGGCCGGCCATCCGCTGGGCACGATGGTCGACGCGTCGGCCGCCGCGCGTGCGGCGTCGCTGGTCGAGGATGCGCGTGCGCTTGGCGCGCAACTGCCGCTCGGCTGTCGCGTCGAAGGCGCGACGATGCAGCCGGCGATCGTCGATGGCGTGACGCGCGACATGCGGCTGTATCGCGAGGAGTCGTTCGCGCCGGTCGTCGCGATCCTGCGCGCGGACAGCGACGACGAAGCGGTCGCGCTCGCGAACGACAGCGAGTTCGGGCTGTCGGCGAGCGTGTTCAGCCGCGATGTCGCACGCGCGATGGCGGTCGCACGCCGGATCGAATCGGGAATCTGCCACATCAACGGGCCGACCGTGCATGACGAGGCGCAGATGCCGTTCGGGGGTACCAAGGCGAGCGGCTACGGCCGCTTCGGCAGCCGTGCGTCGATCGCCGAATTCACCGAGCTGCGCTGGATCACCGTGCAGACTTCGCCGCGTCATTACCCGATATGAGCGAGGCGACGATGAATGTAGCGAAGCCTCCGGGTGAGGCCGTACACGACACGGGCGGCGTGCGCTATCGCGCAGCGGCCGTCGCCGTGGGCGCGGCTGAGATTCGTCGCGCGGAAAACGGCGCGTGGTATCTGCGTTCGCGCGAACCGCTCGGCGACTACCCGACGCGCCTGACCGATTGCCTCGTGAACGGCGCGCAAGCACACCCCGACCGCGTGCTGGCCGCGAGGCGCGGCGCCGACGGTCGCTGGGTCGAGATCACCTACGCACAGATGCTTGAACGTGCGCGTGCAATCGGCCAGGGCCTCGTCGATCTCGGGCTGTCGGTCGAGCGTCCGCTCGCGGTGCTGTCCGGCAACGATCTCGAGCATCTGCAGCTGATGTTCGCGGCGATGCTGGCCGGCGTGCCGTACTCGCCGATCTCGCCCGCGTATTCGCTGGTGTCGACCGACTACGGCAAGCTGCGTCACACGCTCGGCGTGCTGAAGCCGGGCGCGGTGTTCGTCGCCGAACGTGCGCCGTTCGCGCGTGCGCTCGACGTCACGTTGCCGGCCGATGCGGCGCTGATCGTCGCACGCGACGACGATGCCGATGCGAACGGGAAGGTCAGCGCGGTGCCGCTGTCGCAGCTTCTTGCGACCGTCCCGCGCACGATCGACGCACTCCACGAAGCGGTCGGCCCCGATCATCTCGCGAAGATCCTGTTCACGTCCGGCTCGACGAAGCAGCCGAAGGCCGTGCCGACCACGCACCGGATGCTGTGCAGCAACCAGCAGATGCTGCGCCAGACGATGCCCGAACTGACGCGCGAACCGCCGGTGCTGGTCGACTGGCTGCCGTGGAATCACACGTTCGGCGGCAGTCACAACCTCGGCATCGCGCTGTACAACGGCGGCTCGCTGTACATCGACGACGGCCGCCCGGTGCCGGGCCGCTTCGACGAAACCGTGCGCAACCTGCGCGAGATCGCGCCGACGATCTACTTCAACGTGCCGAAGGGCTGGGACGAGCTGACCGTCGCGCTCGAACGCGATGCCGAGTTGCGCGCGACGTTCTTCTCGCGCGTGAAGCTGTATTTCTTCGGCGGCGCGGGCCTGTCGCAGGCCGCGTGGGACCGGCTCGACCGCGTGACCGAAGCGCATTGCGGCGAGCGGATCCGGATCATGGCGGGCCTCGGGATGACGGAGGCGTCGCCGTCGTGCCTGTTCACGACGGGGCCGCTGATGCGCGCCGGCTATATCGGGCTGCCCGCGCCCGGCTGCGACGCGAAGCTCGTGCCGTGCGGCGGCAAGCTCGAACTGCGCTTCAAGGGGCCGAACGTGATGCGCGGCTACTGGCATGCGGACGTCGATCCGCGTGACGTATTCGACGACGAAGGCTATTACCGCAGCGGCGACGCGGGGGTCTTTGCCGATCCGGAGCGGCCGGACCTCGGGCTGCTGTTCGACGGGCGGCTGACCGAGGATTTCAAGCTGAGCAGCGGCACCTTCGTCAGCGTCGGCCCATTGCGCGCGAACGCGGTGTCGAGCGGTGCGCCGTACGTGCAGGACGTGGTCGTCACCGGGATCAATCGCGACGATATCGGGCTGCTGGTGTTTCCGCGCGTCGACGCGTGCCGTGCGTTGGCGGGGCTCGCCGCCGATGCGTCCGTGACCGACGTGCTGCGCGCGCCGGCCGTGCGTGCGGTGTTCGAGCAATGGCTCGTCGAGCTGAACCGGCATGCGAGCGGCGGTTCGACGTTCGTCGCGCGCATCCGGCTGATCGACACGCCGCCGTCGCTCGACCTCGGCGAAGTGACCGACAAGGGTTCGCTGAACCAGGGGGCCGTGCAGCAGCATCGCGCGGCGACGATCGACGCGCTGTACGACCCGGCGCGACGCGATCCCGACGTGATTTACGCGTAACCGGAAGCATACCGAATCAAGCAGATACAACGACCTGCCGGCCACGACACCGGCAGGCATGCTTGCGGCCAGTGAATCAGGTTGCCTGATAAAGGCGGCCGTTCAGACGACACCTTGCGCGCTGCTTCGCCACTGGCCGGCGACGGCGCGCGGCGGCCAGTGGCGGGCCGACCGACTACAAGACATGGGACTGGAGACAGGATGAACACTTACGTTGCCGAAAAACCCACGGTCGCGACTACGCTCGCGCTGTGTTTCGCGATCGCTCTCCTCGAGGGGCTCGACCTGCAGTCGGTCGGTGTCGCCGCGCCGCGCATGGCGCGCGAATTCGGGCTGAGCGTGTCGCAAATGGGGATCGCGTTCAGCGCGGGCACCTTCGGGCTGCTGCCGGGCGCGATGCTCGGCGGGCGGCTCGCCGACCGGATCGGCCGCAAGCGCGTGCTGATCGCATCGGTCGTGCTGTTCGGGCTGCTGTCGATCGCGACCGCGCAGGTATCGACGTTCGCGATGCTCGTCGTCGTGCGCGTGCTGACCGGCATCGGCCTCGGCGGCGCGATGCCGAACCTGATCGCGCTGTCGTCCGAAGCGGTCGAGCCGCGCTCGCGCAGCAGCGCGGTGGCGACGATGTACTGCGGCATCCCGTTCGGCGGCGTGATCGCGTCGCTGATCGGCGTGCTGCTGGCCGGCGACACCGAGTGGCGGCACATCTTCTACGTCGGCGGCGTGGGGCCGCTGCTGCTCGTGCCGCTGCTCGTGTGGTTCCTGCCGGAATCGCGTGCATATCTCGACGTCGCCGGCACGCAGGCCGCGCGCACGAGCGTCGCACGCACGCTGTTCGGCGACGGCCGCACGACGTCCACGGTCGCGCTGTGGGTCAGCTACTTCTGCACGCTGATCGTCCTCTATTTCCTGCTGAACTGGCTGCCGTCGCTGATGGCCTCGCGCGGGCTCGATCGCGCACACGTCGGCCTCGTGCAGATCGCGTTCAACGTCGGCGCGGGGCTCGGCGCGCTCGGCATCGGCGCGGCGCTCGACCGGATGCGCGCGTCGCGCGTGGTCGGCGGCATGTATATCGGGATCGTGCTGTCGCTCGCCGCGCTCGCGGCCGCGCCCGGTTTCGCGTCGCTCGCGGCGGCTGCGTTCGCGGCGGGGATGTTCGTGGTCGGCGGCCAGTCGGTGCTGTATGCGCTCGCGGCGATCTACTACCCGACCGCGATGCGCGGCACGGGTGTCGGCGCGGCGGTGGCCGTCGGCCGGCTCGGTTCCGTCGTCGGGCCGCTCGCGGCCGCGACGCTGCTGGCCGCGGGCCGCAGCGCGCCGGTCGTGATCGGCGCGAGCATCCCCGTCACGCTCGTCGCGGCCTTCGCTGCATTCGTGCTGATTCGCCGCCCTCAAGCAGGCGACTGATGGTTCGATTTTTTCAATGCGCGCCGTCAGAGCGCGCTTACTCAAGGTCTGGAGACGCAACGATGAAGACGAAGACAAGGAACGGCCTGCTGGCCGCCGGCGCGTGCTGCGCGCTTGCCGCGCCCGGTGCGCATGCGCAGTCGAGCGTGACGCTATACGGGATCATCGATACGGGCGTCGAATACGTGTCGCACGCGAACGCGGCAGGCGACCACGTCGTGCGGATGCCGGGCGTGACGGGCGAACTGCCGTCGCGCTGGGGGCTGCGCGGCACCGAGGATCTCGGCGGCGGCTATCAGGCGGTGTTCACGCTCGAAAGCGGCTTCAACGTGCGCGGCGGCGATCTCGGGCAGGGCGGCCGGCTGTTCGGGCGCCAGGCGTTCGTCGGGCTGAAGAGCGGCTTCGGCACGCTCGCGTTCGGCCGTCAGTACACGATGACCTATCTCGCGCTGCAGGGCGCGGACATCATCGGCCCCGACATCTACGGGCTCGGTTCGTTCGACGCGTACGTGCCGAATGGCCGCGCCGACAACGCGGTGACCTACGTCGGTGCGTATCGCGGCGTGACGTTCGGCGCCGCGTATTCGTTCGGCCGCGACGGCGCGGGCACCGGCAACTCGCCGGGGCAGGGCACGTGCGCGGGGCAGGTGCCGGGCGATGCGGTGCAGTGCCGCAACTGGTCGGTGATGCTCAAGTACGACAGCGCGTACTTCGGTGCGGCGGCCTCGTACGAGGAACAGCGCGGCGGCACCGGCGCGGCCGCGAACTTCTTCGACGGCGTGGCGCCCGTTCCCTTCACCAGCAGCGGCGGCAAGGACGCGCGCACGCACGTGAGCGCGTATGCGCAGGCGGCCGGCGCGAAGATCGGCGCGGGCTGGATCGGGCGGCGCGTGTCGACCGGTTCGCCGGCCGCGGCCGGCGCACATTCGGACCTGTTCTTCGTCGGCGCGTCGTATGCGGTGAAGCCCGATTTCGTCGTCGACGGCGAAGGCTACCGGATCGTCAACAGCGCGCACGACACGCGCGCGACGATGGCCACGCTGCGCGCGACCTATCTGCTGACCAAGCGCACGGCCGTCTATGCGCAATCGTCGTATCTGTGGAACAGCGCGCATGCGCGCTACTCGGTCAGCGGCGGCGGGCCCGGCACGACGCCCGGCGCGGGGATGGGGCAGCTCGGCGCGATGGTCGGCGTGCGGCACATGTTCTGATTCACCGGCGTGACGAACCGAACGGGAGTTATCTTGAACAGGAAATCTGCATTCCTCTGTATTGCGCCGCTGTCCGCCGCCGCCCTGCTCGCCGGTTGCGGCGGCGATGATTCGGTGAATGCCGTACCGACGCACCTGAGTGCCGCGACGCCGGCCGCGATGGCGCAGACCTGCGACGCGCTCGCCGCGAAGCTGGCGTATGCGAACACGTCGTTCACGTCGGTGACGACCGCGGCTGCCGGCGCGCTCACGGTGGCGGGCAAACCGATCGCCGAGCACTGCGTGATCGCAGGGAAGATGAACGAGCGCGTGAGCACGGTCGACGGCAAGACCTATGCGATCGGCTTCGAGATGCGCCTGCCGAAGGCGTGGAACGGCCGCTTCTTCTACCAGGCGAACGGCGGCCTCGACGGCAACGTCGTGACCGCGACCGGCGAGATCGGCGGCGGCGGGCCGCTGACCGACGCGCTGAACCAGGGCTTCGCGGTGATCAGCTCGGATTCCGGGCACAGCGCCGCGCAGAATCCGCTGTTCGGCCTCGATCCGCAGGCACGCATCGACTACGGCTACGGCGCGGTCGATGCGCTCACGCCGATGGCGAAGCAGGTGATCCGGCTCGCGTACGGCAAGGCGCCCGACCGTAGCTATTTCGGCGGCTGCTCGAACGGCGGCCGTCATGCGATGGTCACGGCGGTGCGCAACCCTGCCGACTACGACGGCATCATCGCGGGCGATCCGGGCTTTCATCTGCCGAAGGCGGCGATCGGCGAGATGTACGGCGCGCAGCAGTTCGCGAAGATCGCATCGGCGACCGGATCGAACGGGCTGCCGGATATCCGCAGCGGCTTCACCGACGCGGAGCGGCAGTTCGTCGGCGCGAAGATCCTCGAGAAATGCGATGCGCTCGACGGCGCCGCCGACGGAATGGTGCAGGACGTTGCCGCGTGCCAGGCGCACTTCAGCGTCGACGCGGACATCCCGACCTGCGCGAACGGCACGCGCACGGGCGCGTGCCTGACGACCGCGCAGAAGACCGCGCTCGGAAACGTGTTCACGGGCGCACGCAACAGCGCGGGCACGGCGCTCTACGCGGGCTTTCCGTACGATCCGGGCATCGCCGGCGGCGGCTGGGCCGCGTGGAAGCAGTCGAATTCGATCACGCTCGACCCGGCCGCGATGGCGTTCACGTTCATGTCGCCGCCGAAAACCGCCGCGGTGCTCGCGAACCTGCCCGGTTTCGCGCTCGGCTTCGACATGGACAACGACGCGCCGGCGATCTTCGCGACCAGCGGCGTGTACACGCAATCCGCGTGGTCGTTCATGACGCCGCCCGACGAGACCAACCTGTCCGCGCTGAAGGCGCGCGGTGCGAAGCTGCTCGTCTATCACGGCACCGGCGACCCGGTGTTCTCGTTCGACGATACGCGTGACTGGTACGCGCGGGTCGCGCAGGCGAACGGCGGCGATGCGTCGGATTTCGCGCGCTTCTACCCGGTGCCGGGGATGAACCACTGCTCGGGCGGCCCGGCGGCCGATCAGTTCGACCTGCTGACGCCGCTCGTGGCCTGGGTCGAGCAGGGGCAGGCGCCCGGTGCGGTGGTGGCCACCGCGCGCGATGCGACGAACGCGGTGCCGAATGCGGACGTGCCGGCATCGTGGGGCGCGGGACGCACGCGGCCGCTGTGCGCGTATCCGCAGGTGGCGCGCTACAACGGGTCGGGCGACGTGAATTCGGCGGCGAGCTTCAGTTGCCGCTGACGTAGCCGTCGATGGGAGGCGATCGGTGCATGCATTCGCGCGCCGGTCGCCTCATGTGTGCAACCGCTCACTCACTTACACTCACTCGCCCGGTTCGACCGGCACTTCGAGCCCGACCTTCACGCGGCTCATGCTCACCAGCGTCTTGAACCGCTTCACGTTGTTGTTCGCGAAGAACAGCTCGCGCGTGAGCGCGTTGTACTGATCCATGTTGCGCACCGCGAGGATCAGCACGAAATCCCATTCCCCCGTCACGTAGTAGCACTGCTGGATCTGCGGGCAGCGCTCGAAGGTGCGCTTCATCGCGTCGAGCTGGTCGATCTGCTCGCTTTCGACCTCGACGTTGACGACGATCGTCAGCGGGTGATCGACCTTGTCCGGCGCGACGACGGCCGTGTAGCGCTCGATCACGCCGTCGTCCGCGAGACGTTTCAGGCGCCGGTTCACGGCCGCGGTCGACAGGTTGACGCGCGCGCCGAGCTCGCTTTGCGGCGTTTGCGCGTCGCGCTGGATTTCCATCAGGAGCTTGCGATCGAATGCATCGAGTGGGGTGGTCATGATGGCGCGTGAAGCCTCGGAAGAATGAGAAATTTTTGCGTGGCGGACGCCGATTTGGCGATTTTATTGACACGCATGCGCAATATTATTTTTCGAACCGGCGGCGCGTGCAACCCGTGCGCGACCGACCCGAACCGACTCACGGAGTGCTGCCCACCATGCTGATCGCCAACCCCCGTGCCTCGCGCACCGCCTATCCGCACGCGCTGCGCCGCGTGATGAACATCGCATCGGCCGACGAAAGCGGCGCATGGCTGTCGCACTGGCCGCTCGTCGGCAACGCGCGCACGCCGTTGCGCGCGCTGCCGGATCTCGCCGCGCGTCTGGGCGTCGCGAGCGTCAGCGTGAAGGACGAGTCGTGCCGCTCGCCGCTCGGCAGCTTCAAGGCGCTCGGCGCACCGATCGCGCTGGTGCGGCTCGTGAAGCGCCTGCGACGCACGCAGGATCTCGATCCGCACGGGCTCGTCACCGGCCGCTACGCGGCCGAACTGGCCGACCTGACGGTGATCAGCGCGACCGACGGCAATCACGGCCGCGCGCTGGCTGCCGCCGCGCGTGCGATCGGCTGCGGGTGCGTGATCGTGCTGCACGCGAACGTCGAGGCCGAACGCGAACGCGCGATCTCGGCGTACGGCGCGCGGATCGTGCGCATCGAGGGGAACTACGACGAGTCGGTCGTCTGCGCGGCGCAGCTCGCGCAGGCGAACGGCTGGTATGTCGTGTCGGATACGTCGTACGACGGCTACGAGGCGATTCCGCGCGACGTGATGCAGGGCTATGGCGTGATCGCCGCCGAGGCCGCCGCGCAGCGGGCGCAGGACGACGGGCGGCCGTTCACGCACGTGCTGCTGCAGGGCGGCGTGGGCGGCCTCGCCGCGGGCGTCGCGAGTTACCTGTGGGAGCGCGACGGCGTGCAGCGGCCGCGCTTCGTCGTGGTCGAGCCGCGCCAGGCCGACTGCCTGTACCAGAGTGCGCTGGCAGGTCGCGCGTCCAAGGCGACCGGCAGCGTCGATTCCGTGATGGCCGGGCTGGCGTGCGGCGAGGCGTCGCCGCTTGCGTGGGACTTCCTCGAGATGTGCATCGACTATTTCATGCTGATCGACGACGAAGACGCGGTGCAGGCGATGCGCAACCTTGCGGCCGGCAGCGAACGCGACGTGCCGCTCGTCGCCGGGGAATCGGGCGCGGCCGGCGTCGCGGGGCTCGAGGTGCTCATGCGCGACCCTGCGCTCGCGCGGCAGGTGGGGCTCGATGCGCATTCGCGCGTGCTGGCGATCAATACGGAAGGCGCGACGGCGCCGTCCGTGTACCGGAGCTGCGTCGGCGAGACGGCCGACGCCGTGCTCGCGAGGCAGCGAGCCTGGCTGGACCGCGCGGCGGTCGCGGCCTGAACGACATCCCGACCGACCACGACCGACGAGGCCAACGCCATGGACGCAACCGAAGAAAGCACGCTGCAGGGGCAACTGAAGACCTGGCGCCGCCATCTGCACCAGTTTCCGGAGACGGGATTCGAAGAGGTGAACACGTCGGACTACGTCGCGCGCATCCTGACGACGCTCGGGCTCGACGTGCATCGCGGGATCGGCGGCACGGGGCTCGTCGCGAACCTGACGGCCGGCACCGGCACGCGCGCGATCGGCATCCGCGCGGACATGGATGCACTGAACATCGCCGAGCACGCGCCGGGCCGCGAATACGCATCGTGCACGTCCGGCAAGATGCATGCGTGCGGGCACGACGGCCACATGTCGATGGTGCTCGGCGCCGCGCAGCTGCTGGCCGAGCGCAAGGATTTCGACGGCACCGTGCGCTTCATCTTCCAGCCGGCCGAGGAGCACGGCCGCGGCGCGAAGGCGATGATGGCCGACGGGCTGTTCGAGCGCTTCCCGGTCGACGCGATCTTCGGCGCGCACAACATGCCGGGGATGCGCGCGGGCACGTTCTCGACGCGCGCGGGCGGCATCATGGCGAGCGAAGACAATTTCGTGATCCGGATCGACGGGCGCGGCACGCATGCAGCGCGCCCGCACATGGGCATCGATCCGCTCGTGATCGGCGCGCAGGTCGTGCTCGCGCTGCAGACGATCGTGTCGCGCAATCTCGATCCGGGCCAGCAGGCCGTGATCTCGTGCACGGAGTTCATCACCGACGGGCTGCGCAACGTGCTGCCGTCGACGGTGACGATCAAGGGCGACACGCGCAGTTATTCGCGTGACGTGCAGGCGCTGCTGGCCACGCGGATGCGCGAGATCAGCGAAGGGATCTGCCGCACGCACGGCGCAACCTGCACGTTCGAGTACACGCACGAGTTCGCGCCGACGGTGAATTCGCCGGAATGGGTCGACACGGCCGTGCGAGCCGCGGCGCAGATCGCGGGTGCAGAGAACGTGGACGCGAACGTCCAGCCGATGATGATCTCGGAAGACTTCGGCGCGTTCCTGCAGGCGGTGCCCGGCAACTTCGTCTTCATCGGCAACGGGGAGGCGGCCGGTCGAGGCGGCGTGCCGCTGCACAACGCGGGCTACGACTTCAACGACGAGATCCTGCCGGTGGGGGCGCGGTATTTCGCGGAAGTGGCGCGGCGGGCGTTGAAGGCAGCGTAGCGCATCGCTGCATGATGCGGATGCGACGGGAAACGGCCCGCCGTGCGGCGTTCCGTTTCACTGTCAGGCGACACGAGCAGCGCGGCAGGCAACACATCGTGGCCGCGCTCGCGCGATGTGTGGCCTGCCGCGAATGTCACTGCATCAAACCAACTCGCCGAGACACGCGTCGAACTGCGCGACGAGCCGGTCGACATCATCGGCCGTCGTCTGCGGACACACGAGCATCATGTTGTGGAACGGCGTGATCAGCACGCCGCGATTCAGCAGGTACAGGTGCACGATGTGTTCGAGTTCGCTGTCGAGCTGCGCGCCGGCGAGCGTGCCGTTGCGCGGCGGCGTGGAGGCGAACTGGAATTCGGTGCGCGCGCCGATGCGCGTCACGCACCACGGCAGCCCGTGTTTCGCGATCGTTTGTTCGAGCCCCGCCGCCAGCCGCGCGGCGAGTTCGAACATGTGCGCATACGCCGCGTCGGTCGCAACTTCGGCGAGCGTTGCACGCATCGCATGCATCGCGAGCATGTTCGCGGTGAGGGTCGTGCCGATCCCCGAATGGCCGGGCGGCGCATTCAGCTTCGCCTGCTTCGCGCGTTCGGCAAATTCCGCGCTGAACCCGTACACCGCGCACGGCACGCCGCCCGCGATCGGCTTGCCGACTACCAGCATGTCCGGCTCGAGATCGTGCGCGACCGCGTAGCCGCCCGGGCCGCTGCTGATCGTGTGCGTTTCGTCGATCACGAGCAGCGTGCCGTAGCGGCGCGTCAGTTCGCGTGCCGCGTCCCAGAAGCCCGGATCGGGCAGCACCATCCCGATGTTCGTCATCGCGGGCTCGGCGAGCACGCAGGCGACATCGCCGCCTTTCAGCGCCGCTTCGAGCGCGGCGAGGTCGTTGAATTCGACGACGCGCGTGTTCGCGAGCAGGTCGTACGACTGCCCGAGCAGGCTGTCGCGCTGCACGGGGCGGCCATCGACGAGATCGACGAACACGTCGTCGACGGTGCCGTGATAGCAGCCGTTGAACACCACGATCGTCTTGCGGCCGGTAGCCGCGCGCGCCCAGCGCAGCACGAAGCGGTTCGCGTCGCTCGCGCTCAACGCGAATTGCCAGACCGGCAGCCTGAAGCGGCGCGCGAGTTCGCGCGACACCCACGTGGCGTCCTCGCTCGGCAGCATCGTCGTGTAGCCGCGCGTGGCTTGCTCGACGAGTGCACGCGCGACGGGTTCGGGCGCATGGCCGAACATCGCGCCGGTGTCGCCGAGGCAGAAGTCCACGTAGCGATGGCCGTCGACGTCGGTGAACGTCGCGCCGCGCGCCTCTCTCACATACAGCGAGAACGGCGTCGACCAGTCCTGCATCCAGTGCAACGGCACGCCGAACAGCAAGTGCTCGGAGGCTTCCGCGGACAGGGCGCGGGAGACCGGCATGGCTTCGGTGAACGCGTGGCGCTCGCGATCGAACAGCGCGCGGGCGCGGACGAGGTCGACTCCGTGGCGGGAAGGCAAAGGCAGCTCCTTGGGCTGTGAAGGTACGGAAACGATAGCGCGGGCGGCGGGGGGATGAACAGGGGGCGAAATTACCGAGGCGGATGGGCGCGCGCCGGATAGTCGGGCAATGGGCGAGCGTGTTTTATTTGATTTGGAGATGGCACTGGTAAATGGAAACCGAAAAGAATCGTGAAGGTTTCCATGGATTTTTAATGGGCTTTTCGCGATTGAAGTTTTTGCGCATAAACATACGACAACTTATCTCATAGGTCATCCATTCGAATGTGAGTGTGCGCACACATATGGGTCGTTGACTCAGTAGGAACGGGGAGGCGACAAATGCATGCCTTGCGTTGCTCACGTCTGCATCGGGTTAAATGGTGTGACGACGTATGAGTTGTGATCCCCGCACCCAGCGTCTCTCGCGGAAATCGACGCGTTCTGCCACGAAGGCCGCGGCCGGGTCGTCGTGCCGTCCGGCCACGGGTATTGCGCTGGGGCGGCCGATCGTGCTGCGGAGCAATGTCACGTTCCACATTGAGATGTGACGGTCGCCGGGCAAGGCCGTCAACACGACGTCACCGACAAGCGATAACGCGACGCGCAGAGAGGGAGGGTCGCTCGCGCGCTCGATCGATGCGCGCGAACGCAGGCTCGAACGCGTTACCCGAGCGTCTTGACCATGTGGTGTTCGTCGTAGAAGCGGCCATCGACGAACAACGAGCGCGGTTCCGTACCGAACCGCACGAACCCCTGCGACGCATACAGCCGCTCCGCATTGGCATTGATCTCGTTCACGCACAGCATCAGTTGCTTGCAGTCCCATTCCTGCGCCGCGTGCGCGGTCGCGCATTCGAGCAGCGTTTGCGCGATGCGTTGACCGCGATACGCGGGATCGACGAACACGCCCCAGATCGTCGCCTTGTGCGCGATCTTCACGCGCGCATCGCGGCGTACGCCCGTGATGCCGACGAGCGTATCGCCGTCGAACGCGCCGAACACGGCACGTTCGTGAGTCGGCGTGATGCGCGTCGCGAATTCGTCGACGGGCACCTGCGATTCTTCGGCGAGCGTCGGCAGGAAGGAGGTGGGGGCGGTGTCGACCGCACGCAGGCGAACGGTCTGGAAACGGGCGGCGTCGGCCGCGTCGAGCAGGCGGGTCGTGATCGTCATCGGGGGCGTTCCGGTTGAAGGCCGTGCATGCCGGCGCGGGCCGCTGGGGCCGCGGGATGCACCGTCCTCATCGTAACGGGAATCAGGTTGTCGCGTGGCGACGTTCGGCACCGCCGCGCGATCGAATGCAGATAGTCAGATCGCGTCGCGCGGCCGCTTTGCATCGCCGTCGACGCAGCACGCGAGCGCCTCGGCATCGGTGTCACCGAGGCGCGGGTACACGTGCCCGACCGCGCTGTCGAGCTTCGACGGCATCGTGTTCGGCGGCGCGCGCGTGCTGTCGGGTATGGCCGGCAACGGCGTCGCACTCGTGTCGGGCGCGGCGTCGGGCGTGTGTGACGGCCAGGCGTCGGGGCGCGGCTGTGAGTGCGGGAGAGCGGTCGTGCGACGACGTGCGTTGGAGACGGACGCGTGGTGTCGCGGAGATATCGGCGGCGCGTGATGCGCGCCGCGTCGGCATGAAGAATGAGGGCGAGGTGAAACAGGCGCGCCGTCGCGCAGAACCGGCGCCCGACGTCGAACGCGCGACGATGCGCCGATCAGCTCAGGCGCACCGCATCCGAATCAATAGCGCGCGAGCTGATTGCCGTTGATCTGCACGCGATCACCCGGACGCAGGTTGCCCGGCGATTGCACGTCGAACGAGCGCATCGAGCCGTCGCTGACCTGCACGTCGATCCGGTAGCTGCTCGGGCCTTGTGCTGCGCCCATCTGCTGGCCGATCTGGTTGCCGGCCACCGCACCGCCGAGCGCACCGATCACGGTGGCCGCATCGCGACCGTGACCGCGGCCGAACTGGTTGCCCACCAGGCCGCCGACCAGCGCGCCGACGACGGTGCCGGCGACGCCCGACGGGCCGACCGAGCCGTTGACCGGCTGGATGTTCGAGACCGTGCCGTATTGCGTGCCGTAGCCGTTGCCGTATTGCTGCTGATTGCCGTACTGGTCATACGGCTGCGACCCGTATTGCTGCTGGTTGCCGTACTGATCGTACGGCTGCGGCGCCTGGTTCGGATACGGCTGTTGCTGTTGCACGTAGCCCGGTTGCGAATACGCGGGCTGTGCGTAGCCGGGCGTTGCGTATTGCTGCTGCTGCGGATACCCCGGCTGCGCGCCGTAGTAACCCGGCGCGACGCAGGCGGTCAGCGGAAGCGCCGCGACGGCGACGAGCGAGGCGAACAGAACGGTCTTCGTGGAAGGCATGCGCATCATGGTGATTCCTGCATCGGCAACGGGTTCGCCGACGAATGCCGGGACGGGTGGCGAACTCGGCGTGAGTATAAGGAATGGCCGGAGGCGCGTCCGGTGCGGCCGGGTAACAACGTGTAAAGTCTGTTGCCGCGTAAATCGCCGCGCGGGCGGGGCGTGGGAGCGACGTGCGGCAAGGGCGCGAGATGCCCGCCTTCCGGCGATGCCGACGCTGCGCGGCCTTCGGTTTTTCCGTCGCTTTCCCCGTGATCCCGCCCCATCGCCATGGCCCGGCGGCGCGCGCGCCGCGCATCGCGAAATCGAATGCGCGGCATCGCGACATTTAATTGGCCTCGGGCGACGGCGTCCGATATCGTGGCCGGATTCCCCTGCCAACGGTCGCGCCGTGCAGGCTGCGGTGCCTTCCCCAGTCCGCGCCGGTGACGTGCCGCGACTGCCCACATTCCGAGCCATGACCGATCGTATCTTCATCAACGCCGTCGACGCCGGCGGCCAGCCCATCCACCTCGTCGTCCGTGACGGCCGCTTTATCGCGATCGGCGCCGATTGTGCGGCCGCGCCCGGTGCGGAAACGATCGACCTCGACGGCCGCGTCGTGCTGCCCGGCTTCGTCGACGGCCACATCCACCTCGACAAGAGCTTCGTCGGCGATCGCTGGGTGCCGCACGAACCGGCCGGCACGCTGCGCGAGCGGCTCGCGGTCGAGAAGCGCCAGCTCGCGGCCGCGCCGCCGATCGTCGAGCGCGCGAACGCGTTGATCGCGCAGGCCGCCGCATTCGGCACGGTCGCGATGCGCAGCCACGTCGACGTCGATGCAACCACGGGCCTGTCGAACCTGCAGGCCGTGATGGCTGCACGCGAGCAATGGCGCGGGATCGTCGATGTCGAACTGGTCGCGTTTCCGCAGGCGGGCGTCGTCACGTGCCCGGGCACCGCCGAGATCCTCGATGCAGCCGTGCGCGAAGGCGCGGACGTGGTCGGCGGGATCGACCCGACGACGCTCGACGGCGATGCGGACGGCCAGCTCGACATCGTGTTCGGCATCGCTGAGCAGCGCGGCGCGAAGATCGACATCCACCTGCACGAGCCCGGTGAAACGGGCATCGCGCAACTGCTGCGGATCGCGGCGCGCACGCGCGCGGCGGGGCTCGGCGGCCGCGTGAACGTGAGCCACGCGTACGCGCTGGGCCAGGTGAGCGATGGCGACGTGCAGCGCACGGCAGCGGCACTGGCCGACGCCGGTGTGTCGATCCTGACGAATGCGCCGGGCGACTGCGCGTTTCCGCCGGTGCAGGCGTTGCGCGATGCGGGCGTGCACGTGTTCGCCGGCAACGACAACATCCGCGACGCATGGTGGCCGTACGGCAACGGCGACATGCTGCAGCGCGCGATGATGGTCGGCTATCGGTCGGGCTTCTACACCGACGAAGCGCTCGGTATCGCGCTCGACATGGCGACGCACGCCGGCGCGCGCGTGATCGGCAAGGACAACTATGGAATCGCAGTCGGCTGCGATGCGACGTTCGTCGCGGTACGGGCGCCGAATGCGGCGGCGGCCGTCGCGGGCGTGCCGGCCGAGCGCTGGGTGTTCCGCCGCGGCGAAAGCGACACCGGCGCGCCGTTCGCCCCCGCGCTGCGCTTCACGCGCTGACCGACCTGACCGGCGGCACGGCACGCGCCGTACCCCCTTCGCACCGAACGCACTGACTGCACTGACCGACCCCACCGGAACCGACATGACGAACCTGCTGATCCGCAACGTCCGCCCGAGCGCCGATGCTGCGCTCGACATCCTGATCGAAGGCGATCGCATCGCGCGCATCGGCCCGTCGCTCGACGCACCCGCCGGCTGCGCGATCGAGGAAGGCGCGGGCGCACTCGCGTTGCCCGGCCTCGTCGAAGGCCACACGCACCTCGACAAGACGCACTGGGGGATGCCGTGGTATCGCAACCAGGTCGGGCCGCGCCTCGTCGACCGCATCGAGAACGAGCGCCACTATCGCGCGACGAGTGGCCATGACGCGGGCGCCGCGTCGCTCGCACTGGCGCGCGCGTTCCTCGCGGCCGGCACGACGCGCATCCGCACGCACGTCGACATCGACACCGAAGCCGGGCTGCGGCATCTGCACGGCGTGCTCGCGACGCGCGAGACGCTGCGCGGGGCAGTCGAAATCCAGATCGTCGCGTTTCCGCAATCGGGCGTGCTCAAGCGGCCGGGCACCGACGCACTGCTGTCCGACGCGCTCGCCGCCGGCGCCGATCTCCTCGGCGGGCTCGACCCGTGCGCGATCGAAGGCGATCCGGTCGAGGCGGTGGACGTGCTGTTCGCAATCGCCGAGCGCCACGGCCGCGGGCTCGACCTTCACCTGCACGAGCGCGGATCGATGGGCGCGTACTCGCTCGACCTGATCCTGCAGCGCACCGCTACACACGGCATGCAGGGCAAGGTGACGATCAGCCACGGGTTCTGTCTCGGCGATATCGGCGAACGCGAGCGCGATGCGCTGCTCGCGCGGATGGCCGAACTCGGCGTCGGGCTCGTCACGACCGCGCCGGCGGCGGTGCCGGTGCCGCCGGTGGCCGCGTGCCGCGCGGCGGGCGTGACGGTCATCGGCGGCAACGACGGCGTGCGCGATACGTGGACGCCGTACGGGTCGCCCGACATGCTCGAACGTGCGATGCTGATCGGCATGCGCAACGATTTCCGCCGCGACGATGCGCTCGAGGTCGCGCTCGACTGCGTGACGCACGGCGCGGCGCGCGGTTGCGGCTTCGACGGTTACGGGCTGCAGCCGGGCAGCCGCGCGGACGTCGTGCTGGTCGATGCGCTGACGTTGGCCGAGGCCGTCGTCGCGCGGCCGGTGCGGCGGCTCGTCGTGTCGTCGGGGAAGATCGTTGCGCGCAACGGTGCGCTGGTCTGAATGAAGCGTGAGTGCGGCGTCGCCCCCGGTATGATCCGGTTTTCAGCGGGATTTCCCGGGAGACGACGATGCGACGCACGACAGCGGCACGGGCCGCACGATGGATGGCGGCGGCCCTGTTCGCCGTGACCGCCGCGCACGCGGTAGCGGCCGGGCCAACGGGCGCACAGCAGGAAGCCAACCGGCGGACGGTGCTCGCGTTCTACGAAAAAGGCCTGAACGAGAAGGATGCCGACGCCGCGCTCGCCTACGTCGGCGATCGCTACGTGCAGCACAACCCGAACGCAGCCGACGGCCGCGACGGCTTCCGCAAGTTCGTCGCATTCCTGCGCGACAAGTATCCGCAGTCGCACAGCGAGATCAAGCGCTCGTTCGTCGACGGCGACTACGTGATCCTGCACGTGCACGCGGTGCGCGAACCCGGCACGCGCGGCAGCGCGATCGTGGACATCTTCAAGCTCGAGAACGGCAAGATCGTCGAACACTGGGACGTCAACCAACCCGTGCCCGAGCAGGCCGCGAACGGGAACACGATGTTCTGACGCTTACCGGGCGTGTGGGCGTGTCGACGCGCCGGCGGCCTCGTCGCAACGGCTGTGCCGCGGCGTCCTTCACATTGCCGCCGCATCCCGCCTGCTTGCTACTCCTCGAGCTCCAGCATCGTCGCCAGCGCCTTCGTCAGTTCGCTGACCATCGGGTCGGCCGTCGGCCGATGCAGGATCGCGATATCCATGTGCTCGATCGGCGCGAAGCCCTGCTTCGCGGTCAGCACGACGTGCTCGTCCGTCACCACGCGCGCGGGCAACACGCTGATGCCGAGCCCATCCGCGACGGCGGCCTGGATGCCGCTCAGGCTCGACGTCGTGAAGCTGATCCGCCAGCGGCGGCCGCGTTCCTCGATCGCCTTGATCATGTCGTCGCGATAGAGCCCGCGCGGCGGAAACACGACGATCGGCACCGGGTCGAGGTCGATCGACGGATGCTTCGCGCTGTCGATCCAGCGCAGCTTCTCGGGCCAGCGCACGACGGCCTCGCGGCTGTCGCGCCGCTGCTTGATCAGCACGAGGTCGAGTTCGCCGCGGTCGTACGCGGCGCTGATGTCGCGGCTCAGCCCGCACATCACTTCGAGCTTCACCTGCGGATGCGCGCGCTTGAACGCCGCGAGCGCATGCGTCGTGCGGCCTGCCGCGAAATCGTCGGGCACGCCGAGCCGGATCGTCAGCGCGACCGTGGCGCCCGACAGCGCTTCCAGCATTTCGTCGTTCAGCGCGATCATGCGCCGCGCATAGCTGAGCACCGTCACGCCCGCGTCGGTCGGCCGCACGTCGCGCGTGCCGCGGTCGAGCAGGCGGTGCCCGGCGATTTCCTCGAGCCGGCGCACCTTCTGGCTGACCGTCGACTGCGTCGAATGCAGGCGCGCGGACGCCGTCGTGAAGCTGCCGCAGTCGGCGACCATCACGAGCGCGCGCAGCAGGTCGAGGTCGAACAGGGGTCTATTCATTTCTGCACTTTTGCGGATTCGAGCATTTCATTTCCAAATGCGTGCGACGACTTTTAACATGGCCGGACGGCGTGGGCAATCGCGGTTTCGCCGGACGGGGCGTGGCGGTGCGGGGTGCTGGAAGCGATCCTGCTCGCCGCGGGTAAGGAGTGGTCAAACGGAGGCTGGTGGCGATCAGGCGCCGAAGGGGTCACCGGCGGCGTGATTTTTGTTCGGGTGCGCCATTGGGAAGTTTCTGCAGGAATGCTTCGGCCAGTTCGACGCAATAGTCGAACGATGGCGAATAGCCGAGTGTCTGGATGTCATCGAAGCGTGCCCGTACGAACGCCCGACGCTCGTGTAGCAGACGCAGAAACGTATCACGATGCCTGACGAGGAATGCACCGGCTGCCATCAGGCTCTCCGGTTCACGCTCGATGACCAGGCACAGATCGAACAGGTCCCGCGCGGTCGGTCGATCGCCACGGTGCCACATTTTCTTGGCGACGATCTCCGCGGAAGTCTCGACCTTGACGACGTGATCCATCAGCATCCATTCGTCGTAGCCGGGAGACATCAGATTCCGGGAGACCACGAAGTCGATTTCGCCGTCGGGCAGCACGAGCTTCACGAACCCGGCGTGTTCCTCGTAGTTCGTCGCGATGTCGGCTGCAGCATCGCTGATGCGGGGATTCACGTACCCGAGATACTGCGGATCGGGTACGAAGATGTCGACGTCTTTGCTGACGCGATGGCCGTGGCGCAGCATCAGGACTGTGCCACCACCAAACGTCCAGAACGGATTCGACGTGCCGTGCTTCCGTATCTCTTCGATCAGTGCCAGCGCGTGACGGAAGAGACCTTGCCATGGGCCGTCGGGCGAGGTGGATGGTGCAGTCATGCCCATACCTCCCGGTACAGGTGAAGATCCTTCGACCATGCGGCGAGATTCTTCCAGATGGTCCGGAGGGGCGTGCCCGAGCGCTCGGCGGCTTCCTCGGCGGCTTTCACCACCACCGGCAGCGGCACTTCGTCGAGGATGACGGAAAACTGCGATTCGTAGCCCGTGGGAATCCGTCCGGTAGCCAACGCGTCGGCTAGCAGCCGTTCGGTCAATTCGCCCTTGTAGCTGACGTTTGAACTCACGACGGCCTTGTAGAGACCGTTTTGCGGCTGCCGCGGTAGCGCAAGGAGTTCAATGCCGAGCACGCTGAGCAGCGGAATCAGCTTGTTGACGCCGAGATCCTTGACTTTGCCCGATTCGAGCTGGTTCACGGTGAGGCGAGACAAGCCGGCGAGTTTCGCAAGTTGGGCCTGTGTGAGGTCGAGTTCTGCCCGCCGTTTCGCAACGGCTTGACCGATTTCATAGAGTTGCATGGTGACCTCCCGGCGCGGATACAGCGATCTAGGATGTAAGGTATATCTTACATCTTTGGATGGGTTTTCGTCCTCCGAGAATTCCATCGTGGTATAGGGCGCGTCGCCCATAACACCGGAAAAGCTTGGTCGAGGCCGCGCCGAGATCGCCGGTATAGACTTCGTCATCCCACAGATATCCGGAAAAACACGCGCTGTGGCGGGAGTGCATCGTGCAGGGTAAACACCTCGGAATGCGATGAAATCCGCGTCGGGCAGTCATGTTCCAAGCCTCGCCGCATTCTTCCTTCCCGATTCGATCCTCCATCCACCCCGCCCCCGGTTCCCCCGCTTGCGCTCGAAAATTGAGCGGTCTAGACTGCAACGCAGTTTCATCGAAGTCCCTGTCTTTCGCGCACCGCGCCGGGTGATCCGGCGCAGCGCTCCCCATCGGACGCCGGCGTTCGCCCGCCGCGTCAAGACCTTCAAGGACCCGCCATGAACCGCACTGCAAAGCTTTTCGTTACCGCGCTGGCGTTCGCGCCGCTCGCGTCGTTCGCGCAGGACACGTCGACGATCCGCTGGGGCATCGACCCCACGTATCCGCCGTTCGAGGCGAAGCAGCCCGACGGCTCGCTCGCCGGCTTCGACATCGACCTGCGCAATGCGATCTGCGAGCAACTGCATGCGAAGTGCGTGTGGGTCGAGCAGGGCTTCGACGGGATGATTCCGGCGCTGCGCGCGCGCAAGTTCGACGTGATCATGTCCGCGATGACGGCTACCGACGAGCGACTCAAGCAGATCGACTTCTCGAACAAGCTGTATGCGTCGCCGGGCGCGCTCGTCGCGCCGGTCGGCTCGACGCTGCTGCCGACCGCCGCGTCGCTCGCGGGCAAGCGCATCGGGATCGACCAGGGCACGACGCAGGAGGCGTACGCGAAGGCCGAATGGGCGACCAAGGGCGTAACGATCGTCTCGTACCAGAACCAGGACCAGGTGTATCAGGATCTCGTCAACGGGCGCCTCGACGCGACCTTCCAGGACAAGACGCAGGCCGGCTACTCGTTCCTGAAGACGCCGCGCGGCAAGGGCTACGCATTCGCGGGCCCCGACGTGACCGACGTGCGGATCACCGGCTACGGCGTCGCGATGGGCATGCGCAAGGGCGACGAAGCGATGAAGAAGCGGCTGAACGACGCGATCGTCGCGATCCGCGCGAACGGCACCTACCAGAAGATCGCCGCCAAATATTTCGACTTCGACATCTACGGCGCGAAGCAGCAGCTGACTTCCGCACCGTGAATCCGTGATTCCGTGATTCATTCCATCGACAGGCACACCATGACGAGTATCCAGGATCGCGTCGCGCAGGCCGTGACGTCCGAACTGATCGCCGCGTTCCGCGAGGACGGGGCGGTCTGCATCAAGGGCATCTTCTCGCCCGACGAAGTCGCCGCGCTGCGCGCCGGCATCGACGCGAATCTCGCGCAACCGAGCGAGCGCGCGAAAGTCGCGAGCCGGCCCGACGATCCGGGTTGGTTCTTCGAGGATTTCTGCAACTGGCAGCACAACGATGCGTATCGCGACTTCATCGTGCGCTCGCCGGCGCCGTCGGTGGCCGCCGCGCTGATGGGCACCGACAACGTGCGGCTGCATCACGACCACCTGCTCGTGAAGGAGCCCGGCACGCGGCAACGCACGCCGTGGCACCAGGACCAGCCGTACTACAACATCGAAGGCGACGACAACGTCAGCATGTGGATTCCGGTCGATCCCGTGCCGCTCGAATCGACGCTGGAATTCGTCGCGGGCTCGCATCTCGGGCCGTGGCTGATGCCGCGCACGTTCATGGACAAGGAAGCGAAGTGGTTCCCGGAAGGCAGCCTGGCTGACCTGCCGGACATCGAAGGCGATCGCGCGGCCTTCCCGATCCGTCGCTGGGCGCTCGAGCCCGGCGACATGGTGTGCTTCCGGATGCTCACGCTGCACGCGTCGGGCGGAACGCAGAACCGTCGGCGCGCGTTCTCGATCCGCTTCGTCGGCGACGATATCCGTCATGCGCCGCGCCGCTGGAAGACGTCGCCCGATTTCCCGGGGCTCGCCGAGCAGCTGCCCGACGGCGCGCCGCTCGATCACCCGCTGTTTCCGGTCGTGTGGTCGCGCGGCGCGGGGCAGGTGCGCGCGATCTGACGTGGGCGGGTGTGCATGACGAACGCGGCGGCCGTTTCCTGACGAAACGGCCGCCGCACGCTTTTGTACTCGGGGAAAAGGATCAGGTCGGGTGGCGTCCGGCGCCCGGCTTGAAGCGCGAGCCGAGCCGGTAGCGGTTGCCCGGATGCAGGAAGTGCACGAACGTGACGGGTTGCCCGTTCGTCCAGGTACGCCGCGTGAGCGTGAGGCAGGGCTCGTCCGCACGCATGTCGAGCAGCCGCGCCTGCTCGCCGGTCGGCAACGACGCATCGACCACGTGCTCGATCTCCAGTTCGTAGTGCGACACGTTGTTGAACAGGTACTCGGACGGCGGTTCGACCTGGAAATCCTGGTCGATGAAGCCGGGCGCGGCGGCCGGGTTCACGTAGCGATCCTCGAGCTGGATCGGGCGGCCGTTTTCCTCGTGCACGCACACCACATGAAACACCGGCGTGTTGACCGGCAGGCCGAACGCGGCCGCGACGTCGAACGACGCGGGCTCGCTCGACTGGCTCAGCACGCGGCAGCGATATTCGTGCCCGCGTGCGCGGATTTCGTCGCGGATGTGCGCGATCATCAGCAGGTTCGACTGCGGCTTCACTTCGGCGACGAAGGTGCCGACGCCCGCGATGCGCTTCAGCACGCCCTCCTCGGTCAGCTCGCGCAGCGCACGGTTGACCGTCATGCGTGCGACGCCGAACTGGGCGGCGAGATCGAGCTCGGACGGAATGCGGTCCCCGGGGCGCCAGTCGCCCGATTCGACGTTCTGGCGAACGAGTGTCTTGATCTGCTGGAACGGTGCGGTGGCCTTCGTGACCATCGGGGATCCTTGCGCGAAAAGGTGACGATGCTAGTCGTCGTGACTGACGATGACCAGGATCTCCGCCTGCGCGGTGCCGAGGCTGCGCGTGCGGTGCGGGATGAGTGCGTTGAAATAGACTGAATCGCCGGCCTTGAGTTGCACCGTCTCGTTCGGAAATTCGATTTCGACGCGCCCCTTGTGCACGAACAGGAATTCCTCGCCTTCGTGCTCGCGGAACGTCGACGCGACGAATTCGTGCGGCGGATGCACGACGAACGGCAACATCTTCTTCGGCGCGACGCCGGCCGCGATGCTTTCGAAACGGTGGGCCTGGCTGTCGGCTGCCGCGCCCATCGCCGTGCGCTCGCCGGCGCGCGTGACCGTGATCAGCTCGCGGTTGTGACTTTCCGAGAACAACTGCTCGACGTCGACATTCAGTGCCTTCGACAGCTTCAGCGCGACCGCGATCGACGGCACGCTCAGGCCGCGCTCGACTTTCGACAGGTAGCTCTTGGTGAGGCCCGTCTCGTCGGCCAGCACGTCGAGCGTCCAGCCCTTCTGTTTTCTGAGCAGCTTCAGGCGAATCGTCATGGGGCGCCAGGTGTCCTTCGAAAAACCGATTGTAACGCATGACACAACGTGTCCTGTGGTGTATCGTGTGTCATGTTTTCCCGGGAAAGCGGCCGCGGACGGCGCGACCGACCCGATCCATTCAGGAGGTGAACATGGCGGAAACGCTGAATCTGACGAAGGAGGCACTGGTCGCGCTGGCGGAGCGGCGTCTGGACAACGCGGTGGGCGACAGCGGCTGGTCCGCGCGGCAGAAGCTCGCGCTCACGTGCCGGATCCTGTTCGACGCCGGTCACGATTCGGGCCTGGCCGGGCAGATCACCTGCCGCGCGGGCGAAGCCGGCACGTACTACACGCAGCGGCTCGGGCTCGGCTTCGACGAGATCTCGGCCGCGAACCTGCTGCGCGTCAACGAGGATCTCGACGTCGTCGACGGCGAAGGCATTCCGAATCCGGCCAACCGGTTCCATACGTGGATCTACCGCGAGCGCCCGGAGGTGAACTGCATCATTCATACGCATCCGGCGCATGTCGCGGCGCTGTCGATGCTCGAGCAGCCGCTCGTCGTGTCGCACATGGATACCTGCCCGCTATACGACGATTGCGCGTTCCTGAAGGACTGGCCCGGCGTGCCGGTCGGCAACGAGGAGGGCGAGATCATCTCGAAGGCGCTCGGCAGCAAGCGCGCGATCCTGCTGTCGCATCACGGCCAGCTGGTGGTCGGCAAGACGATCGAGGAAGCCTGCATCCTCGCGCTGCTGATCGAGCGGGCCGCGAAGCTGCAGCTGCTCGCGATGGCGGCCGGCGAGATCAAGCCGGTGCCGCCCGCGCTGGCGCGCGAAGCGCACGACTGGATCTCGAAGCCGAAGCGCGATGCGGTGACGTTCGACTACTACGCACGCCGGGCGTTGCGTACGCATCAGGACTGCGTCGCATGAGCGGACGATTCGTCGTTCTGTTATCGATCATCATTGAGGAATACCTATCGTGTCCATCCTGCTGAAAGGCATCATTGCCTACCCGGTTACGCCGTTCTCCGCTGACGGCGGCGTCGACCTGAAAACGCTCGACGCGCTGATCGAGCGGCTGATTGCCGACGGCGTCCACGCGATCGCGCCGCTGGGCAGTACCGGCGAAAGCGCGTACCTGTCCGACACCGAATGGGAGGCGGTCGCCTCCGCGTCGATTCGTGCGGTGCGCCGACGCGTGTCGACCGTCGTCGGCATTTCCGATCTCACCACCGCGGGCGCGGTGCGTCGCGCGCGCTTCGCCGAACGGGCCGGCGCCGATGCGGTGATGGTGCTGCCGGTGTCGTACTGGAAGCTCGCCGACGACGAGATCGTCGCGCACTATCGCGCGATCGGTGCTGCCATCGGCATTCCGATCATGCTGTACAACAACCCCGCGACGAGCGGTGTCGACATGTCACCGGACCTGATCGCGACGATCTGCCGGACCGTCGACAACGTGACGATGGTGAAGGAGAGCACCGGCGACATCGGGCGGATGCACCGGCTCGCGCAGCTGAGCGACGGCGCGATTCCGTTTTACAACGGCAGCAATCCGATGGCGCTTGCCGCGCTTGCAGCGGGCGCGGCCGGATGGTGCACGGCCGCGCCGAACCTGAATGCGGCGTTGCCGCTGGCGCTGTTCGACGCGATGCAGGCGGGCGATCTCGCGCGGGCGAGGTCGGTCTTTCATGCGCAGTTGCCGCTGCTGCAGTTCATCGTCAACGGCGGATTGCCGGTGACCGTGAAGGCCGGGTTGCGCCTGCGCGGATTCGACGCGGGCGAACCGAGGAAGCCGCTGATGCCGCTCGGCGACGCGCGTACGCGCGAGCTCGAACGCCTGCTCGCGGCGCTGCCCGACGGTGCGGCGACATGAGCGATGCGACACGGCCGCTGATCTCGGCCGCCATCGGCGCGGTGCGGGTCGGCAAAAGCCGGCCGCTGGCCGGCACGCCGCACGCCAGCGCGATCGACAAGCAGCCGGCAGGCGTGCGTCTGTGGCTGGGCACGCTCGGCTTCGCCGGCGACGAGCAGGCCGATGCGCGGCATCATGGCGGGCCTGACAAGGCGGTGCACCACTATGCGCACGATCACTATGCGTGGTGGTCGGAGCAGATCGGCGCGCGCGACGTGCTCGCGCAACCGGGCGCGTTCGGCGAGAACCTGTCGACGCACGGCGTGACCGAGCACGACGTGTGTCTCGGCGATGCGTTCACGCTGGGCGGTGCCGTGCTTCAGGTGTCGCAGTCGCGGCAGCCGTGCTGGAAGCTCAACGCACGTTTCGATCATCCGCGGATGGCCGCGCTCGTGCAGCAGAGCGGCCGGACCGGCTGGTACTACCGCGTGCTGCAGGAAGGCTGGGTGGAATCGGGTGACGTGCTGACGCTGCATGAGCGCCGCTACCCGCAATGGCCGCTGGCGACGGTGCTCGATGTGCTGTACCGGCGCACGCTCGACATGGCCGCGCTCGATGCGCTGTACGAAGTCCCGAACCTGCCGCCCGGCTGGCGCACGATGCTCGAAAGGCGCCGGACGGAACGGCAGGTCGAAGACTGGACGAAGCGACTCGAAGGACATTGACGGGCCGTGTGTCCTTGTGTTTTTGTAGCCGCGTGACTCAGTGGCTCGGCAGTTCCCGCACGTCGGCCGTCGGCACCGAGCCGAATGCGTCGCTCAGTGCATAACCGATCAGCTGTCGCGCGGCCGCCTCGGGCGTCGCGAGCGCGCCGCTCGACTTCAGCTGGTCGAATTTCTCGCGCATCGGGAAGTTGTCTTCGCTGGTCGAGCGGATCGTCGCCTGCATGCCCGTATCGACGACGCCCGGCGCGACGCTGCAGATCCGCAGCGCGCGGTTCGCGTCGAGCGCGACTGCGCGCGCATGGTGATCGAGTGCCGCCTTGGTCGCACAGTAGACGCTCCAGCCCGCGTACGCGTTGCGTGCCGCGCCGCTCGACACGTGCAGGATCCGGCATTCGGTCGTGGCCGATGCCGCTTGCGCGAGCGCGGCCGACAGCATCAGCGGCGCCGCGACGTTCACGCCGACCGCGCGCGCGACGATCGCCGGGTCTTGCGCAGCGAGCGGGCCGATCGGATCGACGATGCCCGCGTTGTTGAACAGCAGCACGATCGACGCGCCGTCGACGAAGCGGCGCAGCGTGTCGCCCGCCAGCCAGGCCGCGACGGCCGACGTATCCGACAGGTCGAGTTCGATTTCGGCGAAGCGGTCGCTGGCCTGTGACGCGAGCGACGGATGGCGGCTGCGCGACACGCCGAGCACGGCGACGCCTTCCAGCAGCAATTGTTCGGCGAGCGACGCGCCGAGGCCGCGCGTGTGTCCGGTGACGATGGCGCGTACGTGCGGTGCGGAGGAGGATGCGGTCATGGCGATGAACGGGGCGAAGGGGTGAACGGATGAGTGGCGTCGACGAGCGGCGCGCATGCGTGGCGGCATGGCGTGCGTGACGGGCGATGCGTGGTACTGCGTGCGAAGGCGGTTGCGCGGCGCCGCAGACGCCGGGGTGACGCATATCGTAGCGCCCGCATGCGCGGCGTGCAAACGCCCCCGTGCGTGCGGACGCGGAATCCGCTGTGCCATGCGTATCCCACGCCGCGCGGCACCCGCTTGCCGATACGTTGGACGAAAGCCGGCTGCGGCAAGTGCGCGCGCCGGCACGTCGCGCGGCGCCGGGCCACGCGACGCGAGCTATCATATGGCTCGCCCGTGCGCGATGCCGGACGGGCCGCGATCGTTTCCCTTCACCTGCTGCACGCTGCGACGCCACCATGAACACCACGCCGGATACGCCCACGCCACGCGCCCTTCGCGAACTCACGCCCCTCGAGGCCCGCATTCTCGGTGTGCTGGTCGAGAAACAGCACACGGTGCCGGACACCTATCCGCTGTCGTTGAATGCGCTGACCGCGGGCTGCAACCAGAAAACCGCGCGCTCGCCGGTGATGAACGTCAGCGAGGATGAGGTCACGACCGCGCTCGACGGGCTGAAGCACCTGAGCATCGTGATGGAAGGCAGCAGCAGCCGCGTGCCGCGTTTCGAGCACAACATGAACCGCGTGCTCGGCATTCCGAGCCAGGCGATCGCGCTGCTGACGATCCTGCTGCTGCGCGGCCCGCAGACGGCCGCCGAACTGCGCCTGAACAGCGCGCGCCTGCACGGCTTCGCCGATATCTCGTCGGTCGAGGCGTTCCTCGACGAACTCGCGGCGCGCACGCAGCCGCTCGTCGTCCGGTTGCCGCGTGCGCCGGGCGCGCGCGAGAACCGCTGGATGCACCTGATGTGCGGCGAAGTGAACATGGCCGATTTCGCGAGCGCGGATGCCGGCGGTGCGGATTCCGTGCCGCCTTCCGAATTCGAAGCGCTGAAGGCCGAACAGAAGCGCCTCGCGGATGAAGTGGCGCGGCTGAATGCGCTGGTTCTGCGGATGGCCGGCGAGCTGGGCATCGACGTCGATGCGCAAGGCGACGCGGGCTGATGTAGATGGCGGCGGTGGCCCGCCACTGGATGGCCACGTCGCAGCACAGCCGGGTCGGGGTGCGTTGCGGGGACTACCCGCACCGCCGCCGTTACTTCAGCTTGACGCCCGGTACGAGATAGCGCGAACCGCCCGGCTTCAGGATCGGCGCCAGCGCCTCAAATGGCGCATCGAGTTGCGGCCCGAGACAGGCGCCTGCCGCGTGGCCAATCCCGGATACGGCGAACGACAGCTTGCCGGGGGCATCGAGCTCGAACGCCAGATATTCGGGGAACACGTCGGCGCACGACAGCGAATCGCCTTTGCCGTCCGTCACTTGCAGGCCGTGTGTTGTCTTGTCGCGCAATCGCGTAATGAAACCCGCCAGCGCGGGGCTCGTTTCCGGATTGCCGTCCTTGCCCGCCGCGGTTGCGTCGATCACGCGGTTCCAGTCGAGGTACGCGCCGCGCAGTAGGTCGAACGTGACAGGATCGTAGTGATTGTCCGGGTACGCGCCGCCGCAGAACAGGCTGCCCGATTCCACGATACCCATTGCCGCACGCGACAGCCACGTGACCGTCACTTGCTCGTCGTCGTAGCCGCCGAGCGATCCGGATGCCGACCCGTCGTCGCTATAGCGCGTCGATGCGCATTCGAGCGCCGCGAGACTCATCTGCCAGTGCCGTTGTTCCAGCAGATGGTTGACTCGCGCCATCACGGCCGGATCGGGGTATCGGGTCAGCCGCGGATATGCGAGCACCGTGCGCGTGTCGCTCCACATCCGGTACGCGACCGTGCTGTCGCCGATCTCCGGGCCCACCGGCCGTGCATGCCCGGCAAGCTTCAGCGTGGCATACGGCGCGTGCTGCATATCGATGTCCGCGCTGCGCGCGATGCCGCTGCCGACACCACTCCCGGACACGGCAGTGATCGCTTCGACGGCGCCGGGCGCGACTGCGTCGGGATCGTATGCGGCGACGCGGCGCAACGCGAAGGTGCGTGACTTGCCAGAGCGCGCATCGGTCCAGCGGCCGCGATAGCCGGCCTTGTCCCGCGTGCCCTGCCAGGTGGCTGCGGCATGATCGAAATCGGCTTGCTGGCCGAATCCCAATGGGCTGCGCGCATCGTCCGGCAACTGCGTTCGCGCGAGCGGTTCGACCAGTTCCGCAGGCGTGCCGTGCAGCGGAATATCGACGCCGTGCTGCGCATAGAAGTAGCGGCCCGAGATCGAACCATCCGCAGCCGGGCGATCGTCGAGTTCCATCACGACGGCGCCGGCGCCTTGCAGCGTTCCTTCGTAGACCGTGCGCGGCGCGGCATCGACGCAACCCGCGCGTAGCGCGATCAGCGCCAGTACGACCCGGATCATCGGGCGCATCACCAGCGGCACCCGGTCTGTTCGGACGCGTCGACGTCCAGTACCCTGCCGAACGCTGTCTGCTTGCCGGTGCGCGCGCTGGTATAGGTCATCGAATAGATCATCGCGCCCTGCGACATCATCTCGTACCGTCCATTGATCCTGCCGTCGACCATCTCGACCCAGGTCGTCGTGAACTGGTGCGGGCGGCCCTCGGCGATCACTTCCTCGTCCACGTGCTCGACCACCAGCGGCAGCGCCGTTTTCGCTTTCGCATAGCGGACCATGCCGCCCGACCAATCGATGGCATCGTCGTAATAGGTGCGCATTTCGAAGCGCACCGGTTTTTCGCCCTCCGACTTGAAGCAGTACACCTCGGTGGAGACCTTGGCGAACGCGGGCAGCGACGCGCAGAGCAGCAGGGCGGCATACGGTTGGCGGATGGCACGGAGAAGTTCGGAGACGGTCATCGTGGCGTGTCGGTTGGGCAGGGATCGATCGGTTATGGACAGTCGGCGTGCGGCGCGGCCGGCATCGCACGACGTGGCCTTCGGTACCCGACAGCCGTGATCGTACGGCACTTCGACAAAACGCGGACAGTCGGCAGAATCGCCGAAGCGACTCGGCATCGCGCGCCGACGGGTTTAGACGTTTACCTTCAAACAACGGAAAACGCCCATCGAGTGCGTGCTCGTTGTGCTTCAATTCATCCGGTTTGTACTCCTACTAAAACGACGAATTCAGAACAGCCCGGATTGCTAATTCACAGGAGACAGTCGATGGCTCGGAACCGGTTTTGAAGCAGCACACACGGTGGTCTGCAACACCGCGAACTTCCTTCGATGAAAGCAGGTTATCCCAGGGGCCCCAACCATGTCCTCCAGACGTTTCATGATGGCCGCGGCGGCAGTATCCGCCACGCTGGCCATTGCTACTCCGCTGGCCGGCGCCGCCGCGCCGACCGTATCCGACCCGTTCTACACATACACCGGCGCGACGCCATTGGCATCGATTCCACCGGGCACGGTGCTCAAGACGCGCAACGTCGTCTATCACGTGGCCGGCATCCCCACCGCGCTGACCGCGCAGCAGTTGCTGTATCGCACCAATAATGCGCTGAACCAGCCGGTCGTCAACGTGACGTCCGTGATCCGGAGCCAGGTCAGCAACGGCCAGGCCATCTCGTACCAGTCGGCCTACGATTCGCTGAACCCGTACGACGAGCCGTCGCAGGTGATCGCCGGCGACCGTGACGTGACCAAGGTCATCAATGTCGGCACGCTGCTCTACAGCGCGGAATCGATTCCGCTGTCGACACTGCTGCTGCTCGGCTACAACGTCATCGTGCCCGATACGGAGGGCCAGACGGCCGACTTCGCTGCCGGCCCCGAATACGGAATGACCACGCTCGATTCGATCCGCGCTGCGCTCAATACGCCGTCCACGGGCCTGAACCCGTCGAGCAAGGTCGCGATGATCGGCTATTCCGGCGGCGCGATCGCGACGAACTGGGCCGCTCAGCTCGCGCCGAGCTATGCGCCCGAGATCAACAGGCAGCTCGTCGGCGCGGCGGAAGGCGGCGTGCTGGTCGACCCCGCGCACAACCTGCGCTACGTCGACGGCAGCATCGTCTGGGGCGGCGTGGCCGCGGCCGCGCTGGCCGGGCTGTCGCGCGGCTACGGCTTCGACCTGACGCCTTATCTCAGCGATACCGGCGTCGCCGTGCTCAAGGACATCCAGAGCCAGTCGCTCGCGTACATCCTGCCGAAGTACACGGGGCTGCACTGGGGAACGCTGTTCAAGCCGCAATACGCGAGCGACATCAACAGCATTCCCGTGTACGTGACATACGCGAACAAGGTGAATGCGGGATTGGCCGCATCGCCGACGATTCCGATGTTCATCGGCCAGGGCACGGCGGGTGCGCTGGACGGCACCTTCAGCAGCCAGATGGGCGATGGCGTGATGATGGCGTACGACGTGCGCGCGCTGGCGCAGAAGTTCTGTGCCGGCGGCACGCCGGTCACGTACAACGAGTATCCGCTCGAACATGCGGGCGCGATCGTGCCGTGGGTGGTCGGCATGCTGCCGTGGCTCTACGACCGTTTCAACGGGAAAGCGGCGCCGAGCAATTGCTGGCTGACGTCGATGCTGCCGAGCAATTCGCTGGCGCCCGAGACGCTGCACTAGCCGCCACGCCGCGTGTGATGCGGCGCACGGCCGGGCGACCCTTCGCGGGTCGCCTTTTTCTTTTCGCCTGTTGATCTGCGTCGCGCGGCCGCCATGCAGCCGCGCCCGCTCCCCCGCCGCGACCCGCCACCGTCCGGCGCGGGTGCCATAATCGAGCCTGCCCATCATTCCAGACAGACGTCCCCCGGAGAATCACCATGCAGAACCTCGACAATCCTTCCCACGATCGCGAGGTAGGCAGCGCCGACGCGACGCAGGACACCACGCGCATCGACGACGTCCGCATCGGCGCCGTGCGCCCGCTGATTTCCCCCGCACTGCTGCTGGACGAGCTGCCGGTGCCGGCCGCCACGCAGGCGCTCGTCGAGGATACGCGCCGCGCGATCGGCGACATCCTGCACGGCCGCGACGACCGGCTGCTGCTCGTCGTCGGCCCGTGTTCGATCCACGATCACGACCAGGCGCTCGATTACGCGCGCCGCCTGAAGGCGGCCGCCGATGCGCTGAAGGACGACCTGCTGATCACGATGCGCGTCTACTTCGAGAAGCCGCGCACGACGGTCGGCTGGAAGGGCTACATCAACGATCCGCGCCTCGACGGCAGCTTCCGCATCAACGAAGGGCTGCGCGCCGCGCGGCAACTGCTGCTCGACATCAACGCGCTGGGCCTGCCGGCGTCGACCGAATTCCTCGACCTGCTGAGCCCGCAGTACATCGCCGACCTGATCGCGTGGGGCGCGATCGGCGCGCGCACGACCGAGAGCCAGAGCCATCGACAGCTCGCGTCGGGCCTGAGCTGCCCGATCGGCTTCAAGAACGGCACCGACGGCGGCGTGCAGGTCGCGTCCGACGCGATCGTCGCGGCAGCGGCGAGCCATGCGTTCATGGGGATGACGAAGATGGGGATGGCCGCGATCTTCGAGACGCGCGGCAACGACGATGCGCACGTGATCCTGCGCGGCGGCAAGAACGGGCCGAACTACGACGCCGAGCATGTCGAGGCGAGCTGCGCGGTGCTGCGCAAGGCCGGCCTGCGCGAACAGGTGATGGTCGATTGCTCGCATGCGAACTCGAACAAGTCGCACGAGCGGCAGATCGAGGTCGCGCAGGATCTCGCTCGGCAATTGGCGCAGGGCGAGCATCGGATCGTCGGCGTGATGGTCGAGAGCCATCTCGAGGCCGGGCGCCAGGACCTGAAGCCGGGCGTGCCGCTGAAGTACGGTGTGTCGATCACCGATGCGTGCCTGAGCTGGACGCAGACGGAGCCGGTGCTCGACGTGCTGGCGGAGGCGGTGCGGCACCGGCGCGTGTATTCTCGCAACGCGTGACGGCGGCGATGTACGCGATTCGCTGCGGTGTCCGTAATGTCGCCATCACAAGGGGCGCCTGACAGCGACTGCGTCATCACGTCCAATGCAGCGTTTCGCGAGTGGCGCTAACATGGGCCGGTGTGATGCGTCGTACAGAGGCCTTCTCGTTTCACGCGGCGCATGCACGGAGGCGGCTTGGCCGGCCGCCGACACCGACAACAATTCACCGGAGTGCATAACAGCATGGCTTTCTACAAGACCCTCATCGCAGCAACCGCCCTCGCCTCGAGCGTCAGCGCGCACGCACAGATCGCGGGCGCGCAGCCGATCAGCGTGACCGTCGAACAATCGCAGGCGCTGCTCGAAGGCTGGAGCGTGAAGAAGAGCGTGCTCGGCAAGGCCGTCTACAACGACGAGAACCAGAAGGTCGGCACCGTGCGCGACCTGATCGTCGCGCCGGACGGCTCGGTATCGGCGGCGATCGTGTCGGCCGGCGGCTTCCTCGGCGTGGCCGCGCACGACGTCGCGGTGCCGATCGCATCGCTCGACGTGCGCAACGGCAACATCTACCTGCCGGGCGCGACGAAGGATGCGCTGAAGGCGACGCCCGCATTCCAGTACGCGAAGGTGCCGTCGCCGCCGAAGCCGAAGAAGCTCGACGACAAGCACTGAGCCAGCACGGATTGGCACGGCCCGGCGCGCAATGCGCCGGGCTGGGTCCGGTCGGCCGCGCGCCTGCGAGGCGCGTCCGCCGGCCCGGGCCGTCAGGCTCCGGGCGTCTGCTCGCCCAGCCAGTTTCCGCTGAACCCGAACGCGACCGGCCCGCTCAGAAGCACACTGCCGGCACCATCCCAACGCACCGTCACGTCGCCGCCGTCGCATTCGACGCGCACCGACGCATCCAGCAACCCGCGCCGGATGCCATTGACGACCGCCCCGCACGAACATGATCCCGAACCGAGCGGCACGCCGCCGCCGCGCTCCCAGATGCGCAGGCGAATATGCGTGCGATCGATGACCTGAACGAAGTGCACGTTGGTTTTCTGCGGAAACAGCGGATGCGTTTCGATGGTCGGGCCGAGCGCCGCGATATCGATCGTGCGCAGATCGTCGACGAAAAGCGTGCAATGCGGATTGCCCATGTTGCACGCGGCAGGGGCGCCGGGCAGCGGCAACGCGAGCGTGTCGAGTGCCTCCGCGAGCGGCACGTCCCGCCAGCCGGTGAGCGGCCGGCCCATCTCGACGGTGATCAGGCCGTTGGCCTCCGTCGAGCACTCGAGATACCCGCGGCGGGTTCGCAGCACGAGCGATGACAGGCCGGTTTCCCGCATCAGTTGCCACGCGACGCCGCGCGTTGCGCTGCCGCAGGTGTCGAGCGGCGAGCCGTCGGCGTTCCAGAACGCGACGCGGGCTGCTGCGTCGTCGCAGTCCGACACGACCGCGAGCTGATTGAAGCCGATGCCGCGCTTGCGGTCGCCCATGCGTTGCGCGAGGTTGCCATCGATCGCGTGCGCGTGATCCTGACCGCGCAGGTCGACGATCGCGAAGTCGTCGCCGTTCGCGTGCATCTTCCGAAATCCGATTGGCATGGCGATTCCTGTATCGAGGCAGGCGAACACTGTACGGTGCGCGCCGGCCGGGATCAATGCCGTTCGGGCACCGCGGGGCGCAGCGCCGGAAGATTCAATCAGCCCGACGCACGGCGGGCTGCCAGATTGACGATCACGTCGTTGCGACGCCGTCCGGACGCGTCACGCGCCGCTAGGGGGACACCCCGATTCCGAATGAAATCGTAAGGCATGTAATATAAATGAAAGACAAATTCGGATTTGTCCGTAGTCGTGACGCCCGTTCGCTCGCGTAACGGATCCGACCGTCCGCCCACGCGTCATTCGCACCTTCAACAGAAACGCCCCATGGAACAACTCGTCGATTCGCTCAACGGTGTCATCTGGAGCCCCGCGCTCATTTTTCTCTGTCTTGCAGCGGGGCTGTACTTTTCGCTGCGCACGCGCTTCGCGCAGGTTCGCCACTTCATCGAGATGCTGCGCCTGATGCGGGGCAGCAAGGCCTCGGCGGAAGGCGTGTCGTCGTTCCAGGCGCTGGCGATGTCGCTGTCGGGGCGCGTCGGCACGGGCAACATCGCGGGCGTCGCGACGGCCATCACGTTCGGCGGCCCCGGCGCGATGTTCTGGATGTGGCTCGTCGCGTTCCTCGGCGCGAGCACCGCGTTCGTGGAATCGACGCTGTCGCAGATCTACAAGGTGCGGCGCGAAGGGCAGTATCGCGGCGGCCCCGCGTATTACATCGAGAAGGGGCTCGGCATCCGCTGGTATGCGGTGGCGTTCGCGATCGCCACCGTGCTCGCGTGCGGGCTGCTGCTGCCGGGCGTGCAGGCGAACGGGATCTCGTCCGCGATCGAGAATTCCTTCGGCATCGCGAAGCCCGTCACCGGGGCGGTGCTCGTGCTGCTGCTCGGCATGATCATCTTCGGCGGCGTGAAGCGGATCGCGCGCGTCGCGGAGATCGTCGTGCCGTTCATGGCGCTCGGCTACATCCTGATCGCGTGCGTCGTGATCGCGCTCGACATCGAGCGTCTGCCGGGTGTCGTCAGGCTGGTATTCGAAAGTGCGTTCGGCTTCGAGGCCGGCTTCGGCGCGGTGCTCGGCATGGCGATCCAGTGGGGCGTGAAGCGGGGCGTCTATTCGAACGAAGCGGGGCAGGGCACGGGCCCGCACGCGTCGGCGGCCGCGGAAGTGACGCATCCGGCGCAGCAGGGGCTCGTGCAGGCGTTCTCGGTCTACGTCGATACGCTGTTCGTCTGTTCGGCGACGGGTTTCATGATCCTGATCACCGGCGCGTACAACGTGGTCGCGCCGGGTGGCCGCGCGCTGTTCTCGGGCGCGGCCGGCATCGAGGCCGGCCCCGGCTACACGCAGATGGCCGTCGAATCGGTGCTGCCGGGCTTCGGTGCGGCGTTCGTCGCGATGGCGCTGTTCTTCTTCGCGTTCACCACGATCCTCGCGTACTACTACATCGCGGAAACCAACGTCGCGTACCTGAGCCGTGCGCGCAGCAGCGCCGCCGGCACGTTCGTGCTGCGTGCGGTGATCCTGCTCGCGACGCTGTACGGCGCGGTGAAGAGCGCGAGCGTCGCATGGGCGCTGGGCGACATCGGCGTCGGGTTGATGGCGTGGCTGAACATCGTCGCGATCCTGTTGCTGCAGAAGCCGGCGCTCAAGGCGCTGCGCGACTACGAGGCGCAGAAGCGCGCGGGACGCGAGCCGACGTTCGATCCGGCCGCGCTCGGCATCGCGAATGCGACGTTCTGGGAGAAGCCGGCGGCGGCAAGCGGCACGCGCGACGGCCGGGCGGAGCCGGTCGCGGCAGCCGAACGGCAGTCGTAGCAACGCATCCCGTGGCGCTGCACCGTCTGCGACGGCGGCGGCGCGCGATGCGGGATTCATTCGTTTCACACCAGCGGCCGGCACATCTGTTGCCGGCCGTTTTGCATCGTGCCGCGCCGGGCGGGCCGGCGCGTTTCCCGCTCCTTCCGATGGGTTGCATGAATTTGTGCTTGCCGTGACATGCGATCAATCAGACCGTAGCGGCTCGCAGGAGCCTGCTGGTAATACGGCGAGGATGTGGGCGGGATCGCGGCCGCAGCCGTCGACGCCGAACTTCTATTGGCAGGTGGGTCGTCGGATTCGAGATGGCGTGCTCCGCCGTGAGCGCGCTACGGACAACAGATCATACCCACGATCGATGTTGTCTTGTTCTACGGCGGCGCCCAGCCGCTTCGCGCAATCCTCAATCCGTGCATCACCGATGTGACACGTGCGTGTCATTGATGAATATGTTTTTTTTCGCTTGATTACATCCCTATCGTATTGGATAGAATGCTACGCGTTCCTGACGAATACGGAATGGTTCGTACATTTTTGTTGCTTCGACCATAGCTAAAAAACTGGGGATCCAGACATGCGAGACAACGGAGCACCGACGATGCTACCCGAGGAAATCGTCCCACTCGGCGACATCGAAAATATTGCACGACGCCATTTCGTGACGGCGCTCGGCGCAACGCTTCTGGCCGGGTGCGGCGGCGACGGAAGCAACGCGGTTTCAGGCGGTGAGCGTGCATCGGCAAACGGCACCGGCCAGGCGTCCCGAGGTGCTCCAGCTTCGAATGGTATCGACGCAGGGGCGACGTCGGCAGGCATTGCCCAGACCCGCGCCTTCACGCATCCCGGTTTGCTGCATACCGAGGCGGATTTCGAACGCATGCGCGCTAAGGTCGGGGCTCACGCTTCCCCGTGGATCGACAGCTGGAACGTGCTCGTCGCCAACGGTCACACGCGCCTCACGAACAAGCCGAACCCGCAGGTCGGCATCTATCGCGGCAACGATCCCACGCATGGTCAGAACTACGGCGCGCTTTACAACGACATCGCCGCCGCCTATGGCGACGCGCTGCGCTGGAAGGTGTCGGACGACACACGCTATGCCGACAAAGCCGTGGAGTATCTGGACCAATGGGCCGCGAAGCTGACGACGCTTGGCGGCAGCGACGTGGCGCTCGCCGCCGGCATCTACGGCTACGAGTTCGCCAACGCAGCCGAAATCATGCGCGGCTACAGCGGCTGGAGTCCGGCCGGACTCGCGGCGTTCCAGGCCATGATGCGCAATGTCTTCTACCCGGTCAGCCATGCTTTCCTGACCCGTATCGACACCGCGATGGACACGCACTACTGGGCCAACTGGGGCCTGGCCAACATTGCGTGCGTCCTGGCCATCGGCGTGCTGTGCGACGATGCCGAGCTCGTCAACGAGGCCGTCACCCATTTCAAGACCGGTGGCAGCAACGGCTGTATCCGGCAAGCCGTGTACTACCTGCACCCCGGCAACCTCGGGCAATGGCAGGAAGCCGGCCGGGACCAGGGCCACAGCACGCTCGGCATTGCCTTGACGGGCGCTATTTGCGAGATGGCGTGGAATCAGGGCATCGACCTGTACGGCTATGACAACAATCGCTTTCTGGCGGGCGCGGAATACGTGGCCAAGGCCAACCTGAAGCAGGCGGACGGCGCGTTCTACACGGTGCCTTTCGTCACGTACCAGAACAGTGCCGGCGTCACCCAGACGCAGTTCTCCACCGGCGGGCAAGGCGGCGCCCTGGGGCGGCCCTGCTGGGCGCTGGTGGCCAACCATTACATCAACCGCAAAGGTCTGGCGGCGCCGTACACCAAGCGCGCTGCCGAGCTTGTGGCGCCGGAAGGCGGCGGCGGCAACTACGGCCCCAACAGTGGCGGATTCGACCAGCTTGGCTACGGCACGCTCACCTGCACGCTCGACCCCGGCACCCCTGCAGCAACGCCGACCGGCCTGACCGGCTACGCCAGCGCGGGCAAGGTGGTGTTGTCGTGGTGGGGCAGCAGCAACGCCGTCAGCTACAACGTCAAGCGCGCCACCATTGCCGGCGGACCGTACAGCACCATCCGGAGCGGTATCACCGATCTGCTGACCTTTACCGATATGCCCGCCGGTGCCGGCACGTATTTTTATGTCGTGACGGCGCAAACGATTGCGGGCGAATCGGCGCCCTCCAACGAAGTGAAAGTGATCACGGCGCAGCAGCTGCTCGCGCACCTCACGTTTGATGAAGGCAGCGGCGTGACGGCCGCCGATAGCTCGGGCAACGGGCGCAATGGCACGCTCAACGGTGCAACGTGGGCAGCGGGGCGCAGCGGCAATGCGGTTTCGCTCAACGGCTCGGGCGCGTATGTGGCGTTGCCCGACGATCTGCTGGCCGATGTGTCGGACTTCACCATCGCCAGCTGGGTGTTCTGGAACGGCGCGCAAACGTGGGCACGCCTGTTCGACTTCGGCACGGGCTTCCACCGCTACATGATGTTCACGCCGCGCGCCCAGTTGCGCAACGGCTGGGCCGGCATGCGCTTCGCGATGACGGCCAACGGCCCCGGTGACGGCCCTCCGGAACAGATCATCGACGCCCCCACCGAGCTGCCGAGCAAGCGATGGGTGCATGTGGCCGTCACGCTATCGGGTTCGACCGGCACGATATACGTGGACGGCACGCCCGTCAGTACCAACACGGCGATGTTCCAGGCGCCGTTCCGCCTTGGCCCTACCACGCAGAACTGGCTGGGCAAATCGCAATACAGTGCCGACGCCACGTTCCACGGCCTGATCGATGATTTCCGTATCTATCGCGGTGCGCTCGGCGCTCCACAGATTGCATCGCTCATGACGAATTGATCACGCAGGGCCCGACGACGGGCCTGCGATGGACCTCTTTCATTAAGGACTTCTGATGAACGTGTTTTCTCGACGATGGATTGCCGCTGCGGCGATGGCGTGTACGTTATGGGGCTGTGATGGCGGATCCGACAGCGCGACAGGCGTGACCAATGCGGGTGCCAATGTCGCCGCCAATCGTAGTCAGATCGTCGGAAATGGCAGCGGCAGCAACCTGCCGGCGGCCAGCTGGACCAGCGTCAAGTGGGGCGGCGGCGGCTACGTCACCGGCCTGATCTACCATCCAGCCAATGCGAGCCTGCTGTATGCACGCACCGACGTCGGCGGCGCGTACCGCTGGAACGCGACCAACTCGACGTGGACGCCCATCACCGACGGCATCGGTTTCGGCTCAGGCGAGGGCGATTTCCACGGCGTCGAAAGCCTTGCGCTCGACCCGAACAACGATCAGCTCGTCTACATGATGACCGGCATTACCGTGACGCAGGGTCACAACGGCCGCATCTACATCTCGAGCAACCGCGGCGACACCTGGACGCACTACGACCTGCCGTTCCCGGTGGGCGGCAACGACAACGGCCGCGCCACGGGCGAGCGCCTGCAGGTCGACCCGAACAATCCCTCGACGCTGTTCTACGGATCGCGCACGGCCGGCCTGTGGAAGAGTGCCGATTCCGGCCGCACCTGGGCGCAGGTCACGGGTCTGTCCTCCACCACGATCAGCGGCGGCAGCTCCCCGCTGGGCGTCGAGCAGGTCATCTTCGACACGTCGGGCAAGGGCGGCGGCCAGCCGACCTGGATCATGTGGGCCACCGTCGCCCCGGACTACGCCAACGCGGCGGGCCTGACGTCGACCCTGTACAAGTCCACCAATGGCGGCTTCTCGTGGACGCCGGTGCCCGTCCCCCCGACGGTGTCCGGCTACTACATCCCGCACGTCGTGCGCACGTCCGACGGCAACTTCTACGTGGTGTTCAACGCGGGCGTCGGCCAGGGCATCGGTGGTCCGAGCTATCTCTACAAGTTCGGCGGAAGTAACAACGGCAACTGGACGCTGCTCAACCGCTCCAGCAGCAACGGCTTTGGCGGCCTGTCCGTCTCCGGTCTGGGCGCGTCCGCCCGCATCGCACTGGGCATGACGGGCTGGAGCGACACCAGCAAGACCATCCAGCTATCCGACGACGGCGGCAGCACGTGGCGCGAAATCGAGGCCGGCATGCCGCACACCGGCACTGCCTCGGTTGGCTGCGCCGGCTGGGTCGAGAGCGTCGCCATCGACCCGGCCAATCGCGATCACGTCATGCACGTCCACGGCGGCGGCATCTGTGAAACCATGAACGCCTCGTCGCCCACGCCAACCTGGAGCCCCAAGGTCGACAACCTCGAGGAAACCGTGACGCTGGCGCTCGTCACGGCGCCGCCCGGTGCGTCGTACAAGTTCATCAACAGCGCCGGCGACATCGGCACGTGGGTCAATACGGATCTCACGACGAGGCCGACGAAAGGCCCGTTGAGCACGTGGAGCAGCGGCAATTCGGCCGACATGTCGTGGTCCGATCCGACGTACATTGCCGCCGCGGGCGTCGACAACGCCAACGGCCATGCCACCAAGGGCTTCTGGTCCGGCGACAGCGGCAATAGCTGGGCGACGTTCGCGTCGCTGCCCAACGGCGCCGCGGCAAGCCAGAGCAACGTGGGCAACCTGGTCGTCCCTTCTCGCAACAACGTGACGTGGGCACCGCCGGACTCGGTGCCGTCGTACACGACAAACAATGGCGCCAGCTGGACGACGACCAACCTGCCGGCGTTCAGCGCCAAATGGAACGGCTTCCCGCGAGCCTACCGCCTGGCCGCGGACCGCAAGAACCCGAACAAGGTCTATGCCTACGACTCCGGCGGCGCACCGTGGAGCTGGCAGCGCGGCAAGATCTACGTCTCGAACGACGGCGGCCACACGTTCGCGCTGAGCCAGGGCTCCGTGAACGCGAACCTGGCCTGGAATTCGTGGCGGGATACGTCGATGGCGGTCAATCCGAACGCCGAGGGTGACCTCTGGCTGGCCGACGGCACGGCCGTGTACCACTCGGTGGACTCGGGGGCAACCTGGACGAAGCTCAGCGCCTTCGCGTCGACCAACGACACACCGGGCGCCACCGTGATCGCCTTGGGCAGGGCGCCGGGAGGTTCGTCGTACTCGGCCGCGGTCTACGTGGAAGGCACATTGAACGGCGTCTGGGGCATTTACCATTCCGACGACGGGGGTGCAACGTGGGCGCGCTTCAACGACGACGCGCACCAGTTCGGCGACTCCGGCGTGATGGCCGGCGACTGGAACACGTATGGCAGGATCTACGTCAACGGCGCCGCTCGCGGTCTGATCTATAGCAATTGAGGTTGATCGACCGTCGGGGGCCATTCTCGACGTCTACGTCATGGCGCTTTGACCAAGGAGCATGGGTGTCCACCGATCAGGAAGGTGGGCACCTGTGGCTGACGAAGACGCGAAGTTGAGCCACTACGGTACGGTCGCCTGCTCAAACGCTGGTTTCGTACAACGCGCGACAGGGGCTGCCGACGCTGCCCGGGAGTTGACACTGGTCTTCGCAAGAGTGCCGCGCACGGCGGCCATTGCGCGATCCATCGTGCGCATGTGCACGTGGCCTGCACCTTGCGTGACGATCGTATTCCCCCGGGGCTGTGCATCATCGTGATACCCGGCTGAGATTGGATGTTCAACAAGCCAAGTCCGCCAGTTCAACTCTCGGATCGTTTCAGCCTCATGGAAACGGAAAATCGTTCGGCCGGGTGAATGCTGATCGAGATTTCGAACGCAACGCCCATCGAATCGATATAGCGCCGCACGATTTCAAGCGCGGCCGTTCCCGCCGGGATCTGCAGTCTCGCAGCCATTTCCGGCGAGACGTTCACCGCCTGTACGTTTTGCTCGATCTCGGCAACGCATCGTCCGTAACGGGCCTCGATCAATGAACTGATCAGCGTGTCCGGCTCGTTGCGGATCGTCTCCACGATTTCCGCATAGCTCGGATCAATATAAACGTCCGTCCAGCCAATCGGCGGACGCGAGGTATCGCGTTCGACACGCAGGCTCGAAATGCGCAGCCAGCGTGCACCTTCGTCGCTTTTCAGGACCTTCGCGAGCTTGCCTTCAGCGACGAGCTCCTCGACCGTCTGCACCACGCGCAGATTCTCGGAACCGAACTGGACGAGATCCTCGATCGAAGCAAGAGACGGCCGGAAGTCGTTTTTCGGTTGCACCGATTCGACACGCGTCCCCGCGTTCTTGCGGCGCGATACGAAGCCGAGTTGCTGCAGTTCGTGCAGCGCCGCGCGAATCGTGTGCCGGCTCGTCTTGTACAGATCGCGCAGTTCGAGCTCGGTCGGCAAGTACGAGCCGACGGGAAAGCGGCCCGACGCGATGCCTTCAGTCAGGTCGCGCGCGATCTCGGCGAAATGGGGTCGGTTCATTTTCTCTGCATGTCAGTCGTCGCTGACAGTTTAAGGGTAAACGTCGCTTGAGCGATATGTCCGGACATAATAGCCTTCGATATGTCCGGACATATCGAAGGTATTCGGCTTCGAAGGTCCGATGCCTTTTCCCCGTTCTCCTTTTCAGAGGTCACCATGGCAAGCCGCGCCATCCCTGTCTCCAGCACCGTCGTCGATTCGATTCTGTTTCGAGATGCCTTCGGCACCGCGAAGATGCGTGCGCTGTTTTCCGATCATTCACTCGTGCAGCGTTACATCGACGTCGAAGTCGCGCTCGCGAAGGCCGAGGCGCGCGTCGGCGTGATTCCAGCCGAAGCGGCCGACGTGATTGCACGGGAAGCGAGTATCGAGCGCATCGATTTCGATCACATGCGCGAGGAGACGGACATCGTCGGCTATCCGATCCTGCCGCTCGTGCACCAGCTCGTCGCGATGTGCGGCGACGCGGGCCGCTACGTGCATTGGGGTGCCACGACGCAGGACATCATGGACACGGCGGTGGCCCTGCAAGTACGCGATGCGCTGGACTCGATCGACGCCGATATCCGCGAATTGCGCGGCATTCTCGCCGACCTCGCGCGCACGCACCGCGACACCGCAATGGCAGGCCGCACCCATCTCCAGCAGGCGCTGCCGATCACGTTCGGCTACAAGGCCGCAATCTGGCTCGCGATGTTCGACCGGCATCAGCAGCGGCTCGCGGAGCTGCGCGCACGCGTCGCGGTCGTCGAGTTCGCGGGCGCGGCCGGCACGCTGGCGTCGCTCGGCGACAAGGGTTTCGACGTCCAGAATGCGCTTGCGGAAGAACTGAAGCTCGGTGTGCCCGCGACGACGTGGCACGTCGCACGCGATGGCTTCGCCGAGGCAGTGAACCTGCTTGCGCTGGTCACGGGCTCGCTCGGCAAGATCGCGCTCGACATCATGATCATGGCGTCGAACGAATTCGCGGAAGTGTACGAACCGTTCGTCAAGGGGCGCGGCGCAAGTAGCACGATGCCGCAAAAGCGCAATCCGATCTCGAGCGAGCTGATGCTGGCGGCGGCGAAAGCGGTGCGGCAGCATGCGGGCCTGATGGTCGACGCGATGATCCAGGATTTCGAGCGGGCGACAGGTCCGTGGCATGCGGAATGGATCGCGATTCCCGAGAGCTTCATCCTGACATCCGGCGCGCTGCATCAGGCGAAGTTCGCGCTCGGTGGGCTGATCGTCGATGCGGTGCGGATGAAGCAGAACCTCGGCATCAGCAAGGGGCTGATCGTCGCCGAAGCCGCGATGATGCAGATGGCGCCGTTTACCGGGCGCCAGCAGGCGCACGACATCGTGTATGACGCGTGCCGCACGGTCAACGAGAAGGGCGGCACGCTCGCCGAAGCGCTGGCCGCACTGCCCGAGGTGACGCGGCACTTCGATCGCGACGCGATCGAACGCATGACGGATCCGGTCAACTACCTGGGCCTCGCGCCGCAGATGGTCGATCGGGCGATCGCACTGTCCCGCGAAATCTGAGCGGACATCGTGGAGGAGACACCATCATGAATCACGCACAGACCTCGCGCGACGAACCGGTCGCCCCGGCGCCGAAGCGCCCGTGGTATCGCAAGCTCGGCATGCAGGTGCTCGCGTCGCTGGTGCTCGGCATCGTCGCCGGGCTGCTGTTTCCGAAATTCGGCACGCAGATGAAGATTCTCGGCGACGTGTTTCTCGCGCTGATCAAGGCCGGCGTCGCGCCGCTCGTGTTCCTGACGATCGTGCATGGCATTGCTTCCGCCGGCGACGTGAAGAGCGCGGGGCGGGTCGGCTGGCGTGCGATCGTCTACTTCGAAGTCGTGTCGACGATCGCGCTGGCGTTCGGCCTGTTCGCCGGCAACCTGCTGCAGACCGGCCAGGGTATGACGTCCGTGGCGGTCGGCAAGGTACCGGTTGCCGCGGCAAAGGCGGCGCCGCAAGGGTTCACCGAATTCGTGATGCATCTCGTGCCGGACAACTTCATCGGCGCGTTCGCGAAGGGCGAGTTGCTGCAGGTGGTCGTGCTCGCGGTGATGGTCGGCATCGGCATTCTTGCGATTCCCGAAGGGCGGCGCGCGCGAATCAACGACGGGCTCGACCAGATTTCGGAGGTCCTGTTCTCGTTCATCAACCTGGTGATGAAGCTTGCCCCGCTCGGCACCTTCGGCGCGATCGCGTTCGCGGTCGGCAGCAACGGGACAGCCGTGCTGGTCGCGCTCGCGCAACTCGTGCTCAGCTTCTACGCGGTCGTGGTGCTGTTCATCGTCGTCGTGATGGGCGTCGTAGCGAAGCTGGCCGGCTTCAGCATGTGGCGCTTCATGCGCTACATCAAGGACGAGATCCTGATCGTGCTCGGCACCGCGTCGTCGGAAAGCGCGTTGCCGCGCCTGCTGATCAAGCTCGAGCGACTTGGCTGCGCGAAGCAGACGGTCGGTCTCGTGCTGCCGACCGGCTATGCGTTCAATCTCGACGGGACGTCGATCTTCATGGCGATGGGCGTGATGTTCATCGCGCACGCGTACAACGTGCCGCTCACGTTCGAGCATCAGATGGGGATCCTGCTGCTGATGCTGTTGACGTCGAAAGGCGCCGCGACGGTATCGGGCGGATCGTTCGTCGTGTTCGCGGCGACGGTGACATCGACGGGGCTGCTGCCGGTGGAGGGACTCGCACTGATCTTTGGCGTCTACCGCTTCATGTCGATGGCGATCGCAACGTGCAATACGATCGGCAACAGCCTGGCCACGGTCGTCGTTGCGAAATGGTCTGGTACGTTCGACGAGACGGTCGCGCAGCGCCACCTTTACCCGGAACGTTATCCGGCAACAGCGCGTGCCGATGCGAAGCTCGACGATGGCAACCTGCTGCCCGAAGATTCCGGCGACGCGAATCCGCATCCGCACGGGATCCGGCTCAAGCGCGGCGGTCTGTAGCATCGATTCTGGGCGAACGAGCGCATCGGCTCTGCATATGTGTTGTCGAGTCGATGTTCTCGCCGGATGCAGCGTTCGATATCGCTATCCACATAGATTGGACGGTTCGCTTTTCCTCGCGGTGGCCCACCACGTCTTCGGTTACCTTGAGTCGATCCGGCTCTCGCCTCGGCAGTGGCGGCCAGGTACAAATTTCCGCAAACCGACGTTGTCGTCGCACCGCACCTCCCCGCATCTACGTAATTCTACGTAGCCCCGCATACGTAGTTATCCGCTTGTAAGCCGCCCCCGTCGCGCGGAATACTACGGCCCATCGCCGTGGCCTCTGCGAGGCTGCGGCACGACGCATCGACGTCACGCGGGTTCGGCCCCTCGCCGCATCCACTCAAAAACACATTGGAGACCAGGAGACGCCATGAATCGGGCTTCCAGTACCCTGCTATGGATCGCGGTCGCGCTGCTCGGCGCGTTCGCGTTCGGCACGATCGCACTCGCACACGGCGAGCGCGTCAGTGCCCTCTGGATCGTGATCGCCGCAGTCTGCGTGTATCTGATCGCGTATCGCTTCTACAGCCGTTTCATCGCCAGCAAGGTCATGCAGCTCGACGGGCTGCGGATGACGCCGGCCGTCAAGTACAACGACGGCCTCGACTACGTGCCGACCAACAAGTACGTGCTGTTCGGCCATCACTTCGCCGCGATCGCCGGCGCCGGCCCGCTCGTCGGCCCCGTGCTCGCCGCGCAGATGGGCTACACGCCCGGCATGCTGTGGATCCTGGCCGGCGTCGTGTTCGCCGGCGCGGTGCAGGACTTCATCGTGCTGTTCATCTCGACGCGCCGCGACGGCCGCTCGCTCGGCGATCTCGTCAAGATGGAGCTCGGCACGGTGCCCGGCGTGATCGCGCTGTTCGGCGCGTTCCTGATCATGGTGATCATCCTCGCGGTGCTCGCGCTGATCGTCGTGAAGGCGCTGACGAATTCGCCGTGGGGCACGTTCACCGTCGCCGCGACGATTCCGATCGCGCTGTTCATGGGCGTCTACACGCGCTACATCCGTCCGGGCCGCATCGGCGAAGTGTCGATCATCGGCTTCGTGCTGCTGATGGCGTCGATCGCGTTCGGCCAGCACGTGCACGATTCGCCGACGCTCGCCGCGTGGTTCACGTTCACGGGCACGCAGCTCACGTGGATCCTGATCGGCTACGGCTTCGTCGCGTCGGTGCTGCCGGTGTGGCTGCTGCTCGCGCCGCGCGACTACCTGTCGACCTTCCTGAAGATCGGCACGATCCTCGGCCTCGCGATCGGCATCCTGGTCGTCGCCCCGGAACTGAAGATGCCCGCGCTGACGAAGTTCGTCGACGGCACGGGCCCGGTGTGGTCGGGCAACCTGTTCCCGTTCCTGTTCATCACGATCGCGTGCGGCGCGGTGTCGGGCTTCCACGCGCTGATCTCGTCGGGCACGACGCCGAAGCTGATCGACAACGAAACCAACGCGCGCTTCATCGGTTACGGCGCGATGCTGATGGAATCGTTCGTCGCGATCATGGCGCTGGTCGCCGCGTGCGTGATCGAGCCGGGCATCTATTTCGCGATGAACGCACCGGCCGCCGTGCTCGGCTCGACGCCGGAAGCGGTGGCCAACACGGTCACGCAATGGGGCTTCGTGCTGACGCCCGACATGCTCACGCAGACCGCGAAGGCCGTCGGCGAAACGACGATCATCGCGCGTGCAGGCGGCGCGCCGACGCTGGCAGTCGGCATGGCGCACATCCTGCACCAGGTGATCGGCGGCGAAGCGATGATGGCGTTCTGGTATCACTTCGCGATCCTGTTCGAGGCGCTGTTCATCCTGACGGCCGTCGACGCCGGCACGCGCGCGGGCCGCTTCATGCTGCAGGACCTGCTCGGCACGTTCCACCCGGCACTCAAGCGCACCGAATCGCTGCCCGCGAACCTGGTCGCCACCGCGCTGTGCGTGGCCGCGTGGGGCTACTTCCTGTACCAGGGCGTGGTCGATCCGCTCGGCGGCATCAACACGCTGTGGCCGCTGTTCGGCATCTCGAACCAGATGCTCGCCGCGATCGCGCTGGTGCTCGGCACCGTCGTGCTGTTCAAGATGAAGCGCGAGCGCTATGCGTGGGTGACGATCGTGCCGACCGCGTGGCTGCTGATCTGCACGCTGACGGCCGGCTGGCAGAAGATTTTCGACGCGAACCCGAAGGTCAGCTTCCTCGCGCACGCCGCGAAGCTGCAGGCAGCGGTGGACGAAGGCAAGGTGCTCGCGCCGGCGAAGTCGATCGCGCAGATGAAGCGGATCATCTTCAACGACTACATCGACGCGGCGCTGGCCGGGCTGTTCATCTTCGTCGTCGTGGCGATCGCGGTGTACGGCGTGATCGCCGTGCTGCGCGCGCGCCGCGAGTCGAAGCCGACGGTGCGCGAGACGCCGTACGAAGCGATGCCGGCCGCGCAGGCGCTCGGCAGCGGACGTTAAGGGGAGGCCGCGATGTTCAGCGATCTTGGCAGCGACCTGCGCAGCGCGGGGCGTTACCTCGGGCAGGCGTTGCGGCTGATGGTCGGCCTGCCCGACTACGACACCTACGTCGCGCACATGCGCGCGACCCATCCGGACCGCGAACCGATGACGTATGAGGAATTCTTCCGCGAGCGTCAGAATGCGCGATATGGGTCGGGAGCGGGGAAGTGCTGTTGAACCGGGCGGTCCAGGCCGTTCGGTAATCGAAAGGGAAGCGCCGCGATGCATGTCGCGGCGCTTTTTCTTTGGCGGCCCGGCGGGCCGGCGGCGCGCGTCGCCGTTTGCCTGAGCGCAGCACGGCAAATTCCGCCGGCCGGTATCATAGGGTTCCCTCTTTTCCCGATGGACCCGCAGGAGAACACGTCGTGCATGTCGGTGAGCGTTTCAACAGCATTTCCCATCTCGTCGGCGCGGTGCTGTCGGTGGTCGGTCTCGTGGCGCTCGTCACGATGGGCGCGCTCGAAGGCGATCCCTACAAAGTGGTGAGCTTCAGCGTGTATGGCGCGATGCTGATCCTGCTCTATGCAATCTCGACGCTGTACCACAGCGTGCGCAATCCGCGCCTGAAAGCGATCCTGCAGAAGTGCGACCACTCGGCGATCTACCTGCTGATTGCCGGCAGCTATACGCCGTTCACGCTGGTCACGCTGCGCGGCCCGTGGGGCTGGTCGCTGTTCGGCGTGAGCTGGGGGCTCGCCGTGTTCGGGATCGTGCAGGAACTGACGCTCGGGCGGCGCACGCGCCTGTTGTCGATGATCCTGTACGTGGCGATGGGCTGGCTCGCGCTGGTCGCGGTGCGCCCGCTGATTCATGCGCTGCCGCCGGTCGGTACCGCGTGGCTCGTGGCCGGCGGGTTGATCTATAGCGCGGGGATCTACTTCTTCATCAACGACGAACGCATCCGCCACGGGCACGGCATCTGGCATCTGTTCGTGCTGGCCGGGAGCCTGTGCCAGTTCGTCAGTGTCGCGATGTATGTCGCGTGAGCGACGGGCGGCGTTGACGCAATGGCGGCGCGCCGTGCCGCCGCGCGCGCACCTGCTGGAGCATGCGTCACCGACGCGTGGCGGTTTGTAGCTGCACAGCCGGTTCGCCGGGTGCCCGTGACGGCTGCGCCGTGATCCACCACGTCGCGGCGGCGAGTGCCGACAAGCCTGTCGCGATGCCGAGCGCCACCCGCATCGCCGCCGGAAACGGCTGCAGCGTCGCGATGCACGCGCCGAAGATCGCGACCCCAAGCGCCGATCCACTTTGCCGCGCCGCGTTCAACGCGGCCGCCGCCACGCCGGCGCGGCGCCGGTCGACCGTCCCGAGCGCCGGCGACGTCGCGGCCGGCGAGATGAATCCGGATGCGAAGCCGATCGCGAGCATCGGCGCGACGGCGAGCCACGCGGGCGTCGTCGCACCGATGCCCGTCATGCCGAGCGCGCCGGCCGCATAGAGCCCAAACGCCGCGCACATCGCGCCGCGCGCGCCGAAGCGCGCAACCAGCCTGCCCGAACACAGCCCGCCGAGCGCGACCATGGCGGTCATCGGCAGGAACGCGAGCCCCGTATCGAGCGGGCTCGCGCCGCGGACCTGCCGATAGAACAGGCTGAGCACGAACAGCGAGCCGTAGAACACGAACGCCGACGCCATCGACACGAACGTCGATCCGGCGAACAGCCGGTTGCGGAAGAACGCGAGCGGCAGCATCGGGTCGCGGCGCCGCGCTTCGATTGCGATGAACGCGCTCCACGCGACGACGCTCGTCACCGCGCCGCCGATGATCGGCGCCGAGCGCCAGCCGAGCGACGGGCCTTCGATCAGCGTGCCGATCAGCGCCGCGATCGCAACGATGGCCGTGGCCTGGCCGCCCCAGTCGAAATGCCGCGATGCGTCGACGACGGCGGCGCGCACGACCGAGCGGCCGAGCCAGATGCCGGCCAGCCCGAGCGGCAGGTTCACGAAGAAGAGGCTGCGCCACCCGAACAGATGGATCAGCAGGCCGCCGATCAGCGGGCCCGACGCCATCGCGATGCCGCCGCAGCCCATCCACAGGCTGATCGCCGACGCGCGCGCAGCCGGTTCGGGGAAGGCGCGGTTGAGCAGCGCGAGCGAGCAGGGCACCAGCATCGCGCTGCCGACGCCTTGCAGCGCGCGGGCGATTGCAAGTGCCGGGAGGTGTGGCGCGACGCCGCCCAGCGCCGACGCGGCGACGAATACCGCGAGCCCGGCGATGTAGACGTCGCGATCGCCGAGCCGGTCGCCGAGTGTGCCGCCCGTCATCAGCAGGCTCGCGAACGCGAGCGTGTACGCGTTCACGATCCACTGCAGGCCGGCTACGCGGCTGCCGAACGTATGGGCGATGTCGATGAGCGCGACGTTGACGATGGACGCGTCGAGCAGCACGAGCGTGTAGCTCACGCAGGTCGCGGCGAGCACGCGGCGGGCCGCGGCGCGGGTCGGTGCGGCGGCCGTCATGCGCGGTCGGGCGCCGGCGTGGCGGCGCGCAGCGCGAGAAAGCCGGCCCAGCCCCAGTACACGCGATGATGCGCGATCAGCCCGTCGCGCAGATCCATCACTTCGACGAGATCGACCTGGTCGCCGTCCGGCGTGGCGCGCGGATATTCCCACGTGAGCTGGCGGCCGTTCGAGAAGAACAGCCCGGTGCGATACCAGCGCCCGAGCTTGTTGCCCGGATTGCGCAGGCCCGCCGCGAAGAATGCGCCGATCGCGGCCTTGCCGTGCAGCACGCCGGAGCCGTGATCGGGCAGCGTGACGACGATCAGCGGCGTTTCGAGCACCGCGTCGTCGGCATACAGCGCCATCAGCGCGTCGACGTCGCGCGCGACGACGGCCGCGTGCCAGCCTTCATGAATGTGCCGGGCATCGGCGTGGGCGTGTGACATGGCGGGTTCCGGAAGCATCGATAACGGAACCCACTGTATGAGCGCGCCCCCTCGGAACGTTTCACGTCGACCCGAAACGTGGGTGTCGCCGCGGCGCAGGCGGCCGCGTGCCGGCCGTTATCCGGCCAGCGCGTCGAGATTCAGCTGATACGACTTTCCGATCCACACCGCGCAATCGCGATGGTCGCGCAGTTCATCGTTCGTATTCGGATGCAGGAAGATGTCGAGCGCCCCATGGTTCAGCACGAGCCACGGCACGATGTCGTCGAAGCGCGCGGCGTCGAACGCGATCTGGTACGACCACGCCGGGTGCGGGCCGACGAGGCGTTCGTGAAAGCGGCCGAGTTCGATGACCGCGCCGAACCGTTCGTCGACGACCTGGCGAAACGCCCAGGCCGCGTCGCGGCTGGCCGCATCGAAATAGACGTGCGCGTGCCAACTATGGATGGCGGTGATGTCGAGGGCAGCCATGGAAGGACTCGATGAAGATGGGAATGCATGAGGTGCCGTGCGAAACGGCCGATGTGTGATTATCGCGCGTCCTTGCCGTGCGCGTCGTGTCGCTATCCGGCAATCCGGACGCGACGATTTGTCCTGAATCATGAGAAACGTTCGATTCGATCGGGCCACCGATTGCGGTGTCCGCACGCGCGATATCACGCCGGAAGCCTTGTCGGCGGGTGCGCCGGTGGTGATCGCATCGGCAACATGTCATTTCCGAAATTGAAAAAGCGCTGCGTGCGCTGCTTCGGATCGTCTGAACAAATGCGATCAGGGCGTTGAATGAAATAAAGAAATTCCTGTTTGGCGGGATTCGCGCATGACGCGTTTTGCGCACCGGGTGTCGACACCGAAAATATCAATTGCGGAATCGGCTATTCAAGGGGAGTGCGGTGCGTCATACGATGGTTTCAACGCATCGTCGAACATGATCGATGCGGGGACAACCACCTGGAGGCCACTATGCGATCCCTCGTTCCCGTTGCGGTACTTTCCTGCGCACTCGCTGCGCTGCCCGCCGTCAGTTTCGCTCAGTCTGCCGTGACGGACAGCGCATCGAATGCCTCATTGTCGAGTTGGTCGGCGGCGCGTGCCGAAACCGACGCGCAACTGACGCAGATGACGCGCGCCGGCTATCGCGCGACGTCCGCCGGCAACCAGAATTATCCGCTCGCGATGCAGCGTGCGCTCGAACGTGTCCACAACCCGGTGCCGGACCGGTCGCGCGAAGAGCGGGCCGCAATGGAAGCGCGCGCCGCGCGCGATGTGCAGGGCGGCCATCCGGTCAAGGCGTTCTTCGTGAAGACCGCGTACTACCTGAAGGGCGAGAACACGTTCTGATGCAGGAGGCGAACATGGCTTGCACGATCCGATTTAACGGCGTCGTGCGCGCGTCGGCGCCGCGCCGGCTGCCGGATGCGCGAGCGGCGCAGCGGCGCGACGATGGGCACGGCGCGCGGCGTCGTGCGATGTACCTGCGCCACGCGCGCCGCGACGCCGTTGCGTGCCGCCTCGCATGGCCGGCATTCGAGGCGAGCGATGCGCCCGCCGACGGGAGCCCGTCATGAAAGGCTCCCGGAAGAACCGTCGCCACGTGCCGCTGACTCGCGAGTGGCTGCTGCCGCTGCCGCCCGTGCATGCACGCGACATCTCGCTGAAATGCCACATGGCGCTCGTCGCGCTGCGCAGCGGGCATGGCAACGAGGCGCTGCTGATGCGCTTGCGCACGAGCGTCTACCTGGTGTTCCTGGCGCTCGACGATGCGGTGTGCGCGGATGCGGACATCGACCTGTGCGTCGACGCGGAGCGTGCGCTCGACGCGGGCGTGGCGCGCGCGGCGCAAAGCGGCGCATGGACGCTGCGCGACGACGAATGCACGGTACTCGAGCATGTGCTCGCGGCGAACGACACGTGCGTCACGACGCTCACGCGGCATCGGCTGGCCGAGCTATGGGAGCACGTCTGCGCGTTCGCGTCGAGCGGCCAGCCGGCGCTCGTCGCGGGCGCGGCGGAGAAGATGCGCATGCATGTGGCCGAGTCGCTGGCCGCGTAGCCTCGCACCGGTTTCGCAGGGAGGATGGAGGAGACAGGGCCGGCCGCACCGGCGCAGCGACACGGTCGCATTGATTCAGCGCATGCGTGACTGTCGCGGCAATCAATACGGTGACGGCGAAACGCGATGCAAAACCGCGGCCCAAAACAAAAGCGCCACGGAGCGGACTCCGTGGCGCTTCATTTTTTCCCGCCGGCGCGAAGGCGTGGCCTCCGCGCGGCGAAACGCGCTCAGGCTGCGGCTGCCGGCTTCGCCGCCTTCTGCAGCTTGCCCTTGCCGGCGCGCTGGATTTCCTCGAGCTTGATCTCGACGTGGCGCGAGAACACGTACTCGGCCGGACGCTGGTTCGCGATCGAGATGTCCGGTGCGAACGGGCCGTCGGTCTTGATGCCCTTGCGGCTCACGGCGAACGCCTTCAGCGGATGCGCCATCGTGTCCATCACGGCGGTTGCTTCGAAGCCGCAGTGGACCATGCAGTCCGCGCACTTCTCGTAGTTGCCGACGCCGTAGTTGTCCCAGTTCGTGTCTTCCATCAGTTCCTTGAAGGTCTTCACGTAACCTTCGCCGACCAGGTAGCACGGCTTCTGCCAGCCGAACACCGTACGCGCCGGGTTGCCCCACGGCGTGCACTTGTACGTCTGGTTGCCGGCCAGGAAGTCGAGGAACAGCGACGACTGGCTGAACGACCAGCGCTTGCCGCCTTCGCCGCGCTTCAGGATTTCGCGGAACAGGTTCTTCGTCTTGTCGCGGTTCAGGAAGTGCTGCTGATCCGGCGCGCGCTCGTACGCGTAGCCCGGCGACACGGTGATGCCGTCGACGCCGATCGGCTTCAACGTATCGAAGAACTTCGCGACGCGCTCGGGGATCGCATCGTTGAACAGCGTGCAGTTGATGTTCACGCGGAAGCCGCGGCGCTTCGCTTCCTTGATGGCTGCGACCGCCTTGTCGTACACGCCTTCCTGCGACACCGAGTGATCGTGCATCTGCGCGTCGCCGTCGAGGTGGACCGACCAGACGAAATACGGGCTCGGCTGGTAGTCGTCCATCTTCTTTTCCATCAGCAGCGCATTCGTGCAGAGGTAGACGAACTTCTTGCGCTTCATGATGCCGCGGACGATTTCCGGCATTTCCTTGTGCAGCAGCGGTTCGCCGCCGGCGATCGACACGATCGGCGCGCCGCACTCGTCGACCGCTTCCAGGCATTCCTGGACGGACAGGCGCTGGTTCAGGATGGGGTCCGGATAATCGATCTTGCCGCAGCCGTTGCACGCGAGGTTGCAGCGGAACAGCGGCTCGAGCATCAGCGCGAGCGGATAGCGTTTGTTACCGGACAGGTGTTGGCGCGTGATGTACGCGCCGACGCGGACTTGCTGGAGCAGCGGAATAGACAAGAGATGTCCTCCTTAAACTTCGCGGGCGACAGCTTGCGTGAGCTTCGCCGGCAGCTTGAATTCGACTTTTTCCTCACGGCCCGCCATCGTCGTGACGTCGACGGGACCCAGCGCGCGCAACGCGCCGATGACATCTTCGACCATCTCCTCGGGCGCGGACGCCCCGGCGGTCAGGCCCACGGTCTTCGCATTCGCGAACCATTCGGCCTTTACTTCCGAACCGTCGGCGACGAGGTAGCTCGGCACACCGCTTTCGGTGCCGATCTCGCGCAGGCGGTTCGAGTTCGAGCTGTTCGTCGCACCGACCACGAGCAGCACGTCAACCTGTTCGCTCAGCTCGCGCACGGCGGCCTGGCGATTTTGCGTCGCGTAGCAGATGTCACGCGTGTCCGGGCCGACGAGGTCGGTGAACCGGCGCTGCAGCGCTTCGATGATGCCGCGCGTATCGTCGACCGACAGCGTGGTCTGCGTAATGTACGCGACCGGCGTGTCGACGGGCAGCGTCAGCGTATCGACTTCGGCTTCGCTCTGCACGAGGATCACCTCGGCCGGAATCTGGCCGATCGTCCCCTCGACTTCCGGGTGGCCCGCATGGCCGATCAGGATCAGCCGGCGGCCCGCCGCGACATACTGGCGGCCTTGCACGTGCACTTTCGTGACGAGCGGGCAGGTCGCGTCGAGCACGTCGAGCCCGCGCGTTTCCGCGTCGCGCTCGACCGTCTGGGCGACACCGTGCGCGCTGAAGATCGCGACAGCGCCGTGGGGCACCTCGTCGAGTTCCTCAACGAATCGGGCCCCTTTATTACGCAGATTCTCGACGACATGCCGGTTATGCACGATCTCATGACGCACATAGACCGGCGCACCGTGCTGTTGCAGCGCGCGATCGACGATCTCGATCGCACGGACAACCCCCGCACAAAAGCCGCGGGGCTGGGCAAGGATGACTCGCATAGGTGAGCGAACTCCGACGACAGACGCCGGGGTTCGAGGAGCTGGCACTCGCTCGCTCGCCCCGGCTTGATGTTATGAAGGCAGGAACGAACCGGCCGGCCAGGCCCCGGAACCCCGAATTAATCGCGCATTTTAACCCTATCGGGAAGTCCTTGCTCTGGTGCTGTATCCGGCGTGTTGCATTTGCGGGAGAACCGCGTCGGCGCTGGCGCGCGCGTAACCCAGTAAACTACGCGGTTTCGCGGGCAGCCGCTCCGGCTGCCCGGCGTCGCGCTCATTTCAAGGCCATTCGATGACCGTCGATTCTTACGCGTATTGCCCGGCCGCCCGTGCGGTTTCGGGCGTTTTGTTCCCGACCCCTATTGATTTTGCCGTTGCCGGCGCCCGACGGGAGGCGCACCGATGATGCTGGTTCTTGCATTCCTGGTGTCCGGCCTGTCGCTGATGATCTGGATCGTGCTGCTCGTCGCGCGCGGCGGTTTCTGGCGCGCGGTGCCCGCGCGGCCGCTGCCGCCCGAGGCGCGCGGCGCCGCGGCCGAAGCCGGCTGGCCGGCCGTCGTCGCGGTCGTGCCGGCGCGCAACGAGGCCGACGTAATCGCCCGGGCGGCGACTTCGCTGCTCGAGCAGGATTACCCGGGAGAATTTCATCTGATCATCGTCGATGACCACAGCGACGACGGCACCGCCGACGCGGCCCGCGCGGCCGCGCTCGCGATCAACCGCGCCGACCGGCTGACGGTGCTGGCCGCGAAGCCGCTGCCGGCCGGCTGGTCGGGCAAGGTGTGGGCGCAGTCGCAGGGGATCGCCGCGGTGCAGGCGCTCGGCCTGCCGGCCGACTACCTGCTGCTGACGGATGCCGACATCGGCCATCCGCCCGATGCCGTCGCGCAGCTCGTCACGCGCGCGCAGGCCGAGAACCGCGATCTCGTGTCGCTGATGGTGCGGCTGCGCTGCGATTCGTTCTGGGAAAAGGCGCTGATTCCGGCGTTCGTGTTCTTCTTCGCGAAGCTCTACCCGTTCTCGTGGATCAACAACCCGCGCAACCGGACGGCCGGCGCCGCGGGCGGCTGCATGCTCGTCAAGCGCACGGCGCTCGAGGAAGCGGGCGGCATCGAGTCGATCCGCGGCGCGCTGATCGACGACTGCAGTCTCGCCGCGCAGATCAAGCATCGCGGCGAGGGCCGCCATCCGATCCGGCTCGACCTGGCCGACCGCAGCGTGTCGTTGCGCCCGTACGACAGCTGGCGCGACATCTGGAACATGATCGCGCGCACCGCGTTCACGCAGCTGCACTATTCGCCGCTGCTGCTGGCCGGCACGCTGCTCGGGATGACGATCATCTATCTCGTGCCGCCCGCGGCGGCGCTCGCGTACGGCGCGCGCGCGTGGCCGGCGTGGCTCGCATGGGCGTCGATGTGCGCCGCGTATGCGCCGATGCTGCGCTACTACCGGCGCTCGCCGCTGTGGGCGCCGGCGCTGCCGCTCGTCGCGCTGTTCTACGTCGGCGCGACGTTCGCGTCCGCGTGGCGTTACTGGCGCGGCAAGGGCGGCCAGTGGAAGGCGCGCGTGCAGGCGCCGGTGGAGCGCTGAGACTTGCCCGGGAGGCGTGCCTCCCGGCAGCCGGAAAGCAAACAGCCCGATCGGTGGAAACCGGTCGGGCTGTTTCGTTTTGGGCGGTGCTTGTTCGGCGGTGCGGCGTGCCGGCGCTCAGCGCTGCGTCAGCATCATGTACATCTGGACCACGACGTCCGGCGAGAACGTGAACGGCACCCAGCCGTAGCCCGTGTGGCGGGCCACCAGCAGGCGGTCGCCATTCGACTGTTTCTGCACGGCCATCATCGGGTTCTTCGTCGTCACGAAGCGCCAGCCGGCCGGGATGCCGGGCGGCGGCTCGGGCTGCATCGACGCGCGCGCATGCGCGAGTTCCTCGATCAGCTGGCCCAGTTGCTCCGGATGCAGCGTGATCGATTCGCCGTTGATGGTCAGCGTGAGTTCGTTCTGCGTCGGGCGCGACACGTGCAGCGTCGCTTTGTCGGACGGGGCCGGGGTGGTGGCGACGTCGGCTTCGACTTCAACCGGTGCTTCGGCTTGCGCGGTCGTGACGACGGCCGTTTCGGCATCGGCCGTCGAATCCGCCGTTTCGGCCGCAGCCGGCGCGGGCGCGATCACGGCCGGCTCCGCCGCCGGTGTACCGGCCGGCGCAGGTTCGACGACTTCGGCTGCAACTGCCGTGGCGGCGACTGCGCTCGTCGCGGCTTCCTTGACGACGGCCTCGACCAGCGCCTCGGCGTCGGCGATGGCCTTCGCGTGGTGCTGCGCAGCCGCTTCAGCTTGTGCGATCGCCTCGGCATGACGCTGCGTGACGGCCTCCGCCTGCGCGGCGGCATCGGCGTGGCGCTGCGCGGCCGCCTCGGCCTGCGCGATCGCTTCGGTATGGCGTTGCGTGACGGCTTCGGCCTCGGCGGTCGCCTCGGCATGGCGCTGCGCGGCGGCCTGCGTTTCCGCGATCGCCTGCATGTGCTGCTGCGCGAGCGCTTCGGCTTCGGCGATTGCAGCCGTGTGGCGTTGAGCGGCGGCTTCGGCTTCGGCGATGGCGGCTGCGTGACGCTGCGTGGCCGCTTCGGCTTCGGCGGTCGCTTCCGCGTGCCGCTTCGCGGCGGCCTCGGCTTCGGCGGTCGCGGCTGCATGGCGCTGCGCGGCCGCTTCGGCTTCGGTGGCTGCCGCGTGATGACGCTGCGCGGCGGCCTCGGCTTCGGCGATCGCTGCCGCGTGGCGCTGCGACGCTGCTTCGGCATCCGCATGACGTTGCGCGAGCGCTTCGGTCAGCGCGGTGGCTTCCGCATGGCGCTGCGACGCGGCTTCGGCTTGCGCGGTGGCATCGGTATGGCGCAGGGCGGCGGCTTCGGCCGCGGCGGTCGCGCTGGCGTGGCGCTGCTGCGCAGCCTCGGCATCGGCTGCTGCTGCCGTGTGGCGTTGTGCGGCGGCTAGCGCTTCGGCTTCCGCGGCGGCGTGCCGCTCTGCCGCGGCCCTGGCCTCCGCTGCCGCGGCGCGTGCGAAGGCTTCCGCGCTGCGTGCCGCCTGCTGCGCGGCATGGTGATCGTGGAGGAGCTGATCGACGCCCATGGTGAGCGAAGCGATCTGATCGTTCAGGTTCATGCGTGTCTTCTCTGCGTAAGACCCGCGATTTTAACCGCTGCGCCGGTAGCGGGCCGCGCGGGACGTGTAACAAAGTGCGCAAAGCGGCGTGACGCACGCCGCTTTGTGTTACTTCAGGTAGCCCGCGGAGCCGAACCAGTCGAGCGCATCGCGCAGCCCTTCACGGTACGGGCGCGCCCGGTAGCCGAGCTCGCGCTCGGCCTTCGCGGACGAGAAATACATCTTGTTCTTCGACATCCGCAGCCCGTCCACGGTGACGAACGGCTCCTTCTTCGTGAACTTCGCGACCGCTTCCGCACCGACCGCGAGCGGGTAGAGCGGCCAGCGCGGCAGCGCGATCGTCGGCGCCTTGCGGCCCGTCATCTGCGCGATGTCGGCGAGCATCTGCTGCAGCGGCAGGTTCTCGCCGCCGAGGATGTAGCGCTCGCCGATCCGGCCGCGCTCGAGCGCGAGGAAGTGGCCGTGCGCGACGTCGTCCACGTGCACGAGGTTCAGCCCCGTGTCGACGAACGCGGGAATCTTGCCCAGCGCGGCTTCGACGATGATGCGGCCGGTCGGCGTCGGCTTCACGTCGCGCGGGCCGATCGGCGTCGACGGATTGACGATCACGGCCGGCAGCCCTTCGTCGGCGATCATCCGCTCGACCGCGCGTTCCGCGAGCACCTTGCTGCGCTTGTACACGCCGATCGCCTGCTCGGCCGTGAGCGGCCGGTTTTCGTCGGACGGGTCGCCGGCGCTCGTCACCTTCAGCGTCGCGACGCTGCTCGTGTAGACGATCCGCTCGACGCCCTCCGCACGCGCCGCGCGCATCGTCGCGACCGCCCCTTCGAGGTTCGCGCGCTCGATCTCGTCGGGATCGGTTGCCCACAGCCGGTAGTCGGCTGCCACGTGCAGCAGGTAGCGCACGCCGCGCAGCGCGGCGCGCATCGACGCCTCGTCGCGCATGTCGCCGGTGACGATCTCGGCGTCGAGATCCGCCACGTTCGTGCGCGGGCTGGTCGGGCGCACGAGCACGCGCACCGCATAGCCTTTCTGCTGCGCAATGCGCGCGACGGCCGAGCCGACGAAGCCGGATGCGCCGGTGACGAGAACGAGATCGCGGGAGGTATCAGTCATGCGTTTCCTTCGGGGCCGCGCGCGGGCGGCGCGGCGGTTGAGCATCGGCGAGATTGTACGTGGTCGGCGCGTGCGGCGACGCCGGGCCGTGACGGGGGCGAACGGGCTCCGGCCCGTGTGCGAAGCGGCCGACGCGACTACAATGCCGGGCTTGAATGCAACGGGAGGGCGACGCGATGAGCCGCAATGAACTGGACGAACGGATCGAGACCTACTACGTGCGGGTGCGCGGCGTCGTGCAGGGCGTCGGCTTCCGTCATGCGACGGTGCGCGAGGCGCATGCGCTGAAGCTGCGCGGCTGGGTCGCGAATCTCGAGGACGGCACCGTCGAGGCGATGATCCAGGGCCCCGGCGCGCAGATCGACCGGATGCTCGCGTGGCTGCGCCACGGGCCGCCGGCCGCGCACGTGACCGAGGTGACGTTCGAGGAACGCCGGACCGAGAAGCGCTTCGAGCGTTTCCAGCAGCAGTAAGCGGCGCGGAACGATCATGACGGGGTATCCGGAGGCCGGGCGCGGCCTCATGTTGTCGGTGATGGCATCGACGCTGTTCGCGCTGATGTCCGCCTACGCGAAACTGCTCGCGCCGCTCACGGGGCTCGACATCTTCGCGTGGCGCGTATTGTGGACCGCACCGGGCGCGGTTGCGCTGATCGCGTTGCGCGGCCGCTGGCCGGCGCTCGTCGACCTCGTTCGGCGCAGCGTGCGCGACTGGCGCCTGCTGATTGCGCTGCCCGTGAGCGCCGGGCTGCTCGGCGCGCAGTTGTGGCTGTTCCTGTGGGCGCCGCTGCACGGCCGCATGCTCGAAGTGTCGCTCGGCTATTTCCTGCTGCCGCTGACGATGGTGCTCGTCGGCCGCTTCTACTATCACGAGCGGCTCGATCCGCTGCAATGGGCGGCGGTCGCGTGCGCCGCGCTCGGCGTCGCACACGAAGTGTGGGCGACGCGCGCGTTCGCGTGGCCGACGCTCGTCGTCGCGCTCGGCTATCCGCCGTATTTCGTGCTGCGCCGGCGGATCAATGCAGATTCGCTCGCCGCGTTCGCGGTCGAGATCGCGCTGCTGTGCCCGGTCGCGTTCGCGATGGTCGCGACGAGCCTGACGCAGGTGGCCGACCGTCCGGTGCTGTGGGCCGCGCTGCTGCCGGGCCTCGGCGTGCTCAGCACGCTCGCGCTCGCGAGCTACCTGAAGGCGAGCCGGATGCTGCCGATGGCGCTGTTCGGGATTCTCGGCTACGTCGAACCCGTGCTGCTCGTGGCGGTGTCGCTGTTGCTGCTCGGCGAGACGCTGAGCGTGGCGAAGCTCGCGACGTACGCGCCGATCTGGGTCGCCGTTGCACTGACCGCGTGGCACAGCGCGATGCTGATGCGGCGCCTGCCCGCGCGCGGATAAACGTCGATCGCGATGCGGCCGCTGCATGTCGCGTGCCGGGTCGTGCATCGCAAAACGACCACGTCGCAGCGGTCGAACGCGTCGATGCTGACCGCAAACTGGCGTCGCGCTGACGCGAGTCTGGCGACGCTGCCCGCTTTGCGCGACAAGGCTCGCGCGTGTAATCGAACAGAAGATTCGGTTGCACTTTGTTACTTAGGGTCTCCCCGGATCGGCCATTAGACTGGCCTTACCGACTTCCCTACGTATGCGGCCTTTCAATGAACGGTCATCTCCGTGCCTGGCCGGCCGGGTTGGCGCGATGCGGGCATACGCGCATCGCCGCCGATCGCGCTCGCCTTCTTCTCCCCGATCCATCTTCCGGTGCGTGCCGCACCGCCGTCGTGCAGGTGTGCTCATGTCGTTGAGCACGCCGCCTTCCGCTACGTTTTCACCGTCGCGCAGCGGCCGCCTGGTCGAAGTCGATTTCTTCCGCGGCATCGTGCTGTTGATGATCGTCGTCGATCACATCGGCGCGAGCGTGCTGTCGCGCGTCACGCTGCACGCGTTCGCGCTGTGCGATGCGGCCGAGGTCTTCGTCTTTCTCGGCGGCTTCGCGACCGCGAGCGCCTATGGCGCGATTGCCGAGCGGCACGGCGCGCGCGCCGCGCAAAAGCGCTTCGTGCGCCGCGCGATGCAGATCTACCGCGCGTTTCTCGCGACCTCGACGCTGATGCTCGTCGTGTCGGCCGTGCTCGACCACCTCGGGATCGATGCGCCGAACCTCGCGCTCGACGACGTCAGCGTGATGCTCGCGTCGCCGCTCACGGGCGCAGCCGAGCTGCTGACCTTCCAGCGCCAGCCGTATCTCGCGTCGGTGCTGCCGATGTACGTGCTGTTCGCGCTTGCGTCGCCGGTGCTCGTGCCGTTCGCGCGGCGGCACCCGTGGCTGCTCGTCGCGCTGAGCATCGCGTCATGGCTGACGGCCGGCTGGCTCGGCCCCGAGCTGCTGGATACCGACGGATTCCGCTGGAGTTTCAATCCGTTCGCGTGGCAACTGATGTTCGTCGCCGGCTTGCTTGCGCGCTGCCAGCCGTTCTACCGGCGCATTGCGCTCGGGCGCTGGGGGGCCGCCGCGACCGGGCTCGCGTGCGCGGTCGTGCTCGGCTGCGCGAGCTACAAGCTGTTCTCGGGGCTGCCGCTGCCGGAAGGCGTGTTCAAGCGTGATCTCGCGCTGCCGCGTGTCGTGAGCTTCGCGGCCGTTGCGTGGCTGATGGCCGACTGCGTGCGCTTCGGCTGGATCGCACGGATCGCGCAGGGTGTGCGGCCCGTCGTGGCCGTGGGCCAGCGCGGGCTGATCTGCTTCGTCGCGGGCGCGGCGATCTCGCTCGTCATCGATTCGCTGCTGCATCCGGTCGTGCGCAGCGCGGATCTGCGGCATGTCGGCGTAGGCCTCGCGGCAGACGCGTGCGCGCTCGGGCTGATGATGGCCGTGGCCGGTTCGGGAACGTGGATCGCGCGGTGGCGCGGCGCGGCCGCGTGAGCGGCGCGGGACGCAGTGCGTGCGGCACGGAGCGTGCTGCGCGGCGTCAGTGAGGTGAGCCGATACGGGAGCGGGGAGCGGCGGTGGCGTCGTCGGATTCGGCGTCGTCGCTTTCGTCGGGCGCCGGATCGTCGCGTTCCGCGAGTACAGCGTCGGCTTCGGCCGCGGCGCGCGCGGCCCGTATCGCGGTGCAGCGCTGAGCGTGCCGGATGTCCGACAGTATCCTCAACAGCCGCGTTGCCTTGCTTTTCATCGTCTTCTCCCGCCAGTGCGCATCGCGCGAAGCGGATGCGTTTCCTGCATCCAGTGTAGGACGCGTTCGCGTGCCTGGCGGGAGAATGTGGCGTGCACGCCGCACGCCGAGGGATATTACTTACTGCGCGGTGGCGGCGCCCTGCGCCTGCAGCGCTTCTTCGCGGCGTTCTTCCGCACAACGCTGGTGCTGGCGCGACAGGCGGTTCATCAGCGGCAGCAGCAGCAGCGCGAGCAGCATGCCGATCGCGGCGAGCCAGCCGAGCTTCTCGAACAGCGACAGGTAGAGCGGCAGCGATTCGGTGGCCGGCAGATCGTGCGACGGCATCTGCGCGAAGTTCGCGACGACGCTGCCCAGATACTGCGACACGCCCGTTGCGACGAAGTACGCACCCATCATGAAGCCGCTCATGCGCGCCGGCACGTAGCGGGCGATCATCGCGAGGCCGAGGCCGCTCACCAGCAGTTCGCCGAGCGAGTAGAGGCCGTAGCCCCACACCATGAACCACGACGACACACGGCCGTCGACCGCGTAGCGGCCGCTGATCGTGAACACCAGGTAGCCTGCGGCCACTGCGCCGAAGCCGAGCGCGTACTTCGCGGCGACCGGCAGGTCACGGCCGCCCTTCGCGACGGCGTTGTAGACCCACACGAGCACCGGGCTCAGCAGCATGATCCAGATCGGGTTCAGCGCCTGGAACTGCGCGGCGCTCCACGTGAACAGCGTCGTACCGAACAGCATGAAGCGCGGATCGACGTTGCGCAGCGCGAACAGCGTCAGCGACGTCGACATCTGCACGTAGAAGATGAAGAACAGGATCACCTGGCCGATCAGCACGAGCGCCGCGATCAGGCCCGCGCGCTCCGAGCGCTCCGACTTCGCGATCATGTACGCGAAGATCGCGAGGATCGCGAACGCGGCCGTCCACACGCTGGCGACGGCGAGCTGCTTGTGCTGCAGCACGTACAGCGTGATCAGCGCGAGCCCGACACCGCCCAGCGCGACCGCGCCGAGGCGCTTCCAGCGGATCGGCTGGTCGTCCGGCAGCGAGCCGACGTGTGCGAGCGTGCGATGCATCAGCATGAAGTTGAGGATCGCGAGCAGCATGCCGCCACAGCAGACCGCGAACGCGGTGTGCCAGCCCCAGTGATCCTTGATCCACGGCGTCGCGAGCATCGACACCGTCGAGCCGATGTTGACCGCCATGTAGTAGATCGTGAACGCGCTGTCGATGCGCGCGTCGTCGCCTTCATAGATGCGGCGCACGAGGTTGGCCGCATTGGCCTTGAACAGGCCGTTGCCGACGACGATCACGCCGAGCGATGCGTACATGTACGTCAGGTGATCGTTCGGTACCGACAGCATCAGGTAGCCGGCGCACAGCACGGACGCGCCGATGATCATCGTGCGACGGGCGCCGAGCACCTTGTCGCCGATCCAGCCGCCGATCGATGGCGCCGCATAGACGAGTGCGGTGAACGCACCCCAGGTCAGGTTCGCATGGCTGTCGGTGAAACCGAGCCGGTCGACCATGAAGAGGACCAGGAGCGCGGCCATGCCGTAGTAGCCGAAGCGCTCCCACATTTCGATGAGGAAGACCGTCGTGAACGATCGGGTTTGTGAAACTGGTGGTTGCATCATCAATCTCGTTTGAAACGGACGGCACGGATCGCGCGTCGTCTTTTTGGGGTCGAACTGGCGCCGGTGCACAATGGGGCCGGGTAGGCTTCGTGCTGGCGATGGAACAGTCGGGCGGTTAGCCCGGGCCGGGGTCTGACTCCGCCTGGTGTGGCGGCGACGGGCCCCGACCGGCGCGCGCATGGTAGCGGCTACCGGTCCGGTGCGTCACGTACCTGCCACCTAGGGAAACTCCTAATGTGGCAGTAGCTTTCAGGAACATTCGTCTCATCATCTATTTGTAAGTTTTCGTGCCGGCTCTCCGAAGATTCCCGGAGAGCCGCTTGCAGCTTGCCTGTGAAGCCGGCGAGTCTGGCAAGATAGCGCGTCGTTTCGCTCGCTTCGTGTCCCGTTTAGTGCACCGGGCTTGACACCGAAGACGGGTGCGAACCCGAAGACTAAGCTATATCGTTCTAACTTAGTTATTTTCCATCAAACATTTTTTGACGATCACTTTTCGGCCTGCTATGGTTCCCCCCACTGAAAACTCGCGGTCCGCAGACGCTGCCGCTCTGGGCAGCAAGATTCGCGCGTTGCGCCAACGACTCAAGCGCACGCTCGACGACACCGCTACCGCCGCGGGGATTTCGAAGCCGTTTCTGTCTCAAGTCGAACGCGGGCTCGCGTCGCCGTCGCTGACATCGTTGGCCGGCATCGCGCACGCGCTAGGCGTGACGGTGCAGTACTTTGTGGATACGCCGAGCGAGGAGCGCTCGGTTTGCCGAGGCGAGCAGTTGCGCTTCTTCGGGTTTGCCGATTCCGCGAACCTGTTCGCGAGGCTGACGAACGTATCCGAAGGGCGCCAGCTGGAGGCGATCCTCGTGAGGATGCCGCCGGGGCAGAAGCGGTCCGAGGTGACGACACATGCAGGAGAGGAGTTCCTGTATGTGATTGAAGGGGAAGTGTCGCTGACGCTGGAAGGCAAGACGTTCGTCCTGCAGGCCGGCGACAGCTCGCACTATCAGTCGACGGTCCCGCACAGCTGGGTCAACACCGCGAAGATCGAGTCAGTGGTGGTCTGGGTCGGTACGCCGAGGCTGTTCTAACGCACAGGTATTCCTTCGTTTCGAAGACGGAATACCTGTCGAAAGAAACGTAAGGAATACTAAAATGCTATACGAGAATCACGGGCCTCCTCAATCGCTGCACCCGTCAGCGTCTCACGCGTAAGCCGCGGCATCCGCCGCGCGACGCTCACCGAACAACCCTTCTCAAGACTGCCACGATGAAATCCTTGCATGCCATGTCGGCCGTGCTGGCCGCGCTCGCCCTGACGCCTGCCGCCCACGCCGTTACCGTTCCGTCGAACGTCGCGCTCGCGCCCCAACAGGACCTGACGCGACAGGTGCCCGCCGAAGTCGAGTCGCTCGACCCCGCGCACATCGAATCGTGGACCGGCAACACGATCGGCCTCGACCTGTTCGAAGGGCTGGCCCGCATCGATGCCGCCGGCCAGATCGTGCCGGGTGTCGCGCTGTCGTGGGAGCGCAAGACGCCGACGACATGGATCTTCAAGCTTCGCCGTGACGCGAAGTGGAGCAACGGCCAGCCGGTGACGGCCGCCGATTTCGTCTATTCGTGGCAGCGCCTCGTCGATCCGAAGACGGGCTCGAAATACACGATCCTCGTCGAGTTCATCAAGAATTCGAAGGACATCATCGCGGGCAAGGCCGCGCCGTCGACGCTCGCCGTGCGCGCGGTCGATCCGTACACGCTCGAAGTGACGACCGACGTGCCCGTCGCGTTCTTCCCCGAGCTGACCGCGATGGCGCCGCTCGTGCCGGTGAACAAGGACGTGGTCGCGAAGTTCGGCGATGCATGGACGCGCCCGGGCAACATCGTCAGCAACGGCGCATATCAACTCGTCGACTGGCAGCCGAACAACCGCATCGTGGCGACGAAGGACGCGAAGTACTGGAACGCGTCGAAGGTCGTGATCAACAAGGTCACGTACCTGCCGATCGAAAGCGACGAAACCGCGATGCGCATGTACCAGGCCGGCCAGATCGATTACAGCTACTCGATCCCGTCGGGCATCTTCCAGCAGGTCAGCAAGCAGTTCGGCGGCGAGCTTCGCCAGGGCCTGCAGCTCGCGACGTACTACTACTACCTGAACAACAGCGACGCGGCGCTGAAGGACAAGCGCGTGCGCCAGGCGCTGTCGATGGTGATCGATCGCGACGTGCTCACGTCGAAGCTCACGCAGGCCGGCGAGAAGCCGATGTACGGCCTGATGCCGAACGGCACGAAGGGCGTGCAGCAACCGTTCACGCCGGAATGGGCGTCGTGGCCGATGGCCAAGCGCATCGCGGCCGCGAAGGACCTGCTCAAGCAGGCCGGTTACTCGGACGCGAAGCCGCTTTCGTTCACGCTCACGTACAACACCAACGACCTGCACAAGAAGGTCGCGCTGTTCACCGCATCGGAGTGGCGCACGAAGCTCGGCATCAACACGAAGCTCGAGAACGTCGAATTCAAGGTGCTGATGAAGCAGCGGCATGACGGCAAGGTGCAGATCGCGCGCGACGGCTGGTTCGCCGACTACAACGACGCGATGACCTTCTTCGACCTGATCCGCTGCGGCAGCGCGCAGAACACCGTCGGCTACTGCAACAAGCAGGTCGACGCGCTCGTCGACGAAGGCAACCAGAAGCTCGACGACCAGGCGCGCGCCGCGCTGCTCACGCAGGCACACGACACGGCGCTGAACGACACGCCGATGGTGCCGCTGTTCCAGTATTCGGCCGACCGTCTCGTGAAGTCGTACGTGGGCGGCTATTCGCTGAAGAACGTGATCGACATGCGTGCTTCGCAGGACATGTACCTGATCAAGCACTGAGCCCGGAGCGATCATGCTGGCCTACGCATTGAGGCGCACGTTGTGGGCGGTGCCGACGATCCTCGCGGTCGTCACCGTCTGCTACCTGCTCCTGCATTTCACGCCCGGCGGCCCGTTCGATACGGAGAAGCAGCTGTCTGCCGCCACGCTCGCGAACCTGAACGCGAAGTACCACCTCGACGAGCCGCTGTGGAAGCAGTACCTGCTGTACCTGAACGCGCTGCTGCACGGCGATCTCGGCCCGTCGTTCCGCTACGTCGACTGGTCGGTGAACGATCTCGTGAAGAAGGCGCTGCCCGTGAGCCTCGGCGTGGGCGGCGTGTCGATCCCGATCTCGATCGTGTGCGGCGTGCTGCTCGGCACCGTCGCGGCCGTGCGCCGCGACAGCTTCATCGACCGCTTCGTGATGCTGATCGGCAACTTCGGCAACGTCATCCCGCCGTTCGTGCTCGGCCCCGTGCTCGTATGGATCTTCGCGATCCTGCTGAAGACGTCGTCCGGCAACGGCTGGCTGCCGGCGGGCGGCTGGGGTGACGGCGGCTGGCAGTACCGGCTGCTGCCGATCGTGCTGCTGACCTTCATCAACATGTCGCTGCTCGCACGCGTGATGCGCGGCTCGATGATCGAGACGCTGTCGAGCAACTACATTCGCACCGCGCGCGCGAAGGGCCTGCCGGGCTCGACGATCGTGCTGCGCCATGCGCTCAAACCCGCACTGATGCCGGTCGTGTCGCTGTTCGGCACGGTCTGCATCACGTCGATCACGGCGGCCGTCGTCACCGAATCGGTGTTCGCGCTGCCGGGCCTCGGGCAGCTCGTCGTGAACGGCGCGATCAACCGCGATTACACGCTGGTGCTCGGCCTCGTCGTGCTGACGACCGTCTTCGCGGTGCTGTTCAACCTGCTGGTCGACCTCGCGTACGCGTGGCTCGATCCGCGCATCCGTTATTGAGCGAGGCACAGCGATGACTCCGACCACTCCCGTCGTCGGCCTGCCCGTGCAGACCGATTCGCCGCCGCGTTCGCGCTCGCCGCTCGAGCTCGCGTTCGCGCGCTTCCTTCACAACCGCGCGGCGCTGTTCAGCCTCGCGCTGCTCGCGCTGATCACGCTCGCCTGTTTCGTCGGCCCGTGGCTGCTCGCGGCCGACCCCGCCGCGAGCGACTGGGGCTCCATCAGCCTGCCGCCGACCTGGGCGAACCAGCACTGGTTCGGCACCGACGAGCTCGGCCGCGACCTGCTCGTGCGCACGCTGATCGGCGGCCGCGTGTCGATCGAGGTCGGCCTGCTCGGCACGCTCGTGTCGGGCCTGTTCGGCGTCGCATGGGGTGCCACCGCCGGCTTCGCGGGCGGCCGCGTCGACTCCGTGATGATGCGCGTCGTCGACATGATGTACGCGATCCCGTACCTGCTGATCGCGATCCTGATGATGACCCTGTTCGGCCGCTCGTTCATGCTGGTCGTGCTGACCATCAGCGCGTTCTCGTGGATCGACATGGCGCGTGTCGTGCGCGGCCAGACGCTGTCGCTGCGCAATCGCGAGTTCGTCGATGCGGCACGTGCGATCGGCGTGTCGCCGACGTCGATCGTGCTGCGCCACGTCGTGCCGAACCTGCTCGGCGTGGTCGTCGTGTACGCGACGGTCTCGGTGCCGGGCATCGTGCTGACCGAATCGGTGCTGTCGTTCCTCGGCCTCGGCGTGCAGGAACCGATGACGAGCTGGGGCGTGCTGATCCAGGACGGCGCGCAGAAACTGGAATCGATGCCGTGGCTGCTGCTGGCCCCGGCCGTCATGCTGTGCGTGACGCTTTACTGCGTGAACTTCGTCGGCGATGGCCTGCGTGACGCGCTCGACCCGAAGGATCGCTGAAATGGCTGCACTACTTGAAGTCGATAACCTCGGCGTGCGCTTCACGCGCAAGGACGCGCCGCCGGTCGACGCCGTGAGCGGCGTGTCGTTCTCGCTCGAAGCCGGCAAGACGCTCGGCATCGTCGGCGAATCGGGCTCGGGCAAGAGCCAGACCGTGATGGCGCTGCTCGGCCTGCTGGCCGGCAATGGCACGACGACGGGCGCCGCGCGCTATCGCGGCGACAACCTGCTCGAGATGGATGCGCGGGCGCTGAACAAGGTGCGCGGCGACCGGATCGCGATGATCTTCCAGGATCCGATGACGTCGCTCAATCCGTTCCTGACGATCGAGCGGCAGATGACCGAGACGCTGCAGCTGCATCGCAAGCTGTCGCGCAAGGAAGCCACGAAGCGCGCGATCGAGGCGCTCGAATCGGTCCGCATCCCCGACGCGGCACGCCGCATCCGCATGTATCCGCACGAGTTCTCGGGCGGCATGCGCCAGCGCGTGATGATCGCGATGGCGCTCTTGTCCGAGCCGGAAGTCCTGATCGCCGACGAGCCGACCACCGCGCTCGACGTGACCGTGCAGGCACAGATCATCGACCTGCTGCGCGAGCTGAACCGCGAGCGTGGCACCGCGATCGTGCTGATCACGCACGACATGGGCGTGGTCGCCGGCCTCGCGGACGACGTGATGGTCATGTATGCGGGCCGCACCGTCGAATACGCGCCGGCCGAATCGATCTTCGCGGCCCCGTCGCATCCGTACACGATCGGCCTGCTCAACGCGCTGCCGCGCCTGACCGACGCGTACGATGCGCCGCTCGTCGCGATTCCCGGCAATCCCCCGATGCCCGGCACCGCGCCGGCCGGCTGCGCGTTCGCGAAGCGCTGCACGTATGCGGAAGAACGCTGTGGCACGGCGCGCCCCGCGCTCGAAACCTATGGCGCCGCGGGCGCGGTGCGCGCGTGCCACCGTCCCGTGGCCGATCTGACGGGAGGTCTGCGATGAGCGTCGATGAACGCCAGAATGCCGGCGCGACGGACGACACGCTGCTGTCCGTCGACGGCCTGAAAGTGCATTTCCGCGTGCCGCTCGGCGGCTATCCGTGGTCGCCGAAGGGGACGCTGCGCGCCGTCGACGGCGTGTCGTTCGACGTGAAGCGCGGCGAGACGGTCGGGCTCGTCGGCGAATCGGGCTGCGGGAAGTCGACGCTCGCGCGTGCGCTGATCGGCCTCGTGCCGATGACGGCCGGCACGGTGAAATGGCGCGGCGAAGCCGTGGCGCCCGATCACCTGCGCGGCACCACGATGCGGCGCGAAGTGCAGATGATCTTCCAGGATCCGCTCGCGTCGCTCGATCCACGCATGACGATCGAACAGGTCGTCGCGGAGCCGCTCGTCACGCACCAGGCCGGCCTCGGCCGCACCGAGGTGCGCCGCCGCGTGGTCACGATGCTCGAGCGCGTCGGCCTGAACGCGCATCACCTGCTGCGTTATCCGCACGAATTTTCCGGCGGGCAGTGCCAGCGCGTGGGCATCGCACGCGCACTGATCGCCGAGCCGAAGCTCGTGATCTGCGACGAACCCGTATCGGCGCTCGACGTGTCGATCCAGGCGCAGATCGTGAACCTGCTGCGCGACCTTCAACGCGAACTGTCGTTGTCCTATCTGTTCGTTGCGCACGACCTGGCGGTGGTGAAGGCAATCAGCCAGCGTGTGCTCGTGATGTATCTCGGCCGCGTGATGGAGTTCGGCACGCGGCATGACGTGTACGGCGTGCCGCAGCACCCGTACACGAAGGCGCTGCTCGACGCGGCGCCGACGCCGGAGCCGGCGCGCGAGCGTGCTCGCCGTCCGATGCTGCTGGCGGGCGAGATGCCCTCGCCGCTCAACCCGCCGTCCGGCTGCGCGTTCCGCACGCGCTGCCCGGTCGCGATCGAAGCGTGCGCGCAGGACGTGCCGCTGCCGGAAGTTCGGCAGGGGTCGGCCGCGCGTGTCGCGTGCATCCGCGCGGGTGTGGCGTGAGCTGAAGTGACGCAGCAAACATAACCAAGGCAGGTCAACAGGGGTAGGTGCGGCGCGAACGATCTTCGCGCCGCGGGTACAGGCGCGTCCTTGATCGGGCGCGCCGGGGGGCCGGGAGCGGATCGCAACCGGCGTGGACGATATCAACACAAGACGAGAATTACGATGAAAAAACAGAAGACGATCGGGACGGCATCGAAAATGCTGCTTGCCTGGGGGCTGCCGGCACTCGCCGGTGTCTCGCTGACGGGCGTCGCGCACGCCGACGACGCGGCCCCCGCACCGCTGACGATCGCACAGGCCGCACCGGGCGCGACCGTTGCGCAGGCAGCGACCCCGAACGCCGTCATCAACGCCGAAGCGAACCAGGCCGTCACGCCGCCCGACGAGCCGTCGGCGCAGTCGCAGTCGAAGGGGTTCATTGCCGACAGCCATCTCAACTTTCTGTTCCGCAACTATGCGGACGTGCTCGACGCGAAGGGCGGGCCGCATCGCCACGCGTGGGTCCAGGGCGCGATGGCGAACTTCGAGTCGGGCTATACGACGGGCCTGATCGGTATCGGTTTCGACGCATCGCTGTATGCGGCGCTGAAGCTCGACGGCGGCCAGGGCGCCGGCAGCATGGTGCACATCGCGAAGGGCGGCGGTGGCGGCAACCAGCTCGCGTGGGCCTATCCCGGCATCTACGACGTGAAGGCGCGCATCTCGAACACGGTGGTCAAGTACGGTCTGCAGGCCGTCGACAACCCGTTCATGGAGCAGCACGACAACCGTGCGCTGCCGCCGACGTTTCTCGGTGCGACGCTCGTCAGCAATGAATTCAAGAACGTGATGCTCGAGGCCGGCAGCTTCACGAAGACCGACGCGCGCGGCCATACGACGCTCACCAACCTGACGACGCAATACGGCGGCACGCGCATCAATCGCCTGTCGTACGTCGGCGGCACGTGGGACTACTCGCCGAACGGCGAAATCGCGCTGTACGCGAACCAGGCCGACGACGTGTGGCACCAGTACTACGCGTCGGTGAAGCACAGCATCGGCAGCCCGCAGACGATCAAGTGGACGGGCTTCGGCAACGTCTATTCGACGCACGACACGGGCGATGCGCTGCAAGGCAAGATCAACAACAACGCATACAGCCTGTCGCTGGCCGCGCAGCACGGCCCGCACGAGCTGCTGCTCGGCTTCCAGCAGGTGCTCGGCGACCAGTTCTTCGACTACCTGAACGAAACGAACGGCATCTTCCTGACCAACTCGATGGACGTCGACTACAACGCGCCGCACGAAAAGTCGCTGCAGCTGCGTTACACGTTCTACGGCAAGGAAGCGGGCCTGCCGGGCTTCAAGGCGATGGTCTGGGGTGTGACGGGCTGGGGTGCGGACGGCAGCGCGGGCGCGGCGAACGACCCGAGCAAGTCGAGCATCTACTGGAGCAACGGCGCACCGGTGCAGGGCCGTCACCACGAGTTCGGCTTCATCCCGTCGTACACGTTCCAGAGCGGCAAGCTGAAGGACACGAAGGTCACGTTCATCGCAATGTGGCACGCCGGTTCGGCACACTACTCGGACGCGACGAACACCGAGTACCGCCTGGTCGTGAACCTGCCGCTGCACGCGTTCTGATCGCAGGGGGCGCAGGCGCCCCCGCCTCGCACGGCCGGCCTTCGATCGAAACGATCAGGCCGGCTTGTGCAGCCCCGCGACCGGATCGTTCGCAGCGGGCATGTCTTCCACGAGCGACGTGAGCTGGCGGCCCGTATCGCGCCATGCATCGAGGCCGCCGCGCAGCGCGAGCGCATCGGTGAAGCCGGCGTCGAGCAGGCGCTTCGCCATCAGCGCGGCTGTGAATTCGTTCGGGCACGAGCAGTACACGACGAACTTCTGCGAGAACGGATAACGCGAGACGATGTCGCCGATCTGGCGTTCGTCGGCGAACTGCGCGCCGGGAATCGTGAACGGGTCGAGCTTGCGATGCTCGGGCGAGCGCACGTCGAGGACCACCGGCGCGGACGTATCGCGCAGCATCGCGTCGAGCTCGTCGACGCCGACCCGCGCGCTCGCGAGCTGGCGGATCAGCGCGCGGCGGCGCATCCAGCGGATCGCCGCGTACACCGCGAGCACCACGGCGGCCACCAGCAGCGCCACGCGGCCGAGCTGGCCCGCACCGGCGAACAGCCAGTCGATCTGGCGAGCGAATATCAGCCCGACCATCAGCCCGACGATCGTCCACAGCGCGGCGCCGAGCGCGTCGTAGCCGACGAACGTGCGATAGCGCGTGCCGAACGCGCCGGCCATCGGCACCGACACGAGCGACAGCCCCGGAATGAAGCGTGCGACGGCGAGCACCCGCACGCCGTAGCGGCCGAAGAAGCGTTCGGTTTTCTTCACGCAGCTGTCACGCGACAGCGACAGGCGGCAGATCGTCTTCAGCGTCGTGCCGCCGAAGCGCCGGCCGGCGAGGTACCACACGGTGTCGCCGATCAGTGCGCCGAGCACCGACAGCGCGATCACCGTGACCAGTTGCGAGCCGATCATCGCCGGATGCATCGCGGACATCGCGCCGAACAACACGAGCGTCGGCATCGCGGGCACCGGCAGCCCGATGGCCGCCGCGAGCACGTTGGCGAAGACGAGAAGCGGCCCGTATTGGGCGACGAGGTCACGGAGGAGCATGACGGCTGGCCGAAAAAGGAAACGCGCGCGGAAAGCGCGCAGATGGGCCGATTATCGGCCTTTTTCAAGTCAGCGGCGGGAATAACTCAAAGGGCCTGGCGACGGCAGGGGGGCGCGGTGAGCCGGCGCGTTGCGCGCGGCTCACCGGTCGAAATCAGGAAGAGGTGCGGGCGAGCGACGCGGCGCCGTGGTTTTCGCCGGGGAGCTCGGCGCCGTGCGAGCGGATCGCCGCGATCAGTTCGGCCGGCGTGATCTCGTAGCGGACTTCGCGGTGGATGCCGGGCTTGCGTTCGTCGATCTCGATCAGCAGCACGCTCTTGCCGTCGCCGGTTGCTTCGAGCCGGAGCGAGCGTAGTTCGCGACCGTCGGCCGGGTCGTGTTCGGTGAGCAGGGTCATTGCCCCGGATGAGCCGGTAGTGCGCATCGAACCTATCCTCGTATCGTGGATGCCGCGGTGGCGAAGATGTCATTCTTGAATACAGCTTGGCGCAGTTTAACGCGAACGGGCCGCAATTCGGAGCAATTTCGTTGGGGGGGAATTGAGGGCTGAACCACAGATCCTTCAGATGTTTGAGCCACGCGGGGCGGGCGTTTGCGCCCGATCGGGCGCAGCCGCGGCCGGAACCTGACCGCCGTTCTCGGCCGGGCCGGCCCGGGCGGCGACACGCGGCGCAGCGCGTGCCGCCGCGGCGGCATCAGAAGCGGTCGGCGAGCCCCATCGCCGGGTCGCTGACCGAGTGGCGGCCGGTTTCGACACGGCCGGCGACGCGGCGCGAGAAACTCGGGTCGCTGTCCGCGGTGACGATGAAGTCGTACCAGTGGCCGGTCGAGTCGAGCTTCCAGTGCAACTCGGCCTGGTCGCCGGCGCGCACCGTCACCGTCCACGCGGTACCGGTACCGTGGCCATGACCCTGGCTGTCGCCGTTTTCGTTGCCCTGGCCATGACCGCGATCGTCATGCGCCCCGCCGCTGGACAGCGGCCCGTAGACCTGATTCGACTTCACGGTGAAGCGCACCGTGCCGCCGCCGTGGTTGCGCAGCTTCAGGTGGAGGTTGCCGCTCGCCCCCGCATAGCCGACGCGAACTTCCGGCTGCGGCGCGCGTGCACCGGCCAGGCGGCTGAGGTCGCCGGTGAAGCGGCGGTGATAGCCGTTCGGGCCCAGCACCCACAGGTCATATTTACCGCCGTTGTCGACGCGCGCGGCCCAGTCGCCGTGCAGCGACTTGCCCGGTTCGACGACGTAGCGCCGCGGCAGGCGGTCGAGATGCAGCTTGTCATAGACGTGAAACACGGCGGCGGCGCGGCCCGTGTTCGCGAACTTCAGCGTGACCGTGCCGTTGCCGGCATCGGCACGCGCGCTCGCGTGCAATTCGTAAGGCAGCGCCCGCGACGGGCGCACGCCGATCGCCTGGGCGGGCAGCGACGGCGCGGCCGGCGGCACGATCTTCGGCGCGGCCTGTTGCGCGGCGCTCAGCGCGTCGACCTGGCCTTTCGTCGTATGGCCCGCGAGCGTCGGCAGCGGTTCGTTGTTCGGCGAGCGGAAGTTGAACGCGCTCGTCAGGTCGCCGCACACCGCGCGGCGGTACGCGCTGATCTGCGGCTCCGCGACGCCGAAGCGCTTCTCGAGGAAGAGCAGCGTCGACGTATGGTCGAATACCTGCGAGTTGACCCAGCCGCCGCGGCTCCACGGCGACACGACCCACATCGGCACGCGCGGGCCCGGGCCGTACGGACGGCCGTCGATCGCCGGCTGGCTCGACGTGGCCGGCGTGAAGTCGTGGTACTCGGCGGCGACGTCGGCATCCCGCAGCGTATGGCCGCCCGCGAGGGTGCCGTCGGCGTTGCGCGACGGCACGGCCGGCGACGGCATGTGGTCGAAGAAGCCGTCGTTCTCGTCGTAGTTCACCAGCAGCACGGTCTTGCTCCACACCTCCGGGTTCGCCGTCAGCGCATCGAGCACGGCCTGCACGTACCAGCCGCCCTGCGCGGGGCTCGACGGCCCCGGATGTTCGCTGTACGCGGACGGCGGGATGATCCACGACACCTCGGGCAGCGTGCCGTTGCGGATGTCGTCGCGGAACGATTCGAGGAAGCCGTACGGCATCGTGTTGCCGAACCCCTTGGCGAGCGGGCTCAGCGGATCGTCGATCGCCGGGTCGTAGAACGCGCCGGCCGCCGTCACGGGCTGCGTGATGTCGGTCGACGCGACGTACGCGGGCCGGCGCGCGGGCGGCATCTGCTCGATCGCCGCGCGCCAGTGGCGGAAGCTCATCATCTCGTTGCAGCCGAAGTTGTCGATCAGGCTCTGGTACACCTTCCAGTTCACGCCGGCCTGCTGCAGCCGGTCGGCATAGGTGGTCCAGGTCCAGCCCTGGCTCGACGGGCCGATGTCGTTGCCGCCGTTGAACTGGTTGTTCAGCGCGGCGATCTTCACGCGGCTGCCGTCGGCCGGGCTGATGCCGTTCGGGCCGTTGGTGCCGCTCCAGTAGAACAGGCGGTTCGCGATCGTGCCCGTGTGCATCCCGCAGTGGTAGTGGTCGCACAGCGTGAACGCATCGGCGAGCGCGCGCTGGAACGGTACTTCCGCCGCGTCGTAGTAACCCATCGACAGCGGCGTCTTCGCGTCGGGCCAGCGGTTCATCCGGCCGTGGTCCCACGCGGCCTGCGAATCGGCCCACGTGTGCGGCGTGCCGCCCGCGCGCTGCGCGTTGCCCTGGCTCGCGTCGAGGTGATACGGCGTGACGGTGGTGGCGGGCATCGGCTTCGTGTATGTCTGGTAGAACACGTCGCGGCCGTTCGGCGACGGCACCGCAAAGCGGTCGCCGTAACCGCGCACGCCCTTGAACGTGCCGAAGTAGCTGTCGAATGCGCGGTTCTCCATCATCAGCAGCACGACGTGCTTCACGTCCTTGATGGTCCCCGTCTCGTGAAACGCGGGAATCGCGAGCGCGCGGCGGATGCTCGGTGGAAAGGCGGACAGCGCGGCGGCGGCGAGGCCGGAAGTGGCGGTCTGCTGAAGGAATTTGCGGCGTGACGTCATGGCGTTCGGGTCCTGTGTGATGGGAGCGTTCGTGACTTCGTCTGGAGGCGCCCGTGCGTCGTCCCCCCCTTGGGGCGATCCGCGGCGTGTGCGTTCGAGTGCATCGGCCGCGCGTGGCGGAGGTGCGCGCATCGCGCGATGCATGGTGTCGCGCGGATGCGTTGGCCGTCGCCTCGATCCTGTGCAACGCGCGCTCGTGGTGCGCGGGCCGGGACGTCGGCACACGCCGGCCCGGCGCATGCCGGGGTGGGCGGCGCCCAGTCTAGGGAGACGCCGTGACGTCGGCGTGATGAAGACATGACATCGCATGTCGTGCGCGTGACGTTGCGTGCGCAACGATGGATCGGAGAGCGACGCACGACGGAACGGGTCAGGAATTACCGACTGCGGTGTGAGAATCGGTCAGATTTTTCCTGTTCGCGAGGGCGTGGCGTGATCGCGTGTCGTTGCGACTGCAACGGCATCGCATGACGCCCGTGTTTCAAATGCGTGAAATCGGATAAGCTCGACAGGGCGCTGCGCAGGTGCGCAGCCCGCGCGACTGGCGCGACTTTTCGGAACCGGCCCACCCATGACCGACATCACGATCCGGCACAGCGAGGCGCACGACGTCGACGCGATCCGGCAAATCGCCGCGCATCCCGCGGTGTACGCGAATACGTTGCAGCATCCGTTTCCGTCGCTCGAGAAATGGCAGAAGCGGCTCGACGGCGCGCGCGAGCACGGCGTGAGCCTCGTCGCCGAAATCGACGGCGTGGTGGTCGGCCATCTCGGCCTGCATCCCGAACAGAATCCGCGCCGTCGCCATGCGGCAGGGCTCGGCATGATGGTCGACGCGGCGCGCCACGGGCGCGGCGTCGGCGGCCGGTTGCTCGCGGCTGCGATCGATCTCGCGGAAAACTGGCTGAACATCACGCGTCTCGAGCTGACCGTGTTCACCGACAACCGCGCGGCCATCGCGCTCTACGAGAAGCATGGCTTCCGGGTCGAGGGTGAATCGCCGGGCTATGCATTGCGCGACGGCGTGCATGAGTCCGTGTATCACATGGCGCGGATCAAGGCGCGGCAGTGAAGGCTCGGCCGACACGTATCTGAAAGCACGCTCGGCCGCGATGCCGCGCGTCATATTCATTCGAGAATTCGTTCGTTTTCTCCCGGCTGTGCCCGTCGTATCGTCAAAGGATTTGCCGGCCGCCTCGGCCGGCGTGCGTTTTTCCGAAACGATCACGCGCGGCGTTGCACGTCGGCAGGCTTCAGCGTCATCGCTTCATGGCTGTAACTTCACAACCATCGCTTCGCGCGCCGCACTTTCCCGCAACCGTCTCTTTCAACGGACCCGCTTCGATGAAAACCGCTCTCCGGAATCTGACTGCCGCCTGCCTGCTCGCCGCCGCGGGTGCGGCGCTTGCCGCTGCCACGCCCACGGGTGCCCCGGTGGCGAGCGCAGCGCCTGATGGCGCGCACCTGCCGCCCGGCATCGCGTGGCAGCACGGCGACGTCGACGCCGCCTTCGCGCTGGCGAAGCGCACCGGCAAGCCGCTGCTGCTCTACTGGGGCGCGGTGTGGTGCCCGTCGTGCAATCAGGTGAAATCGACGATCTTCAGCCAGCAGGCATTCAAAGCCCGCTCGTCGTTCTTCGTGCCCGTGTATCTCGACGGCGATACCGAAAGCGCGCAGAAGCTCGGCGAGCGTTTCAAGGTGCACGGTTATCCGACGATGATCCTGTTCCGCCCCGACGGCACCGAAGTGACGCGGCTGCCGGGCGAAGCCGATCTCGATCGCTACATGCAGGCGCTGTCGCTCGGGATGACGGCCGCTCACCCGGTGCGGCAGACGCTCGCGACCGCGCTGAAGAATGGCGCATCGCTGACGCCGGACGAATGGCGCCTGCTGGCCGACTATTCGTGGGATACCGACGGCGCGCTGCCGGTGGCGGCCGATCGCGTCGCCGAGACGCTGCAGACGCTCGCGCAACGCGCGCGCGCCGCGGGCGCGAAGGCCGAATCGGCGCGCTTCGCGCTGAAGTCGGCCGTGGTCGCCGCGTCCGACGATCCGGTGCAGGCCGGCGCACTCGACAAGGCGGCGCTTGCCGATTCGCTGCGCACGGTGCTGCAGGATCCTGTGTTGTCGCGTGCCGATTCGGACGTGCTGGTCGCGGCGCCCGCGCGCGTGGTCGCGTATCTCGGCGGCGACGACGCGCAGCATGCGAAATTGCGCGGCGCATATGACACGGCGCTTGCGCGCCTGTCGACCGACACCACGCTGTCGTCGATCGACCGGCTGATGGCACTGCACGGCCGCGTGCTGCTCGCGCGCGGCGATGCAAGCAAGGGTGCACCGCTTGCCGCGCCCGCGCTGGCCGACACGGCGCGCAAGCAGATCGCCGCGTCGGTGCAGGGCGCCGCGAATGCGTACGAGCGCCAGGCGCTCGTCAGCGAAGGTGCGGACACGCTGACCGACGCGGGGCTGTACGACGAGTCGGATGCGTTGCTGAAGGCCGAGTTGCCGCGTTCGGCCACGCCGTACTACTTCATGTCCGGGCTGGCTGCGAATGCGAAGGCGCGCGGCGACAAGGCCGCGGCGCTCGACTGGTACCGCAAGGCCTATGACTCGGCGAGCGGGCCGGCGACGAAGCTGCGCTGGGGCGCGACCTACTTTGCGAATGCGGTCCAGCTGGCGCCGGACGATTCGGCTCGCATCGAAGGGATTGCCGCGAGCGTGCTCGCGCAGGCCGGCAAGACGCGCGATGCGTTCTACGGCGCGAACCTGCGCGCGCTGACCAAGGTCGTCACGCAGTTGAACCGCTGGCGCGGCAGCGGCGCACACGATGCATCGGTCAAATCGATCGCGAAGCAGTTCGACGGCATCTGTGGGAAACTGCCGGCCGGCGATCCGCAGGCAAGCGCCTGCGCGCGCCTGATCCAGCCGGTCAAGGCATAGATCCGGTGGCACTGCGTGGGCTTTCGGGATGGCTTCCGGCGCTTGTCCCGATACCCACGAGGCCACCTACACCATGCCCCACCTGACGCTCGAATATTCCGCGAACCTCGACGGGTTCGACGCCGGCGCGACCTTGCGCGCGCTCAATGCCGCGCTTGCCGCGTCCGGTCATTTCAACGAGCTCGACATCAAGAGCCGCGCATTGCGGTTCGATACGTTCGCGGTCGGCACGTCGCCGGCGCCGCGCGCGTTCGTCCACGCGAAGCTCGCGGTGCTGAGCGGCCGGACGACCGACGTCAAACGTGAATTTTCGGAGCAGGTGCTGGCGGAACTGAAGCGGCACGTCGTTGCGCCGCCCGGCACGCACCTGCAGCTGAGCGCGGAAATACTCGAACTGGAACGCGAGTCCTACGCGAAAGCGAGCATCGAGCCGCGCTGAGCGGACGGTGCGGTGCGTGCTCCGCGAGCCGGGAGCGTGGCGCTGATGCGCGCACGGCCGGCGGATTCGAAACCGGACTATTGGCCCGGGGAGTACGCGCCGCGATTGCCGGCGACCGCGGCCTGCGGCGCACCCTGCTGCCGCGCGATCTTCGCCTCGGCAGCCTGAATGCTGGCCGGGTAGAACCAGTCGCTCGGCTGGAAGCCGGCTTTTCTCAGTGCAACCACTTCGGAATGAACTTCGGCGCGCGTGAGCGGCTGGCTGGTTTGCGCCTGCGCGGCGAGGGGCGCGGCGAAGGCTGCAGCGAGGGCGATGGTGCGGATGAGCGGGTTCATGAGCGGATACCTCCAGGTTTTCGACGGCGCCGATCGCATGCGATCACCGTTGAAAGCAGTGTAGGCCTCGCCCGACGCGCGAAAAATGCCGCTGCGACCAACGTAGTGTTTTGCTGCGGATAACAATGAGTGAGCCGGCGAGCGCGCGTGGGCGGCGGGCGGCAAAAAGGGGGAGGAGTGGAGGAGAAGCCGGCCGCATCGACGCGGCCGGCAGGTGGCGGCCCGGAGACGGGCCGCTGCGGGGTGTTACACGAGCCCCGTCGTGTAGTACACGGCGATCACGAAGAACACCGCGAGTGTCTTGATGATCGTGACCGCGAAGATGTCGCGATACGACTGGCGGTGCGTGAGGCCCGTGACCGCGAGCAGCGTGATCACCGCGCCGTTGTGCGGCAGCGTGTCCATGCCGCCGCTGGCCATCGCGACGACCCGGTGCAGCACGTCCAGCGGGATATTCGCGGCTTGCGCACCCTTGATGAACAGGTCCGACATCGCGGCGAGCGCGATGCTCATGCCACCCGACGCCGAGCCCGTGATACCGGCGAGCGAGCTGACCGACACGGCCGCGTTGACGAGCGGGTTCGGAATGCTCTTCAGTGCATCGCTGACGACGAGGAAGCCCGGCAGCGCGGCGATCACGCCGCCGAAGCCGTATTCCGACGCGGTGTTCATCGCGGCGAGCAGCGCACCGGCGACGGCGGCCTTCGAACCGGCCGCGAAGCGCCCGCTCACCCGCTTGAATGCGGTCAGCACGACCAGCACGATGCCGAGCAGCAGTGCAGCCTCGACCGACCAGATCGCGACGACGGTCTTGATCGACGTCGTGACCGGCGCGTGCACGCCGGGCAGCACTTCCGGCGCGACCGTGTACGACGCGGCGCCGTACCACTGCGGAATCAGCTTCGTGAACGCGAAGTTCGACACGCCGACCAGGATCAGCGGCAGGATCGCGAGCGCGGGATGCGGCAGCGACGTGGTTTCGACACGCTCCGGCTCGTTGACGAGCGACGTGCCGTAGCCTTCACCCTTAGCCATCGCCGTACGGCGGCGCCATTCGAGATACGTGAGGCCGACGACGATGATGAACAGCGAGCCGATCGTGCCGAGCACCGGCGCGGCCCAGGCGGTCGTCTTGAAGAACGTGGTCGGGATGATGTTCTGGATCTGCGGCGTGCCGGGCAGCGAATCCATCGTGAACGAGAATGCGCCGAGCGCGATCGCGCCGGGCATCAGTCGTTTCGGGATGTTGCTCTGGCGATAGAGTTCGGCCGCGAACGGATAGACCGCGAACACCACGACGAACAGCGATACGCCGCCATAGGTGAGCAGCGCGCACACCGCGACGATCACCGCATTCGCGCGTGAACGGCCGATGTAGCGGATCGCCGCGTGGACGATCGACTCGGAGAACCCGGAGAGTTCGATCACCTTGCCGAACACTGCGCCGAGCATGAATACCGGGAAATACAGTTTGACGAAGCCGACCATCTTCTCCATGAAGATGCCGGAGAAGACCGGTGCGACGGCGGCGGGTTCGGTCAGGAGCACCGCGCCGAGTGCGGCGATCGGCGCGAACAGGATCACGCTGTAGCCGCGATACGCGGCAAACATCAGGAACGCCAGCGCGGCGAGGACGATCACGAAAGACAAGGGAGTCTCCTAATGGCTTTGGTTGTTGTTCGATCGCGGGACGCGCCGCGGACCGGCTCAGGTTCGTGCAGGTTTCGTGCCATCGGCCGGATTGCGCCGCCGGACGCGGGTCCGCCGGAGACTGGCGGGCCCGCGCCGGTCGTTGTCTGAGGATTCTACATAAAACGTCTCGATCCGGAGACGAAATGGCCGTCCGGCCAGCCCGTGGAATCAGGCACGGCTTTCCTGGACAACGCATTGCGGCGTGTCTCCAGAGTGAGATAATCCGTCTCGTTCCGGAGACTGCCGGCCCAAGATACACGGAGACGACGACACGATGATGAATGACTGGGTCCGCCTGCCCGTCAACTACGGCGACGTGCTGCGGCGCGCCGCCGAGTCGCTGTTCCGGACCTTCGAGGATTCGAGCGCGGGCACGGTGGTCGTCGATCGCGATGCGCGTGTCGTGTGGATGAACGAGCGGTACGCCGCGCGCTTCGGTTTCGCCGATCCGCAGCAGGCCGTCGGCCTCGACTGCGAGGCCGTGATTCCGAACAGCCTGATGCGCGAGGTCGTGTCGACCGGGCAGCCGATCCTGCTCGACATCATGGAGACGGGCCGCGAGCCGCTCGTCGTCACGCGGCTGCCGCTGAAGAACGAGGCCGGCGAGACGGTCGGCGCGATCGGCTTCGCGCTGTTCGACCAGTTGAAGACGCTCACGCCGATTTTTTCCCGCTACGCACAGCTTCAGCAGCAGCTGATCGCGACGCAGCGTTCGCTCGCGCAGGCGCGCCGCGCGAAATACACGTTCGCGAGCTTCGTCGGCACGAGCGCCGCGAGCCTCGAAACCAAGCGCCAGGCGCGCCGCGCCGCGCAGGTCGATTCGCCGGTGCTGCTGCTCGGCGAGACGGGCACCGGCAAGGAACTGCTCGCGCATGCGATTCACGCGGCGTCGGCGCGTGCACTCCAGCCGCTCGTGACCGTCAACGTCGCCGCGATTCCCGACACACTGCTCGAAACCGAATTCTTCGGCGCGGCACCCGGCGCGTACACGGGCGCCGATCGCAAGGGGCGCGTCGGCAAGTTCGAGCTGGCGGATCGCGGCACGCTGTTTCTCGACGAGATCGGCGACATGCCGCTGCCGCTGCAGGGCAAGCTGCTGCGCGTGCTGCAGGACAAGGAATTCGAGCCGGTCGGCTCGAACCGGATCGTGCGCGCCGACGTCCGGATCATCGCGGCCACGAGCGCCGACCTGCCGGCGCTGGTCGCGGCCGGGCGTTTTCGCGCGGATCTCTATTACCGGTTGAACGTGCTGACGATCCACGCGCCGCCGCTGCGCGAGCGCGCGTCCGACATCGCGGCGCTCGTCTACGCGACGCTCGAGGAGCTGGCCGCGCAGCACGGGCGCGCCGCCCATTGCGAGCTGACCGACGATGCGCTGCAGATGCTGTGCGCGTATCCGTGGCCAGGCAACGTGCGCGAGTTGCGCAATACGCTCGAACGCGCGCTGATGCTGTCGGACCGGTCGATGATCGATGCGCGCGCGCTCGCGCCGTTCCTTGGGCCGGTGCGCGTATCGACGGACGGGGCCGCACCGGCACAACCGCTGGCCGCGCCACCGGTCGAGCGGCGCGCGGGCGAGCGGCCTGCTGCGCCGGCCGCTTCGTATGCCGATGCATTGGTGGCGTGGGAGCGCCAGTTCCTGACCGATGCGCTGGCGGCCTGCGACGGGAAGGTGGTGGAAGCGGCCGCGCGCATCGGGATCGGCCGCGCGACGTTGTACAAGAAACTGGCGGCGCTGGGCATCGACCGGTAAGCCAGACGGCCAAGCCGGCGCGCCCGGACGTGAAGCATCGAACAGGAGATCACGATGAAACGGATCGGCATCGCAGCGTGGCTGACTATTTTGCTGTCGACCTCTGCGTTCGCGCAGTCCGGTGACACCGATGCGCCCGAGGTCCGGCGCAACTGGTACAACGATCCGTTCATCGCGCTGTCGCGGGACGTGGCCGAATGCCCGTTGCCGCTCGGCCCGTGGATGACCCGGGCCGAGATGACCGACGACGCGCATTACCGCGCCGAACGCGGCACCACCTGCTGGCTCGCGCATCGCTGCACGAAGCCGAATTCGTATATGTATGACGCACCGATCGCCGACGCCGTGAAGGCGCACTTCGCCGGCTCCGATCGGCTGCATGGCACGAGCCTGTGGATCACCGTGCAGCGACGTTTCATTTACGTCGAAGGATGTGCGGATACGGCGTTTGATCGGCAGGCGTTGCAGCGCGAACTCGAGGCGCTTCCCGACGTCGAGCAGGTGTTCGTTCGCATCACCGACGATCCACGCAAGCGCTTGCCGTACAAGGCGCGCGGGCAACCCGGCCGTACGCCGGACTGACGGCCGAAGGGCCGCGCATGGCATACTCGCGACATTCAAAAAAAGGTTGACGGGAACAACAATGAAACACATGCTTGCGTCGGTCTGTCGGTGGCCTCGGGCGGCCGTTGTCTTGGCTCTGGTTGCAGGGCTCGGCGGGTGTGGCGGCAGCGCGCCGCTGTTCACTTCGGACGGGCGTCCGACTACCCAGGTGCAATGCACCGGCAGCGACTGGAGCAATTGCACGGACAACGCACGGGCGATCTGCAACGGCGATTTCGAAGTGATTCAGCAATCGAGCGATGACGCCACGCGAAATCTTCTCTTTGCGTGCAAGAAAAAGAGCGGTTATTGATCCCGAGATAACCGGCTGGGGAGCCACGATCGGGCGAAGCGTTTTTCTGTTGGCTGAGAGTCATCTATTTTTCACGAATAACACTCACGGAGTCCCATCCATATGGCGACCTACAGGCAACTGACCGCGCAGCTCGAACGGCTTCAGCAAAAGATCGACAAGGAACGCGAAAAGGCGATTGCCGATGCGATTGCCGATATCCGCGCGAAAATCGAGGAATACGACATTACGCCGGAAGAACTCGGGTTTCGTCCGGTAAGTGCGGCCGCTGGCGCAGCCAGGCCGAAGCGTGTGTCGCCGCCGAAGTATATGAACCCGAAGACGGGTGAAACCTGGAGTGGCCGCGGGCGCTCGCCGACGTGGCTCGGCAAGAATCGCGAGCGTTTCCTGATCAAGGACTGACTCCCGAAAAACCTCACCTTTCGCGTACTGACTGACGGTGCGAACGGCCATGCGGCCGTCGCACCGTTTTGTTTTTATGCATGCCCGGCGCGATTCCCGATGGCGTATTGAACTGCGACGCCGCGCAATTAACGGATCCCGTTTTGCGAATTCGCCGCGATTCGACGGGATATCGCGGCGAATTCCGGTAAACAGTCGTGCAATTGCGCAGCACATGCGCATGGGCCTGCGCCATTCTCGCGGTGCACGCGTGCTGCAAATTCCGATCACCTTTGGCGTGTTGGCGCGTGGCGCCGTGCAATTCCCGAAGAGTCTCACCATGGCTCCTGTAAATCCTCACCTTTGACGAAGCGGATGCAGCGTCGCGCTGCACGCCTGCACCGTGTGCGCCGAGCGAATGTGCTCGGACGGCGCGCGGCGATGGCTTCCGTACTGGTGTTGCAGGCCCATGGTGCGAGCGTTGACGTGAGTCGAACAGTCGGCCGTTCGGCATATAGGCAGCCGCATGCGCTTCGCCTATGCTTGGAGTTCGCGTCGATCGGCGTATGGCTTGCCCGTGCCGCATGCCGATCGGGTCGTCTTTCGTTACCGCAGGGAGCCGATGTGACCGTTCGCCATCTCGATGCGTTGTTCCAGCCCAAGTCCGTTGCGGTCGTCGGTGCGTCGTCGCGCGCGGGCAGTATCGGCGCGATGGTGTGGGCGCGCGTGCTCGACGGTGCATTCGAGGGGCCCGTGTGGCCCGTCAATCCGAAGTATCGTGACCTGCACGGGCATCCGGTCGTTGCCGATGTCGACCGGTTGCCCGCGCCGCCGTCGGTGGCCGTGATCTGCACGCCGCCCGCGACCTGGGCCGGCATCGTCCGCAAGCTCGGCGAGCTCGGCACGCGCGTTGCGGTGATCATCGGCGAGGCGCGCACCGATGCCGATCGCGCCGCGCTCGATCGCACGCTGAAGGCGGCGAAGCCGTTCGTGCTCCGTATCGTCGGGCCGGGCAGTCTCGGCGTGCTGTCGCCTGCACGGCACGCTCATTTCGGCGCGCCGGCCTACACGGCGCGATCGGGCGGCGTCGCGTGGGTGTCGCAATCGAATGCGCTGACGAACGCGGTGCTCGGCTGGGCCGATGCGCGGGGCCTCGGCTTTTCGCATGTCGTTGCGCTCGGCGCCGAGTCCGACGTCGATGCGGGCGACGTGCTCGACTATCTCGCGAGCGATCCCGGCACGCGCGCGATCCTGCTCGAACTCGATACCGTGCGCGCCGCGCGCAAGTTCATGTCGGCCGCGCGCGCCGCTGCGCGCAACAAGCCGGTGCTCGCCTTGCGCACCGGCCGCGCGGATCCCGGCGACGCGCTCTATACGGCGGCGTTCCAGCGCGCGGGGATGGTGCGTGTCGATGCGCTCGACGATCTGCTCGACGAGATCGAGACGCTTGGCGTCGGCCGCGTCACGGCGCGCGGCGCGGCCACGCTCGTGACGAGCGATGCGGGCGTCGCGAAGCTCGCGGTCGATGCGGTGGCCGAGGTGCGCGATGTGCTGGCCGACTGGTCGCCCGCGGCCGCGTCGGCCGTGTCTGCGGCACTGCCGCATCTCGCATCGCCCGGCAATCCGCTGACGCTGGGCGACGATGCGCGCCCCGAACACTTTGCCGCGGCGGTCAAGGCGCTCGCGCCGTTCCCGCAAACGGGCACGCTGTTCGTCGTCCACTCGACTTCCCACAGCGCGCCGGCCGATGCGGTGGCGCACACGCTGATCGAATCGCGGCAGTACGCGCACCGCGGCATCTTCGCGTGTTTCTTCGGCGCGGTCGACGCGGCGACGCGCGATGCGCTGCATGCGAACGGCATTCCGGTGCACACCACGCCGCAGCGGCTCGCGCGCGCCTATGCGCGTCTCGTCGACTACAACCTCGGGCGGCAGCTGCTGATGCAAACGCCCGAGGGTACGCCGCTGCAGCCGGCCGAGTGCGTTGCATCCGCGCAGGCGGATGCGCGCCGGATGGTCGAAGCCGGCCAACATGAGCTGGCCGGCGAAGCCGCGCTGCGCTGGCTGTCCCATTTCGGCCTGCAGGGCGAGCCGGCCGTTGAGCCGGCCGGGAAGAAAGTCGTCGATGTCACCGTCGACATGTACGACGATTCGAATTTCGGCCCGGTGTTTCGCTATGCGGTGCCGCCCGCGGACGGCGTATCGGCGCCGTTCGTCGTCTATGGCCTGCCGCCGCTGAACACGGTGCTCGCTCGCGCGGTGATGGAGCGCTCGCCGTATGCGCGCAGCACGCCCATCGAGCCGACGCTCGACGCATTGACGGCGCTGTCGCAGGTCGTCTGCGACGTGCGTGAAGTCGTTGCGATGTCGGTCACGCTGCGCGTGCTGTCCGATCGCGCGCACGTGATTGCGCCGCACGTCACGCTGGCAGCGGGGCGCAGCCGGCTCGCGATCATGCCGTATCCGCGTCACCTCGAGGAGACGCTCGAGTGGCGCGGCGAGACGGTGACGATCCGCCCGATCCGTCCGGAAGACGAGGCCGCGCACAACGAACTGCTCGGCGCGATGACGCCGGAGGATCTGCGGATGCGTTTCTTCGGTGCGGTGCGCAGCTTCGATCATTCGCAGGTCGCGCGCATGACGCAGATCGATTACGACCGTGAGATGGCCTTCATCGTGTCGTTCACCGATGTGTCGGGGCGCGACCACACGCTCGCGGTGGCGCGCGCGGTGGCCGATCCCGACAACGAGACCGCTGAGTTCGCGATCGCGGTGCGACCCGATCAGAAGGGCAAGGGGCTTGGCCGGCTGATGATGACCCGCATCATCGACTACGCGCGCTCGCGCGGAACCGCATGGATGATCGGCGAAGCGCTGCGCGAGAACTCGGCGATGATCTCGCTGGCGAAGGCGTGCGGGTTCGAGGTGTCGACGACGGAGGAGCCTGGTGTCGTGGGCTTCAGGATGAAGCTGCAGCCGTAGCGTGTGTCGGCGGCCCGACGCGCGGCGACGTTGCATGCGGTGGATATCTCCGGCCTCCTGTACGTCCGGAATGTTGCCGGTCAGGAATACAGCGCATTCGAACCCGCCGCGCGATCGAACTAGCCGAGCAAGTGTCGGCGCTTGTTCGCAGCGGAAATATCGACGCACAAATGGCACCGATCAGGCACCGCGAGACGCGTACCGCTTGCCGCGATATCCGTCCCGCACCGCTGTTTCAGACAAGGTGTCCGCACGCATTTACCGCCGCATTCCACCCTCGAAAATTCGTCGTTACCCAAAAGGTGAGACTTTTCGGGAGCTGTCGGTGAGCTTCTCCGGGAAGTGTTGGGGTGAGCCGATACGGGAGCACTTGGTGAGCCGATACAGGAGCACTCGGTGAGCCTTCCCCGGAGTGGCCGGTGAGCGTCTGCGGGAGCCGCCGGTGAGCCTTTCCGGGGCACATCGGTGAGGGTCTGCGGGACGTATTGGTGAGCACATCCGGGAGACCCGGGTGAGGGTTTCCAGGAGCCTTGGTGAGCCTTTTCGGGAGGTATGGGTGAGCGCTTGCGGGATGCAAAGGTGAGGCTTTTCGGGAGCGTCCGGATGCACGTCTCCCGCAAGCGCAGCGCCGGCCTGGGCCGACGTTATGCGGGGGGCGGGCACGCACGAACCGTGCCCATGACCACGTTCAGGCAGCGAGTTTCGATGCCGCGTCGTTCACCTGGTCGCGCGAAATCGCGAGTTCCTCGAGGTGCGGATCGGCGTAGACCGCGCCGGTTTCACGCTCGAGGCGGGCGATCGTCAGCGCACAGCGCGCGGTGTCCTTCGGCATCGCGATGAAGCGCTTGACCGATTCGCCGGACGTGAACGCTTCGAACAACGCGCCGCGCACGTCGTCCGGGAGCGTCTTGGTCCACTGATACGGCTTGCCGTTGAACGTGATCGACGGCGGCAGCGTGCGTTCCTTCTTGGTCGCCGTGATGAGCCCGTAGGTGCGGGCCGCGTCGCCGATCTGCTCGGGCGAGAAGAGTTCGTCGGGCGTGATGTCGAACTGCTCGATGTAGCTCTCGATCGCCTGCATTGCAGCGGTACGATCGTCGCGCTTCTTCTGCGCGCGCGCGACGATATCGCGCAGCTCGTCCGCCTCTTCGGGCGTGATCGTGAAGCTTGCCTGCTTCTGCTGAAGTTCGGAGAAACGCTGGAATTCTTGATCGTTCAGAAGTTTGGCCATGACATCCATCGGACACGACGGCCGCGACAACCGGCCGCCGTAGTTTTTGAGAGGGCCGCTATTTTAGCGTAGCGCCGTGGGCGCACGATATGGCACCGTGCATCGCGCTACGCGGAGGGGGGCGCGACCGCGGGCGACGCGATGGCGCCGCCCCGGGCGCTCCGCCGAGCCTGCGCGTCAGCAGGTCTCGTCGCGGCACATCGACAGATGGGCGGCCGTCTCGCGCAGCCCTGCGACGACCGTGTCGACGGACGGCGCCATATGCGCATCGATCCGGCGCATGTACGGGCAGGTCAGCACCGCGATCGCATGACCGGACGGCCCGAGGATCGGCGCGCTCAGGTCGGTCACGCCGTACGCCTGGCGGCTGTCCTGGCGCAGGTAGCCGTCATGCCGGATCGATTGGCACGCATACGCGAGTTCCTGCTCGTTCAGCGGCGCTTCGCCCTTGACCTTGCGGTGCTCGGCGAGCATGTGCGCGCGCTGCTCGGCGCCCTGGAACGCCAGCATCACGCGTCCCGATGCCGTATCGGCGAGCCCGACGCGCGAGCCGAGCCGGACCGACACGCCCCACGGGCCGGGCCCGTCGACCTGTGCGATCACGAGCAGGTTGCCGCGATCGTAGACGGACAGGTGGCACGATTGCTCGGAGGAATCGGCGAAACGCTGCATCGGCGGCAAGGCCTCGGCGATCAGCCGGTTCATCGGCGGATGGCGGTGCGCGAGCGAGAACAGCTTGAGGCTGAGCGTGTAGCGGTCGCCGCCGGTCGAGCGCATCACGTAGCGGCGCGCGACGAGGCGTTCGAGCATCCGGTAGATCTCGCTCGCGTTGCGGCCGAGTTCCTTCGTGATTTCAGTGCGGGTGAGGCCTTCTTTCTGCTCCGACAGGAGTTCGAGAATGTCGAGACCCTTGTCGAGCGCGGGAGCGCGATAGCGGTCGATTGCGCCCATCGATTCCCGTGCGTCGCAGCCGGGAAGCAGGTCGTTGGTTGTTTGCATTGTCGGTGTGAAGTTGGGGGATTGCCGTCGGTCGGTTGGCGACGCACGCTGACCAATTCTGCAACCCGCTTGTGTCGAGCCCACGTGTGGCAACGAAGGCCACCGTTTGAGCTTAACAACAAACATTTAGTGTGCAATGCAGCGTCTTTTTACCGATCGTTACCGGATAAGAACGGATCAGTTCGCTCTCGGGATGACAGGGAAGCCCCGAATACCCCGTATTCATGACAGGTGGCAACGGTTCAAGGTGTTCGAAAGGAAAGCGGGCGGTGGCGCTGCCCTTGATGCTGCGACGCAGCGTCCGCGGGCGCACCAATAGTCGGTATCCGTCGTGCGTCATTTCACGCTGCGCGGCCGGTGGTACAAAGACTGGCGGGCCAGCGACGGTGCGGCCGCGCATGAAGCCGGCCGGAATGGGTCGGACCATGTCGCGGGTGCCGGGCCGTCGTCGCCGATGCGCAGACCGGCGGCCGCCCGTTCGATGTGCGCCATACTTCCGTGCGGCGCCACGATCGCTGCGCCCGCGCGACCCTCGCGCGTCGACGGCATGCCGGATGCGGCGCCGACGCGCGCCATCGACGATCGACAATCAGTCCGGCCCGCGGCCGTGAAGGGCCGCGTCGGCCGGAATCCTGTCCCATTCGACAACAGAGGTTGAGCACGATGAAACTGCTTCGCTATGGCCCGTCCGGCCAGGAAAAGCCCGGGATTCTCGACGCGGACGGCCGGATTCGCGACCTGTCCGCGCATGTGCCGGACCTGTCCGGCGATGTGCTGTCCGACGCGAGTCTCGCGCGGCTGCGCGCGATCGATCCGGCCACGCTGCCGCTGGTGTCGGGCGAGCCGCGCATCGGCGCGTGCGTCGGACATGTCGGCAAATTCATCGGCATCGGCCTGAACTATGCCGATCACGCGGCCGAAGCCGGCATGCCGGTGCCGAAGGAGCCGGTCGTGTTCGGCAAGTGGACGAGTTCGATCTGCGGCCCGAACGACGGCATCGATATCCCGAAGGGCTCAGTCAAGACCGACTGGGAAGTCGAGCTGGGCGTCGTGATCGGCAAGACCTGCAAGGACGTCGACGAAGCGCGCGCGCTCGATTACGTCGCGGGCTACTGCGTCGTCAACGACGTGTCGGAACGCGAATGGCAGATCGAGCGAGGCGGCCAGTGGGACAAGGGCAAGGGCTTCGACACGTTCGGCCCGGTCGGTCCGTGGCTCGTCACGCGCGACGAGGTGCCCGATCCGCAGCGTCTCGATCTGTGGCTCGAGGTCGACGGCCACCGCTATCAGAACGGCAACACGCGCACGATGGTGTTCACGGTCGCGCAGCTGATCGCCTATCTGTCGCGCTGCATGAGCCTGCAGCCGGGCGACGTGATCACGACCGGCACGCCGCCGGGCGTCGGCATGGGCATCAAGCCGTCGCCGGTGTTCCTGAGGGCCGGGCAAGTGGTGCGCCTCGGGATCGAAGGACTCGGCGAGCAGTTGCAGAGCACGCGCGACGCGCAATGAGTGCTTGAGCGGCGCGGGCTGGCTGGAGGATGCGGCCACCTGCACGCTGGCCGTGTTGCCCGACACGTCGGCATGACCGCCGACGGCGACCCACGCGAAAGCGCAGCGAGATAGCCGAAAACCAGGGGCCCGATTCCGTGCGAGGCGGAATCGGGCCCTTGTCGCTCGTTCGCGCGCGTGCGAGGCGGATCAAACGACGTTGTCGAGTTCGCAGTGCGCTTCGAGCCGGTAGCCGTCGGGGTCGACGACGAACGCCGCGTAATAGCCGGGGCCGTAGTGCTCGCGTTTGCCGGGCTCGCCGTTGTCCTTGCCGCCGTGCTCGAGCGCGGCGCGGTAGAACGCGTCGACCTCGACCGGCGACGCGGCCTTGAACGACAAGTGCAATCCCGACTCGGGATCGGCCACGACGGGGCGAGCGGCGTGCTCCAACCAGAGCTCGGGCTCGGTTGTGCCGTATCCGATGGCGCCGTCGTCGCTATACAGACGCTTGTAGCCGAGTGCGCCGAGCGCGCTGTCGTAGAAGGTGCGGCTGCGGTCGATGTGGGCAACGCCGAAGGAAAGGTGGTCGATCATCTATGGCTCCTTGGACTGAGGGGGGAGGTCAGTGCGGCAAACCTGCTTGGAGACACCATGCCAGCCGCCTGTAGCGAGGCGCGCCAAGCGTGCTGTCGTCGTGCATGCGGCTGGCGGTGTGGATAACCCTGAACGAAAGACGATCGATCATCTGTGCCTCCCTGGATTGAAAGGGACGTCGGTACGGCAAACCCGTTTTTAACCGCCATGCCGGTTATGTTAGAAATCGCTCGGGCGCTTGTCAACCTGCATGGTGGTTAGATACGATCCGGGCATGAGCGATACGCAACCTTCCGTCACGATGGACTGCCTGATCCCGGCGCCACCCGAAACCCTGAGCATTGATTTCGCGAATACGCTGTATTGGCGCGGCAGCGATCCGCCGACGGAAACCTTCGGCACGATGGACGACCTGCTGGCGTGGTGTCGCGAGCAGGCCGGCGTGCCGGCCGGCCTGGCGGAAGCGTGTCGCGCGCTCGGCGAAGAGGCGGGTGAACCGGCGATGCTGGCGCACGCGCTCGCGTTGCGCGAGGCGCTGTATCGGCTCTTTCTTGCGCAGGCCGAGCAGCGCGAGCCGCAGGCCGACGATCTCGCGCTGCTCGGCGGCTTCCTGGCGGAAGCGGCGCCGCGCGTCGCGCTGGCACGCATCGACGGCGGTTATGCGTGGCGGATCCGGGAGGGGCGTGCGACGCTGGCGGGGCTGCTGAGCCCGGTACTGTGGTCGGCGATCGACCTGCTCGGCGGTGCGCGGCTCGCGAAGGTCAAGCGTTGCGCGAACGATGCCTGCCGGTGGCTGTTCATCGACGACAGCAAGAACGGCAGCCGCCGCTGGTGTTCGATGTCGTCGTGCGGCAATCGCGCGAAGGCGTACCGACACTATCACAAGGCCGACTGACGGTCGGCCCGTTCACTGCGCGGCAGCCGCCCTGTTCATTTCGCCGACAACTTCCGCCACAGCGTCGTCTTGCTGATGCCGAGCATCGCACACGCGCGGTCGCGGTCGCCGCCGCACGCGTCGAGCACCGCGCGGATCTCGTCGGCTTCCGCACGACGTCGGCGAGCGTGCAGTGTCTGCACATCGTCGCTGTCGGCCGCGTCGGGTGGTGCCGCGAACAGCTCGGGTGCGATCGCCTGCAGCGCGTCGGGATCGAGCGCGCCGCATGCAGCGGCCGGATCGTTTTCATCGGCTTCCTCGGCGAGCTCCACCGCGATCCGCTCGATTACGTTCTGCAGTTCGCGCACGTTGCCGGGCCACCGGTAGCGCGCAAGCGCAGCCTGCGTCGCGCCGAGCACGCGCGCGGCATCGTCGGCATCGCGCAGGCGTTCGGCCAGGCGCGGTTCGCGTCGTGCGGCCTGCACGAGCAGCGTGGCCGCGAGCGCGGGAATGTCGGCTGCGCGCTCGCGCAGCGGCGGCAGGCCGACGTTCAGGATGTTGAGCCGGTAATAGAGATCCGCGCGGAACGTGCCGGCCTCGACGGCCGCGAGCAGCGGACGGTGCGTCGCGGCGATCACGCGTACGTCGATGCGGATCGGCTCGGTCGAGCCGAGGCGGATCACCTCGCGTTCCTGCAGCGCGCGCAGCAGCCGGCTCTGCAGCGACGGCGGCATCTCGCCGATCTCGTCGAGAAACAGCGTGCCGCGGTGGGCGGCTTCGAACAGGCCGGTCTTGCCGCCGCGCCGCGCACCGGTGAACGCGCCTTCCTCATAGCCGAACAACTCGCTTTCGAGCAGCGCCTCCGGAAACGCGCCGCAATTGACCGCGACGAACGGGTAGCTGCGCCGCGCAGAGAGCGCGTGCAGGCTTTGCGCGATCATTTCCTTGCCGGTGCCGCTTTCGCCGAGCACGAGCACGGTCGCGTCGGATTTCGCGTAGCGGCGCACGAGATCGCGCACGCGCGCCATCGGCGCCGATGCGCCGACCACGTCGTCGAGCGCGTAGCGCGCCGCGAACTGCTGCGTGGTCGGCTGCGAACGCAGCGCACGATCGAGCCGTTCGACCGCGCGCGATTCCTGGAACGTCAGCACGCTGCCGGACGTGACGCCGCGATCGACGAGCGGCCCGCGATGCACGACGTAGCGCACGCCGCGCACGGTCGCGAGCGCGTCGCCGTCCTCGCCGCGCAGCGTGCGCAGCTCGGGCCGCAGGTCGACGAGCGCGCGGCCGACGGCCGCCGCGGGTTCGACCCCGAGCGCCGACGCGAGCCGCTCGTTGATCGCTTCGACACGGCCACGCGCGTCGAGCGCGACCACGCCGTCGCGCAGGTGCTGGAGCAGGTTGTCGAGCCGCTGGCGGCGGAACGCCTCGGCATGCGTCGCATACGCGACTTCGAGCGCGGTATCGACGGCCTTGCGTACCGACGCGTGCGAATACAGGAACACCGCGCCCATGCCGGCGCTGGCCGCGAGATCGGTGACGAGCCCGGGGCCGACGATCGTCTCGATGCCGCGGTCGCGCAACTCGTGCACGCAGGCTTCCGCTTCCTGCGCGGACTGATATGACGCAAACTGCACGTCGAGGCCGTACGCGGCGACGAAGCGGCGCACTTCGGGCGGTGTTTCCCCGGCGCTGACGAGCGCGATCCGCGACGCGTCGCGCCGGGCGCGCGCGAGCGCCTGCATCACGTCGAAGCCGGTCGGCGACACGACCACCACCGGCACCTGCGCACGTGTTTTCAGGAAGCCGCCGTTCGAGCCGGCCGCGACGATCACGTCGGGCCGCGCGGTGCCGGCCTCGGCGATTGCGCTGAGCGCATCCTCATAGGCGCGCGTGACGATGCGCACATCGGCGCGTTCGTCGAATTCGCCGGCGATCTCGCGAAACAGGTCGCGCAGGCGGCTGATGCCCATCGCCCAGATGCGCGGGCGCGCCGCGCGATCGGCCGGGCCGACGGGCTTGGTCGAGGAGAGGTCCATGGCGGTCGATTATGCGCGCGCGATTTCATTTTTGAAACATGAAATTGCTGAATTGAAATCGTCGGACGTGGCTTCGCCCCGGCCAGGTGCTTAAGAATCAGTGGGTTAGCGACGTTGCGCGAGCTGGCCCGGTCCTTGCTGTTAATGGTCGTTCCTTCAGGAGGCCGTTCATGAGCAATACGCATCTTCAGAGCGCCGGCGCGAAATTCCGCGCGGCAGTCGCGGCCGAGCAGCCGCTGCAGGTGGTCGGCGCGATCACCGCGTACGCGGCCAAGATGGCACAGGCCGTCGGCTTCAAGGCCGTCTACCTGTCGGGCGGCGGCGTCGCCGCGAACTCGCTCGGGATCCCCGACCTCGGCATCAGCACGATGGAAGACGTGCTGATCGACGCGAACCGGATCACCAACGCGACCGACCTGCCGCTGCTGGTCGACATCGATACCGGCTGGGGCGGCGCGTTCAACATCGCGCGCACGGTGCGCTCGTTCATCAAGGCCGGCGTCGCGGCTGTGCACCTGGAAGACCAGGTCGGCCAGAAGCGCTGCGGCCACCGTCCGGGCAAGGAAGTCGTGCCGATCGAGGAAATGGTCGATCGCGTCAAGGCGGCGGTGGATGCACGTACCGACGACCAGTTCGTGATCATGGCGCGTACCGACGCCGCCGCCGCCGAAGGGATCGACTCGGCGATCGAGCGCGCGGTGGCCTATGTCGAAGCCGGTGCGGACATGATTTTCCCGGAAGCGATGAAGACGCTCGACGACTACCGCCGCTTCAAGGCCGCCGTGAAGGTGCCGATCCTCGCGAACCTGACCGAATTCGGCTCGACGCCGCTGTTCACGGTCGACGAGCTGCGCGAGGCGAACGTCGACATCGCGCTGTACTGCTGCGGCGCGTATCGCGCGATGAACAAGGCTGCGCTGAACTTCTACGAGACGGTGCGCCGCGACGGTACGCAGAAGGAAGCCGTGCAGACGATGCAGACGCGTGCCGAGCTGTACGACTTCCTCGGCTATCACGAATACGAGCGCAAGCTCGACGAGCTGTTCGCGCAGGGCAAGAAGTAAGCACCCGCGCGCCGGGACACGATTCCGGAGAGCCTTGCATGGGGCCGCACCAGGCGCTGAAGCGCCAAGTCCGGCCGACAGCCCATACCCCAGATACACATTGGAGAGCAGAAACATGAGCGAGACGAAAGACGCAGCAGCACCGGCCGCCGCAGGCGCATTCAAGCCGAAGAAGTCGGTGGCGCTGTCGGGCGTGACGGCCGGCAACACCGCGCTGTGCACGGTCGGCAAGACCGGCAACGACCTGCACTATCGCGGCTACGACATTCTCGACGTCGCCGAATCGTGCGAATTCGAGGAAATCGCGCACCTGCTCGTTCACGGCACGCTGCCGAACCTGACCGAACTGGCCGCGTACAAGACGAAGCTGCGCGCGCTGCGCGGCCTGCCGAACGCGCTGAAGGCGGCGCTCGAGCAGATCCCGGCGTCGGCCCACCCGATGGACGTGATGCGCACGGGCGTGTCGGTGCTCGGCACCGTGCTGCCGGAGAAGGACGACCACAACCTGCCGGGCGCACGCGACATCGCCGACCGCCTGATGGCATCGCTCGGCTCGATGCTGCTGTACTGGTATCACTTCTCGCACAACGGCAAGCGCATCGAGACGGAAACCGACGACGACTCGATCGGCGGCCACTTCCTGCACCTGCTGCACGGCAAGACGCCGTCGAAGTCGTGGGTCGAGGCGATGCACACGTCGCTGATCCTGTACGCGGAGCACGAGTTCAATGCGTCGACGTTCACCGGCCGCGTGATCGCGGGCACGGGCTCGGACATCTACTCGGCGATCACCGGCGCGATCGGTGCGCTGCGCGGCCCGAAGCATGGCGGCGCGAACGAAGTCGCGTATGAAATCCAGAGCCGCTACAGCTCGCCGGACGACGCCGAAGCCGACATCCGCCGCCGCGTCGAGAACAAGGAAGTCGTGATCGGCTTCGGCCACCCGGTCTACACGATCTCCGATCCGCGCAACAAGGTGATCAAGGGCGTCGCGCACAAGCTGTCGAAGGAAGCGGGCGACGTGAAGCTGTACAACATCGCCGAGCGCCTCGAATCGGTGATGTGGGAAGCGAAGAAGATGTTCCCGAACCTCGACTGGTTCAGCGCGGTGTCGTATCACATGATGGGCGTGCCGACCGCGATGTTCACGCCGCTGTTCGTGATCTCGCGCACGTCCGGCTGGAGCGCGCACATCATCGAGCAGCGCATCGACAACAAGATCATCCGCCCGAGCGCGAACTACACCGGTCCGGAAGACCTGCAGTTCGTGCCGATCGAGAAGCGCTGATCGTCCGCCGCGCGCGCCGGCGCCCGTGATGCGGGCGGCCGGCGCGCGCGGAACGCCTTACCCCGAATTCCGCCCCACACCATGAATACCGCCAACCGCAAACCCCTGCCCGGCACGTCGCTGGACTATTTCGACGCGCGTGCCGCGGTCGAAGCGATCGCGCCCGGCGCCTACGACACGCTGCCGTACACGTCGCGCGTGCTCGCCGAAAACCTCGTGCGCCGCTGCGATCCGGCGATCCTTGCCGATTCGCTGAAGCAGATCATCGAGCGCAAGCGCGAACGTGATTTCCCGTGGTTCCCGGCGCGCGTCGTGTGCCACGACATCCTCGGGCAGACGGCGCTCGTCGATCTCGCCGGCCTGCGCGACGCGATCGCCGACGGCGGCGGCGACCCGGCCAAGGTGAACCCGGTCGTGCCGGTGCAGCTGATCGTCGACCACTCGCTCGCGGTCGAATGCGGCGGCTTCGATCCGGACGCGTTCGCGAAGAACCGCGCGATCGAGGATCGTCGCAACGAGGATCGCTTCCACTTCATCGAGTGGACGAAGAAGGCGTTCGAGAACGTCGACGTGATCCCGCCGGGCAACGGCATCATGCACCAGATCAACCTCGAGAAGATGTCGCCGGTGATCCAGGCGCAGGATGGCGTGGCGTTCCCGGATACCTGCGTCGGCACCGACAGCCACACGCCGCACGTCGACGCGCTCGGCGTGATCGCGATCGGCGTCGGCGGGCTGGAGGCGGAGAACGTGATGCTCGGCCGTGCATCGTGGATGCGCCTGCCGGACATCGTCGGCGTCGAGCTGACCGGCAAGCGCCAGCCCGGCATCACCGCGACCGACGTCGTGCTCGCGCTGACCGAGTTCCTGCGCAAGGAAAAGGTGGTCGGCGCGTACCTGGAGTTCCGGGGCGAAGGCGCGGCGAGCCTCACGCTCGGCGACCGCGCGACGATTTCGAACATGGCGCCCGAATACGGCGCGACGGCCGCTATGTTCTTCATCGACGGCCAGACGACCGACTACCTGCGCCTCACCGGCCGCAGCGACGAGCAGGTGAAGCTGGTCGAGACCTACGCGAAGGCGGCGGGCCTGTGGGCCGACACGCTGAACAACGCGCAATACGAGCGCACGCTGACGTTCGACCTGTCGAGCGTCGTGCGCAACATGGCCGGCCCGTCGAATCCGCACAAGCGGCTGCCGACGTCGGACCTCGCCGCACGCGGGATCGCCGGCAAGTGGGAAGAGAAGGCGGGCGAGATGCCCGACGGCGCGGTGATCATCGCTGCGATCACGAGCTGCACGAACACCAGCAACCCGCGCAACGTGATCGCCGCGGCCTTGCTCGCCCGCAACGCGAACGCGCGCGGCCTCACGCGCAAGCCGTGGGTGAAGAGCTCGCTCGCGCCCGGCTCGAAGGCGGTCGAGCTGTACCTGGAAGAAGCGAACCTGCTGCCCGAACTCGAGAAGCTCGGCTTCGGCATCGTCGCGTTCGCGTGCACGACCTGCAACGGGATGTCGGGCGCGCTCGATCCGAAGATCCAGCAGGAGATCGTCGATCGCGACCTGTACGCGACCGCCGTGCTGTCCGGCAACCGCAACTTCGACGGCCGCATCCACCCGTATGCGAAGCAGGCATTCCTCGCGTCGCCCCCGCTCGTCGTCGCGTATGCGATCGCCGGCACGATCCGCTTCGACATCGAGAAGGACGTGCTCGGCCACGATCAGGACGGCAAGCCCGTCACGCTGAAGGACATCTGGCCGACCGACGAGGAGATCGACGCGATCGTCGCGTCGAGCGTGAAGCCCGAGCAGTTCCGCAAGGTCTACGAACCGATGTTCGCGCGCACGGCCGATGCGGGCGAACGTGCGGCGCCGCTGTACGACTGGCGTCCGCAGAGCACGTACATCCGCCGTCCGCCGTACTGGGAAGGCGCGCTTGCCGGCGAACGCACGATGAAGGGCATGCGTCCGCTCGCGGTGCTCGGCGACAACATCACGACCGATCACCTGTCGCCGTCGAACGCGATCCTGCTGGACAGCGCGGCCGGCGAATACCTCGCGAAGATGGGCCTGCCGGAAGAAGACTTCAACTCGTACGCGACGCACCGGGGCGACCACCTGACCGCGCAGCGCGCGACCTTCGCGAACCCGACGCTGATCAACGAGATGGCGATCGTCGACGGCGTGGTGAAGAAGGGCTCGCTCGCGCGCGTCGAGCCGGAAGGCAAGGTCATGCGGATGTGGGAAGCGATCGAGACGTACATGAATCGCAAGCAGCCGCTGATCGTCGTGGCCGGCGCCGACTACGGCCAGGGCTCGTCGCGCGACTGGGCCGCGAAGGGCGTGCGGCTCGCGGGTGTCGAGGCGATCGCCGCCGAAGGCTTCGAGCGGATCCATCGCACGAACCTGATCGGGATGGGCGTGCTGCCGCTCGAGTTCAAGCCCGGCACGAACCGGACGACGCTCGGCATCGACGGCACCGAGACCTTCGACGTGATCGGCGAGCGCACGCCGCGCGCCGACCTGACGCTCGTGATTCACCGCAGGAACGGCGAGCGCGTCGAGGTGCCGATGACGTGCCGGCTCGATACGGCCGAGGAAGTGTCGATTTATGAGGCGGGCGGCGTGCTGCAGCGCTTCGCGCAGGACTTCCTCGAATCGTCGCAGGCGGCTTGATCGCGTCACACAGGGATAACGCACACATGGCTCACATTCCTCAAATCAGGATTCCCGCGACCTACATTCGCGGCGGCACCAGCAAGGGCGTGTTCTTCCGGCTGCAGGACCTGCCGGACGCCGCGCAGGCGCCGGGCGCCGCGCGCGACGCGCTGCTGCTGCGCGTGATCGGCAGCCCCGATCCGTACGGCAAGCAGATCGACGGAATGGGCGGCGCGACGTCGTCCACCAGCAAGACGGTGATCGTGTCGAAGAGCGCGCGGCCCGGCCACGACGTCGACTATCTGTTCGGCCAGGTGTCGATCGACAAGGCGTTCGTCGACTGGACCGGCAACTGCGGCAACCTGTCGGCGGCGGTCGGCCCGTTCGCGATCAGCGGCGGGCTGGTCGATCCGGCGCGCGTGCCGCGCGACGGCGTCGCGACCGTGCGGATCTGGCAGGCGAACATCGGCAAGACGATCGTCGCGCATGTGCCGGTGACGAACGGCGCGGTGCAGGAGACGGGCGACTTCGAGCTGGACGGCGTCACGTTCCCGGCCGCCGAAGTGCAGCTCGAGTTCATGGACCCGGCCGCCGAGGAAGAGGGCGCGGGCGGGTCGATGTTCCCGACCGGCAACCTCGTCGACGATCTTGCCGTGCCGGGCGTCGGGACGCTGAAGGCGACGATGATCAACGCGGGCATTCCGACGATCTTCGTCGAAGCGGAAGCGATCGGCTATACGGGCACCGAGCTGCAGGATGCGATCAACGGCGATGCGAAGGCGCTCGAGAAGTTCGAGACGATTCGTGCGCACGGCGCGCTGCGCATGGGCCTGATCGACACGCTCGATGAAATCGCGACGCGACAGCACACGCCGAAGATCGCGTTCGTCGCGAAGCCGGCCGATTACGTTGCATCGAGCGGCAAGCGCGTGAACGCGGGTGACGTCGACCTGCTGGTGCGCGCGATGTCGATGGGCAAGCTGCACCACGCGATGATGGGCACGGCGGCGGTCGCGATCGGCACTGCCGCGGCGATCCCCGGCACGCTCGTCAACCTGGCGGCGGGCGGCGGCGAACGTAACGCAGTGCGTTTCGGGCATCCGTCGGGCACGCTGCGCGTCGGCGCGGAAGCGCAGCTCGAGAACGGCGAGTGGACCGTCACCAAGGCGATCATGAGCCGCAGTGCGCGCGTGTTGATGGAAGGCTGGGTGCGGGTGCCGGGGGATGCGTTCTGAGCGTAGCCGCTTGAGCGGTGCGGATGCGGGCGGCTTCGGCCGCCCGCGTCGTTTTCGTCATCCGTGCAGGAACCGGCGCAGCGCATCGTGGCTGAGGCGGCGCGCCGTTTCGGACACGCGCGCGCCGGGCACGATGTCGAAACCGTGCACGCCGCCGGGGAGCACGTGCAGTTCGGTCGGCACGCCCGCGCGAAGCAGGCGCTGCGCGTAGTCGAGATTTTCGTCGAGGAACAGGTCGAGCGAGCCGACCGACAGGAACGCGGGCGGCAGGCCGTCGAGCCGCGTGGCGCGTGCGGCGGCGGCGTACGGCGACACGCCGTCGACGCCCGGCGCGTGACCGAGCAACGCGCTCCAGCCGAACCGGTTGTTGGCCGCATGCCAGACGAACTCGCCGGCATGCGGATGCGGCGTGCGTGCGCAGGTGCGATCGTCGAGCATCGGATAGATCAGGTGCTGGAACGCAAGCCGGTATTCACCGCGGTCGCGTGCCAGCAGCGCCAGCGCGGCGGCGAGCCCACCGCCCGCGCTTTCGCCTGCCACGCCGATCCGCGTCGCGTCGATGCCGCGTGCATCGGCGTGGCGGAAGACCCACGCGAGCGCCGCGTAGCAGTCCTCGATCGCGCCGGGGAACACGGTTTCCGGCGCGAGGCGGTAGTCGATCGAGATCAGCGCGCAGCCGAGCTGCGTCACGAGTGACCGGTGTACCGCCTCGAGATCCTTTGCCGCGCCGCGCACGTAGCCGCCGCCGTGCATGTGGACGATCGCCGGGAGCGGGCGTGCGCCGGCCTCGGGCAGATAGACGAGGACCGGGACGTCCGGCGCGCCGGCGGGGCCGGGCACCGCGCGGCGTTCGAGCGTGCTGCCGGCGAGGTCGGGCGGCGGCAGCGGCAGCACGCGTTCGCGCGACTGTGCGAGGTTGTCGGCGCTGAGCGTGACGGTCGGCCAGGCCGCGAGCAGCGGGCGGATTTCAGGATCGACGAGATGCAGGGTATCCAACGCATGGCTCCATCGTGACGGTGGGGCGCGCGATCACAGCACGCTGCGCGCGACGACCCAACGGTGTACCTCGGTCGGGCCCTCGAAGATGCGCATCAACCGCGCTTCGCTGGCCATCTGCTGTAACGGCATTTCCTTCGTCATGCCCATCGCGCCGAGTGTCTGCATCGCATGATCGATGACGCTCGATGCCATTTCGGTCGCGAACACCTTGACCATCGAGATCTGCGTGCGCGCGTCCTGCCCGGCATCCACGCGCGCGGCTGCTTCGTAGGTCATGAGGCGGCACGCGTGGATCTGCGTGAGTGCGTCGGCGACCCACCACTGGACAGCCTGGCGTTCCGCGAGCGGCGCGCCGAAGGTCGTGCGCTGCTTCGCATGGTCGCACAGCATCGCCACTGCGCGCTCGGCGCGGCCGATGCACCAGGCGGCCATCTCCAGCCGCCGGTTCGCGAGCCGTGCCTGCATCGGCGCGAAACCGGCGCCTTCGCGGCCCAGCAGTTGCGCGGCGGGAATGCGGCAGTTCTCCAGCACGATTTCATACGTGGACAGCCCGCCGATCATCGGGATCCGGCGTTCGATGATGAAGCCCGGCGTATCGCGGTCGACGATGAACGCCGACATGCCGCCGCGCTTGCCCTTGCTGCGATCGGTGAGCGCCATCACGATCGTCCAGTCGGCTTCGGTCGCATGGCTGATCCAGATCTTGCGGCCGTTCAGCACCCAGCTGTCGCCGTCGCGCACGGCCGTCGTGGACAACGCGCCCGGATCCGAGCCGGCGCCCGGCTCGGAGATCGCCATCGCGGCACGCGTGATGCCGCGTGCATACGGATCGAGATAGCGCGCGCGCTGCGCGTCGTCGGCCACTTCGCACAGCATCCGCAGGTTCGGCGAGTCCGGCGGCAGGATGTACGGGGTCACGGTCGCGCCGATCGCTTCGTTTACGCCGACCATCGCGACGGCCGGCAGGTCGGCGCCGCCTGCCTCGAGCGGCGCGTCGAGCCCCCACAGGCCGAGCTGTCGCGAGCGCTCGTCGAGGTGCGCGCGCTCGTCGTCGAGCAGCCCGAAGCGCTGGCCGTCGGCCTCGCGCGCCATCACGGCCGCTTCGAGTGGAATCAGTTCGTCTTTCACGAAGCGTGCGACGAGGTCCCGGATCATCCGGTGGTCGAGTTCGATGTCGAAATTCATGGGGTCGATGAGAGTGAGGGAGGAACGGCCGACGCGGTCAGCCCGCGTTCGGACGAGACGATGCGCGGGCGCGCAGCGTGAACAGCAATGCGATGGCGCCGGCTGCGAGCAGCGCGGCGTTGAAATAGAGTCCGCCGCGCATCGACCCGGTGGCCGTGTTGAGCACGCCCATCAGGAACGGACTCGCGAACCCGCCGATTGCGCCGGACATCGTGATCGCCGCGATCGCGACCGCCATCGAGCGCTCCGGCAGCGCGAGCCCCGGCAGCACCCAGAACGCCGGTAATGCCGCGGCGTGCGTCGCGACCGCGACGCAGAGGGCGATCATCATGTGTGTCGTGCCGGTGACGCGCGCCAGCCCGGCGAGCGCCGCTGCGCACGCGATCATCGCGATCGCGCCATGCCCGCGCCATTCGCGCCGGCGTTCGGTGCGCCAGCCCATCCCGAGCATGCCGACGATGCCGCAGAGATAGGGCAGCGCGGACAGCAGCCCGATCTGCATCGCGCCATGCAGGCCGCCGCGATGCAGGATCACGGGCATCCAGAACACCAGCGCATAGCCGGCGGCCGCGATCGCGAAATTGGCCGCGCACAGCAGCCAGAAATCGCGCTGCGCGAGCAGCGGGCGGGCCATGTTCGCCTCCGGCGTGCCGGCTTCGGCCTGCGTATGCGCGGCGCGCAGCGCGGCCTTGTCGGCGTCCGACAGCCAGCGTGCGTCGTCCGGCCGGTCGTCGAGAAACCGCAGCGCGACGAAACCGAGCACGCTGCTCGGCAGGCCTTCCACGAGGAACAGCCATTGCCAGCCGCTCAGGCCCGCGGCGCCGTCGAAGTACGACAGGATCGCGCCCGACACGGGGCCGGCGATCATCCCCGCGAGGTACAGCGCGGTCATGAAGAGCGCGAACGCCTTCGCGCGCTGCTGCGGCGGATACCATGCGCCGAGATAGAACAGGATGCCGGGGAAGAAGCCGGCCTCGAACACACCCAGCAGGAAGCGGCACGCGTAGAACTGCGCGGGCGTCGTGACGAACATCGTCGCGGCCGAGCCGAGCCCCCACAGCACCATGATCCGCGCGATCGTCCTGCGCGCGCCGATCCGCGCAAGCAGCGCATTGCTCGGAATCTCGAACGCCATGTAGCCGATGAAGAAGATGCCCGCGCCGAGCCCGTAGACGGCGTCGGAGAAGTGCAGCTCGGCCGCCATCTGCGCGTGCGCGAAGCCGATGTTGATCCGGTCGATGAACGACAGCGTGTAGCAGAGGATCAGGAACGGCAGCAGCCGGCGCGAGATCCGGCGGTAGAGCGCCGGCGTCGCACCATCGTCGGCGGCGGCCGGGTGGGTCGAAAGGGTCGGGGTCATGAGCACTCCGTCAGAAACGATGAACGAGGCCGAGCGCGAACACCTGTTCGGTGCCGCCCGGTTGCGGCTGCAGGCCGACGACGACCGTATTGCGGGCGTCGCCGCCGTTCTTCATGTAGAGATAGCGTGCGTAGAGCGATGTCCGCTTCGACAGCGGGTGGTCGTACCCGAGGCCGAGCGCGGTCGCGTCGTTCGCCGAGCCTTTCACGTCGCGGCGCACGACCGAGACGAGCACGCGATCGAGCGCGCCGACGTCGATCGACGCACCGGCACTCGCGGTCGAGAACGCAGGCAGGTTGCGCGCCGTGCTGACGCCGTAGAGAAACGCGGCGTACAGCTTGACGTGCGCGAACGCGTAGTTGGTCGCGAACACGTAGTGGCGGGTCGTCGACGGGGAGACGACAGGCGACAGGTTGCCGGCCGACGTGTCGCCCTGGAAACCGGCGCCGACGTAGAGCCCGCCGATCCGGTACTGGAGCCCCGCGCCGTAGTTGCGCCCGGCCTGCGTGGACAGTGCGTTTGGCGTCGGGAAGCCGTACGTGGCCATCACGCGCAGGCCGTTCCAGTCGGGGCTCAGGTACGACACCGCCTGGTTGAAGCGCGGAATCGGCGGTGTCGTGTTGGGGGTGATCGTGTCCGTCGACGTCGCGAGCAGCGCGAGCGGCGACAGCCGTTCGTTGAGCCCGAACGGATCGCCGTCATAGACGACGTAGAACGATGGCGTGTATTGCCGGCCGAGCCGGAGGTCGCCGTAGCGCGTGCTCTGCAGCGCGACATAGGCCTGCCGGTAGAACAGCGTGCCGCCCTGGAACGACCCGTCGGCCGGCGAGAAGCCGCTTTCCAGCACGAACTTCGTCGATGTGCCGCCGCCGAGATCCTCGACTCCCGTCAGCCCGAACCGGCTCGTCGACGAGCCGCCGCCGCTTTGCCGCACGCTCGACAGGCTGCCGACGCGATCGAATTCGACGTAGCTGTCGACGATCCCGTACAGCGTGACCGATGACGCATGCGCCGATGTGGCGTATAGCACGCACGCGCCGACCAGGAATGCTTTCCGTTGCATGATGGCGTCTCCGTTCCATGTCTTTTGTCGCGCGCCCGCGTTCTGGGAGCGGTTGCGCGCGCTTTGTCGTTGTGCTGGGTTGGGCTCAGCGCCCCTTGAACACCGGCTTGCGCTTCTCGAGGAACGCGCGGGCGCCTTCGATCCGGTCTTCGCTCGCATAGACGGCGGGGCCGACGTCGAGCCGCAGCGCGGCGGCCACCGGCAGCCCCTGGCTGCGGGTCGCGGTTTCCTTGATGCGGCGGATCGTGAGCGGCGCGTTCGCGGCGATCGTCTGCGCCAGTTCGCGCACGGTGTCGTCGAGTGCGGCGCCGGGAACGACGCGGTTCAGCAACCCGGTGCGCTGCGCCTCGTCCACGTCGAAGCGCCGGCCCGTGAACAGCAGCTCCATCGCGATCGCGCGCGGCAGCAAGCGCGGCAGCAGCACGCTCGCGAAGTTCGCGCCCATGCCGACGCGTGCTTCGGGCAATGCGAAGTACGCGTGGTCGGCAGCGATCCGCAGGTCGCACGCGAGCGCGATCTCGAAGCCGCCGCCGATCGCGTAGCCGTTGATCGCCGCGATGGTCGGCTTGCGCAGCTCGAGGATCAGCTCGTGCACGTTGCGTGCGAGCCCGCGCATCGGCTGCATGCCGCGCATCTCGGGGTCGCCGAGATCGACGCCCGCGCTGTACGCGCGTTCGCCCGCGCCGCGGATCACGATGACGCGGATCGACGGGTTGTCGTCGAGCGTGACGAGTTCGTCGCACAGCCGCCGGATCGCTTCGGCGGACAGTGCATTGGCGACGTGCGGACGATGGATCGTCAGCCACGCGATGCCGCTGTCGTCGTTGCGCAGGATCGACGGGGCGTCGTCGCCCGTCAGCGAAGAGAACGAGCCGTATGGGGTCATGACGCGCTCCCGGTGGCGTCCGCACGCGTGTCGTGGAGCACCCCCGCTTGCCGCAGCGCGTCCCGGTGCGCCGCGTCGATGCCGAGCGCGTCGAGCACGGCGTCGGTGTCGGCGGCGAACGGCTGGGGCGGCCGGCGTATCGATCCGGGCGTGCGGGAGAGTTTGGCGGGGACGCCCGCGCCGGTGTACGTGTCGGTCTTGATGAACATCGCGTTGTGCGCGGTTTGCGGGTGGCCGAACGCGTCGGCGACGGTGTTTACCGGGCCCGTCGCGACGCCGGCGTTCAGCAGCCGCTCGACGATGTCGTCGGCATGCAGTTCGGCGGTCAGCTGGCCGAGCAGCGTATCGAGCGCATCGCGATGCGCGACGCGCTTCGCGTTGGTCGCGAACCGGGGATCGCGCGCCAGCTCGGGCGCGCCGAGCGTTTCGACGAGCCGCGCGAACGTGCGGTTGTTGCCGGCGCCGGTCGAGATCGGCCTGTCCTTGCACGGATAGACGCCGTACGGCGCGATCGCGGCATACACGTTGCCGGTCGCGACGGGCACGTCGCCGGTCGCCATCCAGGTCGTGCTGACCGGATGCAGCATCGACAGCGCGGTGCTGAACAGGTCGATGTCGACGTGCTGGCCGAGTCCGGAGCGGGTCCGTTCGACCAGCGCGAGCAGGACGCTCGACACGGCGCTCAGGCCCGCCGCGTAGTCGACGACCGGGAACGGTACCTTGAGCGGCATGCCGCCCGGCTCGCCGTTGATCGACATGAAGCCGGCGAGACCCTGCGCGACGGCGTCGTAGCCCGGAAACCGCGCCAGCGGGCCGTCGGTGCCGTATCCGGAGATCGAGCAGTGGACGAGGCGCGGGAAGCGCTCGCGCAGGCAGCCTTCGTAGCCGATGTCCCAGCGTTCGAGCGTGCCCTGCTTGAAGTTGTCGATCAGCACGTCGGCCGTGTCGAGCAGGCGGAACAGCACGTCGCGCCCGTCCGGATGCGACAGGTCGAGCGCGAGATTGCGCTTGTTGCGGTTGAGCCCCCAGTAGTAGCTGGAGATGCCGCTCGGCATCGCGGGCCCCCAGTCGCGCGTTTCGTCGCCTTGCGGCGGTTCGATCTTGACGACGTCCGCGCCGTGGTCGGCGAGCGTCTGCGCGCAGAACGGCCCCGCGTAGACGCGGCTCAGGTCGACCACGCGCACGCCAGCGAGTGCGCCTTCGTGACTGCTTGTCATGACGATGTTTCCTTCGATGTGGGATTCGGCTGGCCGGCACGCCGGCATGCGATGCGTCGCGGATTCAACCGCGCGCGGCGAACAGGGCGTTCACGGCTTCGCGGTGTTCGGGGGTGGCGTGCGCGAACGCCTGGTACGACGCCGACAGGTCGAGCAGCGTGTCGAGGCTCGCGTGGCGGCCTTCGCGCAGCAGCCGCTTGGTCAGGCGCAACGCGGTACCCGAATGCCGGGCGATGCGGCCGGCCAGTTCGAGCGCGTGCGCAAGGAGGTCGCCATCGGGAACGACACGCGATACGAGCCCGCAGCGCAGCGCCGCCTGTGCGTCCAGCGCATCGCCCGTGAACGACATTTCCGCGGCGACGGCGGCGCCGACGATCTGCGGCAGGAACCACGCGCCGCCGTCGCCGGGCACGAGGCCGAGGGCGATGAAGCTTTCGGCGAAGCGGGCGCGTTCGGCGGCGATGCGGATGTCGCACATGCACGCGAGATCGGTGCCGGCGCCGATGGCCGGGCCGTTGATCGCCGCGATGGCCGGTACTTCGAGGTGCTGGAACGCGTGTGCAATGCGCTGGATGCCGCGGCGATAGCTGGTCCGGATCGCGGCGAGGTCGTGCGGGTCCGATTCCAAGAACGCGCGCATCGCCTTCAGGTTGCCGCCCGACGAGAACGTCGTGCCGGCACCGGTCAGGACCAGCACGCGGATCGATTCGTCGCGGTTCGTGTCGTCGCAGCATTCGGTCAGTGCGTCGATCGCATCGTTGTCCGAAATGGCGTTGCGTGTTTCCGGACGGTTCATCGTGACGGTCAGTATCGGTCCCTGCCGTTCACGGATCAGAAAGGCTGTCATGGTGTCTCCGAGTGTTCCGTGCCGCGCGACTTCACGCCGCGGGCCGAAGCCTAGTATCGTCACGACGGTTGGCGGCGGGAAATTCCGTTCCACATATGTGGAAGGCTCGCCCGGTGGCGTGAGGAGACGGCGGGATGAGCGGAAACGTGGTCAAGAGCGCGGCGCGCGTGTTTGAAGTGCTGGAGCTGTTCAGCGCATTGCAGCGGCCGCTGAGCGTGCGGGAAATCTCCACGCGCTGCGGCTATCCGGGGTCGAGCGCGGCGGCGCTGCTGACCAGCATGAAGGCGCTCGGCTATCTCGCGTACGACGATGCCACCCATACGTATGCGCCCACTGCGCGGCTCGTCAATCTCGGCGAAGCGCTCGTCGATTCGACGGCGGGCAGCCGGCGGTACTGGCACGCCGTCGCAAAGCGGCTGGCGGTCCGCACGCACGAGGCCGTCGTGATCGCGGTGCAGAGCGACCTGTACGTGCAGTACATCGATGCGGTCGAGGGCGCGCACACGCTTCCGATCCAGTTCTACGCGCCCATCGGCACGCGTCGCGAGATCTGCATGTCGAGCCTCGGCTGGGCGTTGCTGAGCCTCCAGCCGGACAGCGCGATCCGCCGGCTCGTGTCGCGCAGCATCCGCCGGCTCGGCAAGTCGGGCCGGACGATCGACGAGGATGTCGTGCTCGACAAGGTCGAGCAGACGCGCCGGTTCGGCTATTCCTATTCGGCGCACACGGTCACGCAGGGCGCCGCGATGATCTCGATGGTGATCGCGGACGGCTGGAACGGCCTGCCGCTGGCCATGGGTGTGGCCGGGCCGGCCGAGCGGATCGACGCGCAGCGCGACGCGATCGTGCGGGCAATGCGGGAGGTGCTGGCCGGGCAGCGGCCGGATGCCGCGGCGAGCTAGCCGGCCGCGGCTGGCGCGCGCAGGCGTTCGCATAGAATCGGGAGGTTTCGTTGCTCCTGTCCCGGCTGCATTTGAGCGAGGTCGCCATGCCATTGAACACGCCGCTTTCCGGCATCCACATCGTCGAATTCGAAGGTCTCGGCCCCGGCCCGCTCGCGGGCTGGATGCTCGCCGGGATGGGCGCGCGGATCACGCTGATCGCCCGCCCGTCCGGCCGCACGAGCGCGCCGGATGCGTTGAAGGCCCGCGACGGCGACCTGCTGCGCGAAGGCAAGACGATCGTCGAACTCGACCTGAAGTCGCCGGCCGGCCGCGACGCCGCGCTCGACCTGATCGCGCAGGCCGATGCGCTGATCGAGGGGCTGCGGCCCGGCGTGATGGAGCGGCTCGGTCTGGGGCCCGGCGATTGCGCGGACCGTAATCCGACGCTCGTGTACGGGCGGATGACCGGCTGGGGCCAGCACGGCCCGCTCGCGGCCGCGGCCGGACACGACCTGAATTACGTCGCGTTGACGGGGCTATTGTCGCTATCGGCGCCGCGCGACGGCAGGCCGGGGTTGCCGCCGACCGTCGTCGGCGATGCGGGCGGCGCGCTCGGGCTGGCGTTCGGAATCGTCTGCGCGCTGTTCGACGTGCGCGGCGGCGGGCCGGGGCGCGTGGTCGACGGCGCGATCGTCGACATCGTGTCGATGCTCGGCTCGCTCGCGCTATGGGCGCGCGCGAACGGGCAGCTCGACGGCGCGCAGCCGAGCCTCTTTCACGACGCGCCGTTCTACGACGTGTATCGCTGCGCGGATGGCGAATGCGTGACGATCGGGGCGCTCGAGCCGCCGTTTTATGCGCTGCTGGTCGAACGGCTCGGGCTGACCGACGTCGATCCGGCGTCGCAGTACGATCGCGCGCACTGGCCCGCGTTGAAGGCGCGTTTTGCCAACGTGTTCGCGCAGCAGCCGTCAGCACACTGGCGCGCGTTGCTCGAAGGCACCGACGCGTGTTTCGCGCCGCTGCTGAGCGTGGCCGACGCGGCCGCGCATCCGCACAACGTGGCGCGCGGGATCTATCGGACGGATGAGAACGGCAACGTGCGGGCGCGCGTGGCGCCGCGGTTTTTGCCGTTGGCGGGTGGCGTGGCGGAGTAAACGGACTGGCATGTCGAGGTCGTTGAGCCGGTCGTGAAATGCACTTAAACGAAGGCTCGCAGAATATTTGGTGCCAAATAGAGCACAATCGATCTCCTGCTGAAGAAGGAGTCGACATGCCTCATACCATCCTGGCCAACGTTACGGCGAGCGTTTCGGAACTGAAGCGGAACCCGATGGGCACGGTTGCGGCGGGAGAGGGTTTCCCGGTCGCGATCCTGAATCACAACGAACCTGCGTTCTACTGCATCCCGGCGAAGACGTGGGAGGCGATGGTCGAACGCCTTGAAGATATCGAGGACAACGCGCTTGCCGACAAGCGCGCCAAGGAGAAGGTCGTCAAGGTCAAGCTGAATGACCTTTGAGCTCGCCTTTCTCGATCCTCCGACGTGCGCGATTCGGAAGTGCTCGTACTGGTCGTGGCGGTCGGTCGACGCGAGCGCGATGCGGTCTATCTTGCCGCGATGAAGCGTTAGCACCCCATGTGCCGCTCAAGGGAGCGGCACGCTTGTTAGCATGTCTGGCCGTTCGGCTCGACTACGCGCTGATCGTCTTCTGGAAGGACGGGCGATCCTTCAAGCGCGGAGAATCGCTCACGCCGTTTCCTCCGGCGCATCCGGCATCTTGCCGTCGCCGACGCGATTGATCGTTCCCTGCGCGATCGCGACGAGCCGCTCGTGATCGCCGTCGATGACGAACACATGACACTGGCAGGTCGCCTGATGCCGCCCCGCGTAGACGAGCTTCGCGCGGGCGACGAGCGTGCCGTTCACGGCTGGCCGCAGGTAGTTGATCTTGTATTCCGCCGTGATCACGCGCGGGCCGAGCACGAGCGCGCCGGCGAACGTCAGCGCGTTGTCGGCGAGGTAGCTGATGACGCCGCCGTGCACGAAACCGTGCTGCTGCCGCAGTTCTTCGCGCACGGGCAGGCACAGCGACACTTCGTTGTCGCCGATGTGCATCAGCTCCGTGCCCAGCAGCATGCTGAACGGTTGCGCACGCAATGCGCCGCGCGCGTGGTCCGTGATGTCGGTCATCGACTTTCCTCGAAATGAGTGCCCGCTTGCGCTGAACTCTAGGAAGGGGGATGCGGATAAGCAAGGAAATTCGTCCGCATTTCGCGCAATTTCCGGCGCGATGCGACGTGATTGTTGCGTCGAATGCCGTGGATTTCCCCGTTTGCGGGCGATTCCGCGGGAATGCGCGGGCAACGCGAATTTCGTCTGCATCCGCACCTAAAGTCCGACGAAGAAATGCCGCTAATGCCGGGGCATTGCCTCATCGTCCGCTTTCCAGGAATCTCCCCATGTTCGGAAAAATCAAGCTCGCGTCGGGTCTGCTCGGCGTGTTGACCGTGTTTTGCCTCTTCCTGTTCGCGATCGAGGCGCTCGGCTTCTGGGCGCTCAAGTCCACGCGCAGCGGCGTCGACGATCTGTCGAACGTCGCGATCACGCAGGTCGAGGCGGCCAGCCAGGCGACCCAGCAGCTGCTCGACGCGCGCATCAACCTGTCGCGCGCCGGCACGCGGATGGTGCGCGGCGGCCCGAAGCCGGAAGACATCATCCGCCATGCCGGCGCGTCGCTCGCGGAAGCCGACAAGGCGTTCGCCGCGCTGACGGCCGCGCAACCGGTCGACGATGCCAACCGCGCGCGCGTCGCGGCGCTCACCGAGCGCTATCGCGCGCTGCGCGGCGCACTGGGCGAACTCGTGCAGTTCCTCGACGCCGACAACATCCAGGCCTTCCTCGACCAGCCGACGCAGAGCATCCAGGACGCCTATCTCGCCGAGCTGCGCCGCTTCACCGACTATGGCGGCGCGTCGAGCCGCACGGCGCTCGACACCATCGACGGCGGCATGCTCTGGTTCAAGTCGGTCGGCATCGTGCTGCTGGTGGCGATGCTCGCGGCGAGCGCAGCGATCTACGCGGCCGCACGGCGCGCGGTCGTCGCGCCGCTGGAAGAAGCCGGCCGCCATTTCGAGCGGATCGCGCAGGGCCGGCTCGATGAAGTCGTGCGGGCAGGCGGCGTGTTCGAGATCGACCGGATGCTGCGCGGCCTCGCCACGATGCAGACGAGCATCGCGGGCACCGTGCGCACGGTGCGCCAGGCGTCCGATGCGATCCACCTCGGCGCGGGCGAGATCGCGGGCGGCAATGCCGACCTGTCGGCGCGCACCGGCACGCAGGCCGCGTCGCTCGAGGAAACGGCCGCGAGCATGGAAGAACTGACGGCGACCGTCCGGCAGAACACCGACAGCGCGCGCGCGGCGAGCGCGCTGGCCGACGCGGCGCTCGAGGCGACGAGCCACGGCGGCGGCGTGGTCGACAGCGTGATCGACCGGATGCGCGGCATCGCACAGAGTTCGGGGCGGATCGCGGAGATCATCTCGGTGATCGACGGCATCGCGTTCCAGACCAACATCCTTGCGCTGAACGCGGCCGTGGAAGCCGCACGCGCAGGCGAACAGGGGCGCGGCTTCGCGGTCGTCGCGGGTGAGGTGCGCTCGCTCGCGCAGCGCAGCGCGCAATCGGCGAAGGAGATCAAGGCGCTGATCGAGGATTCGGTCGCGCAGATCAACGGCGGCGCGGAGCTCGTCGAGCGCGCCGGCGACGCGATGCGGACGGTGTCGGCGTCGATCACGCGCGTCGTGCAGACGATGTCCGAGATCACCGCGGCGTCGGTCGAGCAGAGCGTCGGGATCGAGCAGGTGAACCAGGCCGTCACGCAGATGGATCAGCTCACGCAGCAGAACGCCGCGCTGGTGGAGGAGGTCGCGGCGGCGGCCGCGTCGCTGAACGACCAGACCGCGCACTTGATGCAGGCGGTGTCCGTGTTCGAACTGGGCGATGGCCGCGCCGCACGCGGCGAGCGCGCGGCGCCGTCGTTCGACGACGCGGGTTACGCGCCGGCCGGCAGCGCCGCGTAGGCGGTCTCGAGGTGGTAGGGCGTCGTCGACGGCATGTCGGCGCGCGCCACCTGCCCGTCGGCCGTCTTGCACTCGAACCAGCCGCGAGGATGCAGGAAGCGCGCGGCGAAGCGTTCGATCTGCCGCGCGAGCGGCGCGGAGGCCGCCGTGCCGCCGTGCGTCGCGAGCGCGCGCAGGTACTCGGTCTGCGCCCAGATCCGCTGCGTGCCGTCGATGCACGCGCCTTGCGCGTCGAGCGCCGCGCAGACGCCGCCCGTCCGCGGATCGACGCCGTATTGCTCCGCGAACACGAACGCGCGCGCCAGCGCGCCGGGGAGCCCGGTCTGCGCGAGCCGCGCGCCGGCCGCATCGACCAGATAGAACCACTCGAACTGATGGCCGGGCTCGAACCGGTTGTCGGCTGCGCCGAGCGGCAGCTCGGCCACGCAGCCGGTTGTCGCGTCGACGAACGTGCGCTCGACGGCCTGCGCGGTGTGCGCGAGCGCGTCATCGAACGCCGCATCGCCGAATGCAGCGGCCGCCGCGAGCCACGCTTCGGTCAGGTGCATCAGCGGATTCTGCAGCGCCCCGCTGCCGGATGACGAGAAATCGGCGTGGCGCGCCGCGTCGAGCAGCGCGTCGCCGCGGTGCGGCGCGAAACGGTCCTGAATCAGCGCGGCGGTCTCTTCGGCCGCGTTGCGCGCGGCGGCGTCGCCCGATGCCGCATACCACGCCGCACACGCGAACACGATGAAGGCGTGCGTGTAGAGATCCTTGGTCGTGTCGAGCGGTGCGCCCTGCGCGTCCACGCTGTAGTGCCAGCCGCCGTGGCGCGGGTCGCGAAAGTGGCGGCCCAGCGCGTCGAACAGCATGGCTGCGTGCGCGGTGTCGCCGGCCTGTGCGAACACGAACAGTTGCCGTGCACAGGCCATTGCGCGATATCGGGTCACGGGCAGCGGCGCGTGGGTGGCCGGATCGACGGCTTCGAACGGCAACTGTAATGTCTGGTCGAACCCTGAACCCCGCCAGATCGGCAAGACGACGTGCGCGAAATGGTGGCGCAGCTGGGCGGCCTGGGCGGAAGCGGAGTCGGAAACGGACATGACGGGGTTGAGCGCTGGGTTCGAAACGTGTCGGCGCGGCCCGGAGGATCGGCGCGGCCGGGGCCAAGGATAAAACATTCCGCGCGGCCGGCACCAAAAATAGGAGATAAATCGCATGCTGAGCAACCTGGAACTCGTGATGCGGCTCGTCCTTGCGGCCGCGTTGGGCAGCGTCATCGGCTTCGAGCGCGAGCGCCTGTCGTGGGCGGCCGGCCTGCGTACGCACATGCTCGTTTGTGTCGGTTCGACGCTGATCATGATCGTGTCGGCGTTCGGGTTCGCCGACGTACTCGGCAGCAGCGAGCACATCGTGCTCGATCCGTCGCGGATCGCCGCGCAGGTCGTGTCGGGCATCGGCTTCCTCGGCGCGGGCTCGATCCTGCTGCGCGGCGAGATCGTGCGCGGGCTGACGACCGCCGCGAGCCTGTGGTCGGTCGCCGCGATCGGCCTCGCGGTGGGCGGCGGGCTCTACGTCGCGTCGATTTCGGCGACGATCATCATCCTGATCATCCTGGCCGGCATCAAGCCGCTGGAGCGGCGCTACTTCACGGTGCGCCAGCGGCGCCAGCTCGCGCTGACGGTCGTGGGCGGCACGCTGAACTTCGATTCGCTGCACGCGGCGCTGGGTCCGGACAGTGCGCGGGTGAAGCAGTTCATCGTGCAGCGCGCCGATGACACGGGCGAGCACGACGAGGTGCGCATCGCGCTCGCGCGGGTGTCGGAACTCGAATACCAGGCGATCTGCGACAAGCTGCGCGCGTTGAAGGGCGTCACCCGTTTCGAAGAGGGCAACGGCTTGTCGGGCGACGAATAGGCGGAATCGGCGACGGGGCATGCGACAATGGCCGACCACCGATTCCGTTCGACATCCGGTTCCGCGCTTGCGGGCCCAGCCATCCGATTTCCATGACCGAATCCGTTTCCTCGCCTCGCTCCCGCTCCCGTTCCAATCGTTCGTCGGCCCGTTCGCGACCGCGCTCGGCTGCTGCCGCGGGCAGTACGTCCGCGAGGGCGACGGTGCGGTCCGGCAATGCGTCGGCCGGCGACGCGTCGCGGGACGAACGGACGCTCGACCTGTTCGGCGATCCCGTGCTCGAGCCGGGTGAACGCATGCCGGCCGCGGTGCGTGACGACGCGGTCGCGCAAGCCGATGCGGCAGTCGATGTCGCGGACGATGTGGCGTCCGGGCGGCAGGCTGCGCTGGACGGGTTCAGTGCACCGGAGGCGGTGGCCGCGGCAGGACCTGTTGATGCAGCAGAAGGTGCAGTGACGCCTGGAGACGCGACGCTGGCGCATGGTGTTTCGTCGCCTGAAGGTGGTGGTGACGCTAACGTCGACGTCGTGCCGGCTTCCGGCGCGGCTGCGATGACGGCGGTCGATATTCCCCTGGCCGATGGCGTTGCAACGAAAGCCGCCGATGGGCTTGCGGGCGATGGCGCCGCAACGAAGGCTGACGATGTGCCTGCGGGCGATGGCGCCGCAACGGTGGCGACCAAGCTGCAAGCAACCGATGGTGCTGAGTCGAAGGCGACCGGATCTCAAGCGGCTGATGGTGAAGTCGAGAAGGCTGCTGTTGTTGCTGCTACCGCCGTTAAATCCCGCGAAGGGCGGCCCGCCGGCGACGCCGTGAAGGAACGCCGTGCGTCGTCGGGCGGCAAACGCCGGGCGGCTGCCGGTGCAAGCGACGCGACAACGGAGCAATCCGCGCCGGTCGCGACGAGCGTTGGCACGGCGGCGGAGGCGGCCGGGGCGAGCCCGGCGTCGGACTCGGTGACGGTGGTCGAGCCGCAGACTTCGGCGCAGCCTGCCAAGCCGGTGATTGCCGCGAACACGGCGAACACGGCGAACACGGCGAACACGGCTAACGTCGCGAAGACCCATGACGCCGCACCACTGGCTTCCGCTGCCTCCTTTGTCACGAAGCCGTCGGCGGAGCGCACGCAACCGGGCGCGCCGGTCTTCGATCCGGATACGCACCTGCGTCCGCTGACCGACCGTCTCGCCGCACTGCAGGCCGATGTGGACGGCCTGACGCGCACGGCCGATCGCGAGATGCGTCGCGTCAACCGACTGCTGCTGGCGTTGGCCGTCGTCGTGCTGGCCGGGCTCGTCGCGCTGGTGATGCAGACACGGCAGATCGCGCACCTGAAGCAGGACGTCGCCACGAAGCAGCAGCGGATCGATCGCCTCGCGGCCGATCTGTCGACGCAGCAGGCAACGCTGATGACGCTCGAGGAGCATCACGAGGCGCTTCTGTCGCAAGTCGACCGGCTTCAGCGCAACGCGAACCGCGAGGCGGCCGTCGCGAAGCGCGGTCGCCGCACGCGTTAATCGTTTCGACCCTATCCTGGCAGCCCGACGGAGCAAGGATCGCCGCTATGTACCGGCGATCCGCCGTCGCGCGCCTGCGGCAAACTGATGCGGTGCGCTGGCAGAGTTCAGGGAAAACCCTTAGAATGGAGTCCATCTAAGGGAAAACCCTAGCCACATCTGTCAGGAGTCTCACATGAGCTTCATCCTCGCCCTGCTGCAAAAGATCGACGACCTTTTCGTGTCCCCGCACCTGCCGCTCGACGCCGAATACTCGTACGCTGCGCGTCGTGCCGAAGCCGAGCGCGTGCGTCGTGCGCACCTCGTGCCCATCGTCCTGTACCGTCGCTGATTCGCTGATTCGCTGATTCGCTGATTCGCTGATTCGCTGATTCGCTGTCAGCGCGGTGCCTGCCGCATCTGCCTTTCCGCTTTCCGCCGCTGCATCGCGCGCCGGTGCGACCGTCCCGCTACACTGGAAGTCCGATTCCGTTCACGGTGACCGCACCATGCTGCAGATGCGGCCGATGACGGCCAGCGAATTCCACGCGTACCGCGCGCGAGCCATCGACGGCTACGCGAGCGATCTCGTTTCATCCGGACAAAACGCTGTCGAAGACGCGGCCAGCCGGGCGCGCGCCTGTTTCGACACGCTGTTGCCGGACGGCCTGCGTACCACCGGCCAGACCCTCGTCGTGCTCATCGACGGCGCCAGCGGCGACGCGGTGGGCGACCTCTGGTACGCGATCGTGCCTGAAGGGCCAAACCGCACGCTGTTCATCTACGACCTCGACATCGCCCCGTCCCGGCGCCGCCAGGGCTGGGCCACACGTACGCTCGAGGCGCTCGATGCCGAGGCACGCCGGTACGGTGTCACCGAGATCGGGCTGTCGGTGTTCAATCACAACGCGGCGGCCCGTGCGCTGTATCGTGCGTGCGGCTTCGCGCCGATCACGACGACCTTGATCAAGCCAGTCATTTCGGACTGAAGCCATCGGCCGGCGTCGCGTCGTCGTGCGCTGGCGATTTGACTCGCCATCGGCCAATGCCGGCCGACCTCACGATCCTTCCTGTTTGCCGAACGCCGAACGCCGAACGCCAAGCGCCAAGCGCCAAGCGCCGAACGGCCATCAGGCCGTTCGGCACACGTCACCGGCACACGTCACCGCGCGCGCGCCTTCCATCTCCGCAACAGCAACGCGTTGGTCACGACGCTGACGCTCGAAAACGCCATCGCCGCGCCCGCGATCACCGGGTTCAGCCAGCCGAGCGCCGCGAGCGGCACGCCGACCAGGTTGTAGACGAACGCCCAGAACAGGTTCTGCTGGATCTTCCGATACGTGCGCCGGGAGATGTCGATCGCGTCGGCGACGAGCGCCGGGTCGCCGCGCATCAGCGTGATGCCGGCCGTGTGCATCGCGACATCCGTACCGGTCGCCATCGCGATGCCGACATCGGCCGCCGCGAGCGCGGGCGCATCGTTGATCCCGTCGCCGACCATCGCGACGATCCCGCCGTGCGTGCGCTTCAACTCGGTGACGACACGCGCCTTGTCGTCGGGCAGCACCTGCGCATGCACCTCGCCGATGCCGAGCGACGCCGCGACGGCGGCCGCGCTGCCGCGGTTGTCGCCCGTCACGAGTACGCTCGCGACACCGCGCGCCGACAGCGCCGCGATCGCGTCGCGGGCGCCCGGCTTCACGGTGTCGCCGAAAGCGATCAGCGCGAGCAACGCGCGCGGCGTGTCGGCGCGCATCAGCCACGAGATCGTGTTGCCCGCGTGCTCGAGCTCCGCCGCGCGTGCGTCGAGCGCGGGCGGCACCGCGATGCCGAGCTCGTCGCGCCAGCGCGTGCTGCCGAGCGCGAGCAACTGCCCGCCGACACGTGCTTCCACGCCGCGTCCGGCCACCGCACGCGCATCGGCGACGACGGGCGATGACACCGCACCGCCGCGTGCGGCCAGTTCGGCTTCGTGCGCGGCGACCACGGCGCGCGCGAGCGGATGGTCGCTCTGGCGTTGCACCGCCGCCGCGAGCGCGAGCGCTTCGTCATGCGGCACGCCGACCGCTTCGAACGCCGTCACGGACGGCTTGCCTTCGGTCAGCGTACCGGTCTTGTCGAACGCGATCACGGTCGTGCGCTGCGCGAGTTCGAGCGCCTGCGCATCCTTGATCAGCACGCCGTGCCGGGCCGCGACGCCCGTGCCGGCCATGATCGCGGCGGGCGTCGCGAGGCCGAGCGCGCATGGGCACGCGATGACGAGCACCGCGACCGCGTTGAGGACCGCGGTTTCCGTGCCGGCGCCGGCGATCAGCCAGCCGACCAGCGTCAGCAAGGCGATGCCGAGGATCGCCGGCACGAATACCTCGCTCACGCGATCGACGAGCCGCTGGATCGGCGCCTTCTCGGCCTGCGCGGATTCGACGAGGCGGATGATGCGTGCGAGCGTCGTTTCCGCGCCGATCGCGGTGGTTTCGACGACGAGCGCGCCTTCGCCGTTGATCGAGCCGGCCGTGACGGGGTCGCCGTCGTCCTTCGGCACGGGCAGGCTTTCGCCGGTGATCAGCGATTCGTCGATGTGCGAGCGGCCCGTCACGATCCGGCCGTCGACCGGCACGCGCTCGCCGGGACGGATGCTGACGCGGGTGCCGACGCGCACCTGCGCCAGCGGCACGTCGCGCTCGACGCCGTGCTCGATGACGCGCGCGCGGTCGGGACGCAGCGCGTTCAGCGCGCGGATCGCGTCGGTGGTCTGGCGCTTCGCGCGCGACTCGAGCCACTTGCCGAAGCGCACCAGCGTGACGATGACGGCCGACGCCTCGAAATACAGGTGGCCGGGGTGCAGGGGGGCACGCAGCAGCATCCACAGGCTCAGCCCGTACGCGGCCGACGTGCCGAGCGCGACGAGCAGGTCCATGTTGCCGGTGCGTGCCTTCACCGCATGCCAGGCCGCGCGATAGAAGCGTGCGCCGTAGCCGAACTGGACGATCGATGCGAGCATGAGCTGGAGCCAGCCGGGCAGCATCAGGTCGATGCCGAACGGCGCGACGAGCATCGGTGCGACAAGGGGCGCGCTCAGCACGGCGGACCAGATCACGAGATCGCGTTCACGAATCGCTTCGAGATGCTTGCGGGCGTCGGGGTCTTGCGCGGGGCCGGCCGGTTGCGCGTCAGCCCCGGCGGCGGCACCAGCTGATGATGTGGCGGAGAGCGACGCGCGGTAGCCGGCGGTGGTGACGGCCGCGATCAGCGTCGCGGCGTCGAGCGCACCGGCGCCGTGTACGGAAGCGCGCTCGGTCGCGAGGTTGACGGAAGCGCGCGCGACGCCCGGCACGGCGGCCAGCGCCTTTTCGACGCGGCCGGCGCAGGATGCGCAGGTCATTCCGCCGATGTCGAGTTCGAGATCGGCGGGGGCGGAGGAGGCCGCCGGCGGGATCGCGGCGCCGGCCACCGGCGTCGCGCCATAACCGGCTTGTTTCACGGCTTCGGCGAGCCGGGCGGCGGTCACGTCGGACGTGGCGTCGACGGTAGCCCGCTCGGTCGCGAGGTTGACCGACGCACGCGTGACGCCCGGCACCTTCGCGAGCGCCTTTTCGACGCGCGACACGCACGATGCACAGGTCATCCCGTCGATATCGAGTTCGATGACGGGGCTGTCGGCCGGAAGCGGGTGGCGGGCGGTCGAAGCGGCGGCGGCGGCCATCGGCGCGGTCGATGCTTCGACAGGATGGGCATGCGTCGTCGTGGCGTCTTCGGGCAGCGGCTCGCGCACGGCGGCGCGGTAGCCGGCTGCGCCGACCGCCTCGACGAGTTGTGCGGCTTCGACCGTATCGTGCGCTGTCACAGCCGCCGTGTGCGTGTCGAGGTCGACCGTCGCCTCGACGACGCCCGGTATCGCGGCCAGCGCCCGTTGCACGCGGCCCGTACAGCCGCCGCAATGCATGCCGTCGATGCTCAGCTCGATCGTATGCAGCGCTGCGGAGGCAAGTGGTTCAGTCATGTCGGATTCCCTGAATGCGCGGCTCATGCCGCCAATGATCCCAGTATCAACATTCCCATGATGGTAAGGTCAAGCGGTGGATGATGCATGCGATGCAAGGCGGGCGGATCGGCTGAGGCCATCCTGGTTCACAGGGTGCCACGACCCGGAAAAAGCGAACGCCCGGCTTCCACGAGGAAGGCCGGGCGTCACGTGCCTCGCGCAATCGCACGGTTACGCGCAGAGCTTGGCGCTTGCGAGACGGTTCAGGCTGACGCCTTGTTCGGCGGCCTGGATCACCAGCGCACGGTGAGCTTGCGGCGGGATACGAACCTTGAATTCACCGCTATAGGTTCGGTCGGCGATCCGCTCGGGCACCTAAAGCCAGCCGAAACCCGCTTCGATGTCGCCCCAATTATCCTGAAGATCCGGCGAGATCTTTTGGGACCCTTTCGGCCCGCGGATACGCGCCACCCGCTAATCGGCATATTGGGGGATGCCCTGAGGCGCTATGATACCGGCCTGACATCAGCGCCCAGCGTTATGAACCGTCGCGAAACGGTTGCCAGGGCAGGCTGGGGTGCCTTGCTTTCGCCATTCGCAAGTCGAACAAGGCGTTGACTGAAAAGAACGATATTCGGCCAGTAATCGATGATTGAAAACCAGCAGGAATCAGTTTTTCTGCGGCGCGCGTGCGCGTCGCTCGCCCTCGCGGCGTTGCTAGCGGGGTGCGCGTCGCAACCGGATGCAATCCAGCGTAAAACCGGCTGGATGCGGGCGGAAGTCGCCGACTCCTACGTTTACGCGTATCCGCTCGTGCTGATGGACGTCGCGAAGGAAGCGGCAACCGGCGGCGACGGCGCGCAACCGGGGCAGGCGCCGCTCAACACGCTGCGCCATGCGCAGGCGCTGCCGCCCGTCGGCGCGGTCAATCCGCCGCTGCCGGGCGTCGACACGCTCGACTCGACCGGCTGGCTCGACGTCGCGACCGAACCCGTGATCGTCACGTTGCCCGACACGCGCGGCCGCTACTGGGATGCGCGCGCACTCGACATGTGGACGAACGTGCTGTGGTCGTCGTCGAGCGTGGCCGCACGCGGGGCACGCGGCGGCGCGCGATCGCAAACGATTGCCTTCGCCGCGAAGGACTGGCAGGGCACGTTGCCGAAGGGTGCGGTCCGGATCGACGTCCCGTCGGCCAACGCGTGGCTCGAAGTCCGGCTGCAGACGAGCGGCGGGCGCGACCTGACGAACGTGAAGAAACTGCAGCGCGCGATCCGCGTGGTGCCGCTGTCCGTCTACACGGGCGCGGCGCGCGGCGCGTCGGTCGCGGTCCATGCGGGCAGCGCGCCGTCCGAAGCGGTGGGCGGCGGCACGCCGGCCGAGCAGGTGGCCGCGCTCGATCCGAAGGCGTTCTTCACGCGCTTCGCGCAGGCGCTGCAGGACAACCCGGCGCCGGCCGACGATGCGCACGCACAGGAACTGCTCAGCGACATCGGCGTGTCGGCCGGCTATCCGGTGCTGTGGACGGGCGACCGCCTCACGGCCGCGACGGCCGGCGTTGCCGAGGCGCGCGCGCGGCTCTCGACCCCGCCGTCGAACCTGCTGAACGCGAACGGCTGGAGCTGGATCGGCGATACGGCCGGCAAGTACGGCCAGGACTACACGCTGCGCGCGTACGCGGCCTACACGCAGTTCGGCACCGCGACGCGCGACGACGAAACGCTCGCGGTCGTCCGCGTCGACAGCGACGGCCATGCGCTGAACGGCGCGAATCGCTATGTGCTGCATTTCGCGCCGGGCGCGCTGCCGCCGGTGCGCGCGTTCTGGACGCTGACACCCTATACGACCAACGGCGCGCTGCCCGACGTCGGGTCGGCGCGCCGCTCGCTCGGAGATCGCGACCGCCTGCGCCGCAACCACGACGGCTCGATCGACATCGTCGTGTCGGCGTCGCCGGGCGGCACGCAGGCGGCCAACTGGCTGCCGGCGCCGCGCGCCGATTTCGCACTTGCGTTGCGCCTGTACGCGCCGAAGCCGCAGGCGAGCGACGGGTCGTGGATGCCGCCCGTCATCGTCCGGAAATGAACGGATGACCGGCGGCGTTGTCCGACCGGCGGGCGCGACGGCGCCCGAACCCCGTACCGTCACCTCCTGAGCCTATACTTTCGGGATAGCGTGCGCGGCCGCCCGGTTCTCCGGCGCGGCCCGGCATTCCATCCCGAGGCATTCAAGCATGGCAAGCGCAGACAAAGAAACCGTACCCTCCACCCTCCATGCCCTCGGTGGCGTTGCACGCTCGCGCCGGGCCCGGCGCATCGGCATCGGCCTGCTGATCTTCATCGTTTTGTTCGGACTGCTCGGGTTCTTCGCGGCGCCGCCGCTGATCCGCCATATCGCCGAACAGCAATTGAGCAAGCAGCTCGACCGGCCGGCCACGATCCAGCGCATCGCGCTGAACCCGTACACGCTGAACCTCGAAGCCGACGGCATCCATCTCGGCGACAAAGGCGGCCAGGGCGACTTCGTCGACATCGCGAAGCTCGTCGTGCGGCCGTCGTGGTCGTCGCTGTTCCGCGCCGCGCCGATCGTCAATGAAGTTCGCCTCGACTCGCCGCGCTTTCATATCGTCCGCTACGACGCGCAACGCTTCAACTTCACCGACCTGATCGAGAAGTTCTCGACGCCGTCGCCGAAACCCGAGAGCAAGCCGACGCAGTTCTCGGTGTCGAACATCCAGGTCAACAACGGCCGGATCGATTTCGACGACCGTCTGCTGAACGAAAAGCACGTCGTCGACAACTGGACGCTCGGCATTCCGTACATCGCGACGCTGGCCTCGAAGACCGACATCTTCGTCGAGCCGAAGCTGCGCGCGCGCTTCGACGGCAGCCCGATCGCGATCGACGGCAAGACCAAGCCGTTCGCGCAGTCGCGCGAATCGGAGATCGCGCTGAAATTCGACGGCCTCGACGTGCCGAAGCTGATCTCGTACGTGCCGGCGAAGCTGCCGGTGGCCGTGACGAGCGGCCTCTTGAGCAGCGACCTCTCGGTCAATTTCGTGATGAGCGGCGAGACGCCCGCGCTGCGCGTGTCGGGCACCGTCGACCTGAAGGACGCGAAGGTGACGGACCATGCGTCCGCGCCGCTGTTCGCCGCGCGCGGCGTGCACGTCGCGGCGGCCAGCCTCGAGCCGCTGCGCAACGCGATGCACTTCGACGAGATCCGGATCGACCAGCCGGTGGTCGACCTGTCGCGCGACAAGCAGGGCGTGCTGAACGTCGAGAAGCTCGCCGCGCAGCCGGCCGCCGCACCGAAGGCCGCCGAAGGCAAGCCGGCGTCGGCGGGCACGGCGGCCGCTTCCGCCGCTGCCGAAGCCGCCGCCAGCGGGGCAAAGGCCGAAGCCGGCGCCGGCGCGAACGAGGCGCCCCCGCTCGACCTGACGATCCGCCATTTCGCGATCGACGGCGGCACGGTCAACGTCGACGACCGCGTGCCGGCGACGCCGACCGCGCTGTCGCTCACGAAGCTCGCCGCGACGCTCGACGGCTTCACGATGCAGGGCAAGACGCCCGCGAAATATACGCTGTCGACGTCGCTGTCGCGCGGCGGCGACGTGACGGCCGAAGGCTCGTTCAATCTCGCGGAGAAGCAGGTCGAGAGCAAGCTGACGGTCGCCGCGCTCGCGCTGCCGGCGCTGCAGCCGTATCTCGGCGAGGCGACGCGTGCGCGCGTGCTCGACGGCACGCTCGGCGCGACCGTCAACGCGAAGGCCGACTGGGGCAAGACGCCGCTCGCCGCACAGGTTGCCGACAGCACGGTCAGCCTGAAGTCGCTGAAGATCGCGACGCCCGATGCGAAGGCGCCCGCGATCGTGCTGCCCGACGCGAGCGCGAAGATCGCGAAAGTCGACGTCGCCACGCGCATCGCGGAGATCGCGAGCGTCGACGCAAGCGGGCTCGCGCTCGACGTGCAGCGCCTGAAGGACGGCAAGATCGACCTCGCGGCGCTGGCCGAACCTGCCCAGGCGTCGGTGCCGAAACGCACGGTCGCGCGCAAGGCCGAGGCCGCCGCGCCGTCGTGGCATTACCGGATCGACGCGCTGAACGTGAAGGATGCGTCCGCGAACTTCACCGACCTGTCGACGCCGCGCCCGGTGAAGCTGGCGATCAAGCCGCTGGACCTGTCGGTGCAGAAGATCAGCGACGACATGACCAAGCCGCTGCCCGTGCAGCTGAAGGCGACGCTGAACCGCAAGGGTTCGCTGAACGTGACGGGCGACGTGACCGCGCAGCCGCTGAAGCTCGGCCTGAAGATCAACGGCAACCGCCTCGACGCGGCCGCGTTCGAGCCGTACTTCGGCAGCGCGCTGAACGCGACGATCGCCAGTGCGCTGCTCAATGCGCAGGGCAACCTGACGTTCGCACAGGTGAAGAACGCGCCGCGCGCGACCTATCGCGGCGATGTCGCGCTCGTCGACGTGCGGATGCTCGACAAGGCGACGTCCGACCCGTTCGCGGGCTGGCGCTCGCTCGCGCTGACGAACCTGAAGGCGAACTACGACGAGAAGGGCACCGACGTCGATGCCGCGCGCGTGACGTTCTCGAACTTCTACGGCCGCGTGCTGCTCGACGCGCAGGGGCGTTTGAACCTGAAGGACGTGGTCGCGAAGGAAACGGGCCCCGCGCAGTCGCTCACGCGTGACGCGAGCAAGGGCGAGCCGGTGCCGCTGTCGCCTGGCATGACGCCGCCGGCTGCCGCCCAGGCCGCGTCGGCCGCGGCCGCGCAGCAGGCGTTGGCGCCGGCCGCGGCCTCGGCGACGGTGGTCGTGAAGGCCGCGCCGCCGCCGCAGAACCCGGTGCGCATGCATTTCGGCGAGTTGCTGCTGCAGAACGGCCGCGTGACGTATACCGACAACTTCATCAAGCCGAACTACACGGCGAACCTCATTGCGATCAAGGGCACGGTCGGCGCGTTCGGCACGGATTCGACGACGTCCGCGCCGGTCGACGTCGCCGCGAACCTCGCGGGCAACGGGCCGATCTCGATCAAGGGTTCGGTGAACCCGCTGATCGAGAAGCCGGCGCTCGACCTCACCGCGACCGCGCACGACATCGAGCTGACCAACCTGACGCCGTACTCGGCGAAGTACGCGGGCTACCCGATCACGAAGGGCAAGCTCAACGTCGACCTGCATTACGAACTGGCGAACGACCAGCTGAAGGCAAACAACCACATCTTCATCGACCAGCTCACGTTCGGCGACCATGTGGAGAACGACACGGCGACCAGGCTGCCGGTGAAGCTCGCGATCTCGCTGCTGAAGAACACGCGCGGCCAGATCGACGTGAACCTGCCGGTGTCCGGCTCGCTGTCGAATCCGGAGTTCAGCGTCGGCGGGCTGATCTGGCGCGCGGTGCTGAACCTGATCGCGAAGGCCGTCACGTCGCCGTTCTCGCTGCTCGCGCATGCGTTCGGCGGCGGCGGCGAGGATCTCGGCTACGTCGAATTCGCGCCGGGCTCGTACCAGCTCGACGACGCGCAGCAGAAGAAGCTCGACACCGTCGTGAAGATGCTGACCGAGAAGCCGTCGATCCGCCTCGACCTGATCGGCCGCGTCGATCCGGCGAAGGACACGTCGGGGCTCGGCGACGCGTACGTCGAGCGGCTCGTGCGCCAGCAGAAGCTGAAGGACGTGGTCGGGCAGGGCGAGAGCATCGACCCGATGTCGGTGAAGGTCGAGCCGGCCGAGTACAGCAAGTACCTGACCCGCGCGTACAAGGCCGCCGACTTCAAGAAGCCGCGCAACGTGATCGGCCTGCAGAAGACGCTGCCCGACGCCGACATGAAGAAGGCGCTCGCCGAGCACGCGCCGGCCGACGACAACGCGCTGCGTGCGCTCGCGCAGCAGCGCGCGCAGGCGGTGCGCCAGTATCTCGACGGGAAGATCGATTCGAGCCGCATGTTCATCGTCGCGCCGAAGCTCGATGCGAAGGGCATCGAGGACAAGGGCGCGACCACTCGCGTCGACTTCGGCCTGCAGTAAGCAGGCCATCCGCCGCCGCGCCCGTTCATCCGTTCGGGCGCGGCGGCGCGTTTCCTTCAGCGTTCAGCGCGCGGCGATCGCCGGTTCCTCGCGCTTGCCCAACTCCTTTTTTGCAGCCAGCGGCAGACGCGCGTCGTCCCACTGCGCCAGCCATTCGACTTCCTTCGCGGTGAACACCTGTCCGTAGTTGCGCAACGCGTACTGCAACGCGTCGACGACGTGGTGGCGAATGATCTCGGGGGTGCGTGCATCGTCCAGCACGAACCGGAGGGCTTCCAGGGTCGACATACTCGTGCTCCGGGTCAGGGAAAACCCTTTATCACACGCCAATAGTCGCGCGCCAAGCCGGAAAAAAATCGTACGGCCGATGACACCGCGGACGGTTTGGCCGATGCACCGGCGTAGTGCCGGCAGGTGAGCGCGCCTTTCGCAATGTTCGCCAGGCCACATTGCTTTGCGACCGGTTCGTGTCACTTGCGATTGGTTACGTTTGATAGAAAACAGAAAGCCCCGCTTCATGCGAGCGACCCACGACGCGCCCATATTCTTGCGCGCCTGATGGCAAGTCACGCAGTTCAACGTCAATCGAAGAGGTGGGGTGATCATGTCTTTCCTTGGTAAGCAGCGGAAGGTGGTGGCAATGGTGGCGGGCGCGCTGGCGCTCGCCGGTGCGGGTGCGCACGCCGCGCAGCAGAACGACGACAGTCACGGCGAGGGCCGCGACCACGCGAGCCGCGTCGTGAAACACGTGCTGCTGATCAGCGTCGACGGCCTGCACGAGCAGGATCTCGCGCGCTGCATCGGCGCGAACACGTGCCCGAACATCGCGGTGCTCGCGAAGAGCGGCGTGACGTACACGAATGCCTATACGCCGGGCCTGTCGGATTCGTTCCCCGGCCTCGCCGCGCTCGTGACGGGCGGCTCGCCGAAGACGGCCGGCCTGTTCTACGACGTGTCGTACGACCGCAACCTGTACGCGCCGGGCGATACGAGCTGCTCGGGCAAGCAGGGCTGGAACGTCGTGTTCGACGAGACGACCGGCATCGATGCCGAGAACGGCGGCGCGCTCATCCACCTCGACGGCGGCGGCGCGTTCAACCCGCAGGCGATCCCGAACGCGAAGGTCAACGACAAGTGCGTGCCGGTCTATCCGCACAACTACGTGAAGACCAACACGGTGTTCGAGGCCGTGAAGGCCGGCATCCCGAACGCGACCACCGCGTGGGCCGACAAGCACGCGTGGGGCTACGACTGGCTGAACGGGCCGTCGGGCACCGGCGTCGACGACCTGATGCGCACCGAGATCAACTCGATCGACCCGGTGACGAAGACGGACTACACCGACGTCTATTCGCATACCGCGCAGTTCGACAACCTGCACGTGCAGGCGCTGATCAACCAGATCAACGGCCGTGACTCGACGGGCACGAAGAGCGCGCCGGTGCCGACGCTGTTCGGCGGCAACTTCCAGACGCTCAGCGTCGCGCAGAAGGCGCCGGTCGCGAAGGGCGGCGGCTATCTCGATGCGAACTTCACGCCGAACGGGCAGGTCGCGAACGCGATCACGTACGTCGACAACTCGATCGGCCATGTCGTCGCGGCGCTGAAGCAGGCGAACCTGTATGCGTCGACGGCCGTGATCGTCACGGCGAAGCACGGCCAGTCGCCGACCGATCACACGAAGCTCGTGAAGAACGGCGACACGCTGACGAAGCTGCTCGAAGCGAACAACTACATCGACCCGAACGGCAACTTCGGCCAGAACAACACGACGACGGGCAACCTGAACGACGGCTCGGGCCTGGTCGGCACCGGCTTCGTGCAGACCGACGACGTCGGCCTGATCTGGCTGCGCGACCGCAACCAGCGCACGGCCGTGGTGCAGACGCTGAAGGCGAACCTCGGCTGCAACGCGCCGGGGATCTGCGCGGACGGCCCGCAGGCGTACGTGCTGTACGGCGCGGCGCTCGCCGAGCGCTTCGGCGATCCGGCCAACGGCCGCACGCCGGACATCGTCGTCCAGCCGAATCCGGGCGTGATCTACACGTCGAGCACGAAGAAGGACGAGGAGCACGGCGGCAACGCGCCGGACGACAGCCACCTCGGCCTGCTCGTGTCGTATCCGGGCCTGCATCGCGCACGCTCGGTGACCGACACGGTCGGCACGAAGCAGGTCGCGCCGACGATCCTCGGGCTGCTCGGTGCCGACCCGCGCCTGCTGCATGCGGTGGTGGCAGAGGGCACGGAGGTGCTGCCGGGGCTCGGCATCCGCCGCTGACGGCGACAGCCGGACGCCGCTGCCCGGTGGTGTCCGGTGCGGCGGGGCGCGCGGCCGAGCGCGTCCTGCCGTATGACGAATGCGGGCCGGCTTACGCCGGCGCGCATTCGTCCAGCATCCATTCCCTGAAGTGCCGCAACGCTTCGCTCGTTTCAAGGCGTTCCGGCGCATAGCACAGGTAGTGCCCCTGCGCGTCGACCTCGACGGGCGCATCGAACGGTTCGACGAGCGTGCCGGCCGCGAGATTGTCCGCGATCAGGAAACGCGGCACGAGCGCGAGCCCGAGTCCCGCCTGCGCGGCCTGGATCAGCACCGAATACTGTTCGAAGCGGGGCCCGGCGAGCGCGTTCATCTGGGTCGCGCGATGGCGTTCTGCCCAGGTGGACCACGCGATTTCCGCTTGCTCGTGCACGAGACGCGGCGCCGTGACCGCGTCGGCGGGCGTGCGCAATGCGTGCCGCTCGGCGAATTCACGCGTACAGACCGGCACGAAGGTTCGCCCGTCCAGGTAATCGCTTCGCACCCCTTCCCAGGCGCCGTCGCCGTAGCGGATCGCCGCGTCGAGCCCGAACGGAAAGATGTCGCCGTGCGCGAGATGGCGGCGAAAGCTCAGCGTGACGCTCGGCGCGACGGCCAGGAAGCGCGAGAGCCGCGGTACGAGCCACTTGGTCGTGAACGTCGGCACGCTGGCGATCGTCAGCAGGTCGTCGTTCTCGCGCGCGCTCAGCAGTTCGATCGACGCGTTGCCGATCTCGCGCAACGGGCCGGCCACGCGTGCGTGGTACACCTGCCCGGCACGCGTGAGCACGAGGCTGCGCCCCTCGCGCACGAACAGCTTCACGCCGAACAGCGCCTCGAGATTCGCGATCTGCCGGCTGACCGCACTGGGCGTCAGGCCCAGTTCGCGGGCCGCGTAGGAGAAGTTCAGGGTCTTCGCTGAACAGGTGAATGCGTGCAGTTCGGAGACGTTCGGATACAGGTGCTTCATCGCGACTATTCCTTCGGCGCACAGATCGATGCGGGCTTTGTACGTTTTTTTCATGACGATGCCATGTCGGCTCCGCACACTGCGGCCATCCAGAAAACGCGTGACAGCCCCGCCCGGTGGGCGTTGCGCGGTGTCTTCGTCTCTTGTCCGCGAGTGTTTTCATGCCTGCGTCTACCGCCCCGGCCCTGGCCGATGGTGTTCCGATTTCGCGTAACAGGCCGGTGCGTCCGCGTGCCGGACGCCTCTTGCTGCACGCGCTCGTCGCGGTGTTCGGGCTCTACCTGTTGCTGCCGATCGCGCTGCTGCTGATCGGCTCGGTGGGCCAGTCGTGGACGAACACGCTGCTGCCGACCGGCTTCACCTGGCGCTGGTTCGCCGATCTCGCCGGAAATCGCAGCTTCACCCGCGCATTCGGCGTGAGCCTGACGGTGGCGCTGGCGTGCTGCGCGCTGAACGCCGCGGTCGGCCTGCCGCTCGCGTATGCGCTGCATCACCGTGCGCAGGCCGGGCGCGGCATGGCGACCCGCCTCGTGATGTTGATGCCGGTGGCCGTGCCCGCGCTGACGCTCGGCTTCGGCTATATCGCGATCTTCAGCGGCGACACGCTGCCATGGCTCGGCACGCTGCCGCTGATGATCGCGGCCCATGCGGTGCTGACGCTGCCGTACCTGCTGCAGACGCTGCTCAGCGATCTGCGCCACCTCGGGCTCGCGCGCCTCGAGGCCTGCGCGGCGACGCTCGGTGCGACGCCGCTGCGCCAGTTCGTCACGATCGTGCTGCCGAACCTGCGGCACAGCCTGTTTTCGGGGCTGGTGATGGTGGCTGCGCTGTCAATCGGCGAATTCCAGATATCGAACCTGATCGCCGGCTTTCGCTATCGCAACTATCCGATCGTGCTGCTGCAGGCGTTCTACGGCGCGTCGGGGATGGCGTGCGCGGCGACCGTCGTGCTGCTCGTCCTCGCCGTGCTCGCGACGCTCGTATCGGTCGGCACCGTGCAACGTATGAAGTGAGTCCGTCATGAGTCTCGAGTTCGAACACGTCAGTTTCCAGTATCCCGGCGCGCGGCACGGCGTCGACGACGTCACGCTGTCCGCCGCGCAAGGCGAGCTGCTCGCGGTGATGGGGCGCAGCGGCTCCGGCAAGTCCACGCTGCTGCGGCTCGCGGCCGGCCTGCTCGACGGCGGCAGCGGCCGCATCGCGATCGGCGGCGCCGACATGGCCGGCGTGCCGGTGTGGCGGCGCGAGGTCGGCATGGTGTTCCAGCACTACGCGCTGTTCCCGAACCTGTCGGTGGCCGACAACGTCGCGTACGGGCTGAAAATGCGCGGCGTCGCGGCCGAGGTTCGGCGGCGTCGCGCGCGTGACATGCTCGAGCGGGTCGGCCTCGCGGCACATGCAGAACGCGGCATCGCGATGCTGTCCGGCGGGCAGCAGCAGCGTGTCGCGCTCGCGCGTGCGCTCGTGATCGAACCGAAGCTGCTGCTGCTCGACGAGCCGCTGGCAGCGCTCGATGCCGGCATCCGCCATCAGCTGCGCGACGAGATTCGCGCGCTGCAGCGTGCGTGCGGCGCGACGACGCTGCTCGTCACGCACGACCAGGACGAGGCGCTGAGCATGGCCGACCGCGTCGCGATCGTCGACGGCGGGCGAGTGCTCCAGGTGGGCACGCCGCGCGACCTGTACGAGCGGCCCGTGTCCGCGCAGGTCGCGCGCTTCGTCGGGCATTCGACGCTGCTGCGCGGCCGCGTGACCGCGCACGATACGGTCGACGTGCGGTTCGCGACGCTGCGCGTCGAGACCGGCGGGCACCGGACGGGCGCCGAGGTCGAGGTGCTGGTGCGGCCCGAGCACGTGGAGGCCGATCCGCCGGCGCACGGCGTGAACCGCATCGACGGCGCGCCGGGCGACGTGCGCTACTTCGGCGCGACGCAACGCTACGACTTCATTCCCGCCGGCTCGGCCGACCCGCTGCTGTGCGAAGGCCGCGTGCCGGCCACCCTGCGGATCGCGATCGACCCGCGCCATCTGCTCGTGCTGCCGGCCGCGCCGGAGGCGCAATGACCCCTTTCATTCAACGGAGAAACCCGATGCCTGCAGGCCACCCTCTTGTGAAAACCATGCGCGCCGGCGTGTTGGCGCTCTGCGCGTTCGCGGCGCTGGCCGTCGCGCCCGCGCACGCCGCGCCGCTGTATCCGGGCGAGGACGCGCTGTATGCGAAGGCCGCCGACGAAGGGCTCGTCGTGTCGTTCGACACGGGCCCCGAATGGGCCAACTGGAAGGCGCTGTTCGCCGAGTTCCGCAAGCGCTATCCGAAGGTCGAGATCACATACAACGACATCGGCTCGGCCGCGACCGTGGTGTCGCTCGACAAGTCGCGCCGCCGTCCGCAGGCCGATACCGCGTACTACTTCGCCGCGTCGGCGCTCGACGCCGAAAGCAAGGATGTCGTCGCGCCGTTCAAGCCGGTCAACTTCGACAAGCTGCCGGACGTGTTTCGCTCGGCGGACGGCCGCTGGTTCGCGGTGCACTCGCTGAACATCGCGTTCCTCGTCAACCGCAAGCTCGTGAAGAACGTGCCGCAGCGCTGGTCCGACCTGCTGAAGCCGGAGTATCGCAACGCGGTCGTCTATCTCGACCCGCGTTCGACCGGGCAGGGGCAGGTCGCCGTGTTCGCGGCCGCATATGCGAACGGCGGCAGCGTCGAGAACCCGAAGCCCGGCACGGAATTCTTCGGCAAGCTGAAGCGCGCGGGCAACGTGCTGCGCGTCGAAGGTACGACACCATATGCGAAGTTCGTGAAGGGCGAGATTCCGATCCTGATCGGCTACGAGAACGACGGCCTGAAGGCGAAGTACGTCGACGGCATGGGTGACGCGGCCGACGTCGTGATTCCGCAGGACGGCAGCGTATCGGCGCCGTATGCGATGAGCCTCGTGAAGAACGGCCCGAACCCGTCCGCCGCGCAGCTCTGGCTCAACCTGGTGATGAGCGACGCCGGGCAGGCGCTGTTCGCGCAGGGCTTCGTGCGGCCGGCCGTGCCCGGCACGCCGGTCGCGCCGGATGTCGCGGCGAAGCTCCCGAAGGCGCCGCAGGTGCGTCCGCTCGACGTGGCGAAGGCGGCCGCGCGCAAGGCCGAGATCGACCAGCTCTGGTCGCAGGCGACGCTCGGCCAGTAAGGGGCACACGATGCAGACCTCCCTGGCGGAACGCGGCGCGCTGCGCCGCTTCGGCGCGGTGCCGGCGGCGGTATTGCTGGCGGTGTGCTTCGCGCTGCCGCTCGCCGCGCTCGTCGGCTCGGCCTTCACGGATGGCGGCCGTGCGTTCGGTGCGGTGCTGCGCGACCCGCTCGTCGCCGATGCGATCGCACATTCGCTGGCGCTGGCGGTGGGCGCCGGCACGCTGTCGGTCGGCGTCGGCGTGCCGGTCGCATTCGCGCTGGCGGGGCAGTCGCCCGCCCGCCGCCACTGGACGCTCGCGCTGCTCGGCGTGCCGCTCGCGTTCTCCGGGCTGGTGATCGCGTACGGCTTCATCCTCGCGTTCGGCCGCGCCGGCTTCGTCACCACGCTCGCGGCGTCGCTGGGCGCGGACCCGACCGTGCTCGGCGGCGCGATCTACACGATGCCGGGGCTGGCGGTCGCGTATGCGTATTACCTGATCCCGCGGGTCGCGCTGATGATCTACCCGGCGCTCGCGAATCTCGACCGGCGGCCGCTCGAGGCGGCACTGACGCTCGGCGCGCGCCCGTGGCGTGCGTGGCTCGACGTCGCGTGGCGCGAACTGTGGCCGTCGGTCGCGTCCGCGTGGTGCCTCGTCACGGCGATCGCGCTCGGCACCTACGGCACGGCGCTCGCGCTGGCCGGCACGCAAATCAACATCCTGCCGCTGCTGATGTATCTGAAGCTGTCGGACGGGCAAACCGATTTCTCGCAGGCGGCGGTGCTGTCGATCGTGCTGACGGCGATCTGCACCAGCGTTCTTGCATTGGGGGAAGGCCTTGTACGGCAACGACGTCATGGATGAGTGGTCGGAAGCGGCGTGCGACGCGCTGGCGCAACTCGCGCAGCGGCAGCGCGGCACGCGGCGGCATCGCATGCCGGTCGGCGTGATCGGTCCGCGCGAGGCGACCGACGAACAGATGCGACTCGCGCAGCGGATCGCGCATGCGCTCGCGGCGGCGGGTGTCGCCATCGTCGGCGGCGGCAAGCAGGGCGTGATGGAGGCGGCCGCGCGCGGCGTGCATGCGGCCGGCGGCTGCGCGATCGGCCTGCTGCCGGAAGACGATGCGACGCTCGCGAATCCCTACCTGAGCGTCGCGCTGCCGACCGGGCTCGGCATCACGCGCAACGCGCTGGTCGCGCGTGCGTCGCTGTGCCTGATCGCGGTCGGCGGCGGGCTCGGCACGCTGTCCGAGATCGCGCTCGGTTTGCAGTGGGGCAAGCCGGTGTTCGCGATTTGCGACGCGCCGCGCGTGGCGGGCGCCGAATGCTTCGACGAAGCGGATCCGCTCGTTGCGCGGGTCGCGCGGTGGCTGGCCGATTCGGCGTAGGCCGGCGGCAGGAGGTGCCGGCTGCGCGTCCGGTGTTCGTCTGCGGCGGACTTGAAATGGTGCGGGCAACTCGCCATATTGGCGGTGCATGTACGTTCAATGACACCTCGAGAGGATTCCGGATGCGCCTTCTGCTTGCCCTGCTGTTGCCGTGGTTCCAGTTTTTCACGATCGGCCGCCCGATCGCCGGGATCATCTGCCTGATCCTGCAAATCACGATCATCGGCTGGCTGCCGGCCGCAATCTGGTCGGTGTATGCGCTGAGCCAGTACAAGACCGACCGGAAGATCGAGGCGGCGCTGCGGGAGCGGCGATAGGTCGCTGAAGGGGAATCCGAGCGCTTTCAGCACTGCCTGAAGTAACGGCAAGGATTCTTGTTTCGGCAGAAATCTACATAAGTTGTGATGGGTCTTCGTTGCAGTTTGTATAGATTTCCACCGAAATGACGATATTTCCAATAATTCAAAACCTCTGATTTAAAGCTGGCGCACGATCTCCATGCCTTTCTGAAGCCGGGGCTCGAGCGGCTTGCTCGTGAGCTGGATGCGTTGCGCTAGGAAGGGGTGACACGATGGACAAACGCTATAACGCGCTGCCACTTCCCGAGCAGCTTTCGCTTCGACGACAAGCGATCGAAGACGTGCTCGCGCATCCTGAATGGTCGTTGCGCGAATCGGTACGTCATCTGAAGAAGACGATGCGACTCACGAGCGCGGAAATCGCCAAGCTCGCCGGCGTGTCGACGAAGACCATTCAGGATATCGAACAAGGTCGCAGCGACGGGACGGTGCAGACGATGAACCGCATCTTCGGTATGCTGGGGTTGAAGCTGGGCGTGGTGCGACAGACCACATAGCTGGCGGTGACAGCGCATCCGTCCGGTCGTCGGTAAGGCAGCCGCTTCGGGCTGTTTCATCGGTTTCCACCCCCTACCCCGCGCCGGCTATCCCGGCGGCGCCCCTTCCAGTTCCTCCGCCCGCGCGAACAGCCAGTCGACGAACGTGCGCAGCGACGGATCGTCGTCGTCGCGATACAGGCAATGAAACGGCGGCGCTTCCAGGTGGACTTCCGGAAACAGCGCGACGAGCCGCCCTTGCTCGATGTCGTCGCGCACCACTGCACGCGGCGCGAGGCACACGCCGAGCCCGCTCGCGGCGGCCTTGGTCATCAGGAAGAACTCGCGATAGAACGGCCCGTGCAGCGTCTCGGTGACGACCGAGCCCGCCTGGTGGAACCAGTATTGCCATGCCTGCGGCAATCCCGCGTAATGCAGCAGCGGCGCGTTGCGCAGGTCGGCCGGCGTGCGTGCCTGGTCGAGCACCGGGTGATCGGGCGCGCACACCGGCACCGCGACGGTCGCGAGCAGCGGCCGCGACACGAACCCCTTGCGGCGCAACTCCGGCGTATAGCGGCGAACCACGATGTCGCAGCTTTCGTCGAACTGGTCGCGCTCGTTGTCGGGCGTCGTGACGAGTTGAACGTCGATGTCCGGATGTTCGGCCTGGAACGCAGCCAGTTGCGTGAGCAACCATCCGTGCGCGAACGAGACGGATGTGTTGATCCGCACCGGATGGCCGCCGCCGGGTTCGAACATCTGCCCCGTCGCCTGTGCGAGCCGGCCGAGGCAGCTTGCGACGTCGACAAGATAATGCCGCGCGCGCGGCGTGAGCCGCAACGAGCGTCCGTCGCGCTCGAACAGCTTCTGCCCGAAGAACGATTCGAGCACGCGGATCTGCTGCGCGACCGCGCTCTGGGTCACGTTCAGCTCGTCGGCGGCGAGGGTGAGGCTCTGCAGGCGGCCGGCAGCTTCGAAGCTGCGCAGCGCGTTCAGGGGCGGCAATCGGCGCATCGTGAGATCGCGAAGAAAAGCTACACAGTGGGTCAAAAAATGTCGTTTGTGGCGGTCGGGGCGCGTCCCTATGATGGCGCCGACAGGAGAACACCGCGATGACGATCATAGCGCCACCCGATTGCCGATCAACCGGAATTCGCCGCCGACTTCGCGCCCGGCGCGCGATGCGTCGCGAGGTAGCGGTGCCGCCGATGCATGGCCGCGGCGCGCTGGCGCTCGCCTGTGCCGGACTGTTCGCGGTCCTGGCCGGGTGTGCAGCGAAGCCGGAAAACGAACGCCAGATCGGCAGCGGCGGATCGCTGGTGCGCTACAGCTCCAGCCAGACCGAAGTCGACCTGTCCGAAAGCGAGCAGCAGACGCTGCGTATGATGACCGATCGCCGCTATGCCGGTGCGACGCAGGGGCGCGCACTCGACGCGGTGGCCGGGGTGCTGCGCGCGCAGGGTTATGCGCCCGTAACGGTCGATCGCGATTCGGGGCTGATCGAGGGCGGGCGCAGCGATACGCTGATTCCGAAGTGGCGGCAACTGCTGCGCGGCGCGCTGAAGGCGCGCATCGGCGGCTTGCCCGCGAAGCCGGATCACGAGCGGATAGCCGCCGTCGTCACGGTTCGCGTGACGGCGGCGCGCGACGCGATCGTGCGTGCGCGATTCGACCGCACGGTATGGGACAGCAACGGCGACTCGCGGATGAAAACCATCGTCGAGCCCGATTACTACCAGACCTTCTTCGGCGCGATGGACAAGGCGATGTGCACGACGTCGTGCGAGCGGTGATCGGCACGCAGGTGCCGGCGTCGGGGGCGCAAGGGAGGAGCGGGGAACGGCGTGCGCGCGGCCGCCCGGAGAATGGGCGCGGATGCCGGCGCGCCGCCCGCTGCATCGGGGCGACGCTGCAGCCGTCGACGAGAAAACGGCTGCCGGATCGTCGCTCGATCCGGCAGCCGCTTCGTCTACTTCACCGCAAACAGCGTCAGGTTCATGAAGATCTTGAACGCATAGCCGAGCGTGACGGCGCCGATCACGCCGCCCGCCCACAGGACGACGAACCACATCCAGCCGCGCATGCGCGGCTTCGGCGCATCGGGCTGGCCATCGGCGGAATCAGTGGTGGTAGTAATGCTGGTCTTCATGGCGCACCTTGCCTCGGAATACCCAGTAACCCATCGTCGTGTAGGCGATGATGATCGGGAGGATAACCGCTGCGCCGACCAGCGTGAAGGTCTGGCTGGAACGCGGCGCCGCGGCTTCCCAGATCGTCATCGTCTGGGGAATCGCATACGGGAACAGCGTGACGAGCAGGCCGACGTAGCCGAGCAGCACGAGCGCCAGCGCGAGCACGAACGGGGTCATGTCATGTCGGGCGCGCACCGCGCGGCGCATCCACACCGCGCAGCCGGCGACCAGGAACGGCACCGGCAGCAGGCGCCAGAACAGCCCCGAATCGAACCAGCGCTGCGCGACGGCCGGATCCTGCAGCGGCGTCCACAGGCTGACGACCGCGATGAAGCCGAGCAGCACGACCGTCAGCGGCCATACGACACGATGCAGGCGCCGTTGCAGGTCGCCTTCCGTCTTCGCGACGAGCCAGCAGCAGCCGAGCAGCGCATAGGTCACGATCAGGCCGAGGCCGGTCAGCAGGCTGAAGGGCGTGAGCCAGTCGAAGGCGTCGCCCGCGAACACGCCGTCCTTCACGTTGATGCCCTGCAGGAACGCGCCGAGCGCGATCCCCTGGAAGAACGTCGCGCCGGCCGAGCCGCCGATGAACGCGAGATCCCACAGCTGCTTCGTGCGCCGCGCCTTCGCGCGGATCTCGAACGACACGCCGCGGAAGATCAGGCACACCAGCATGAAGATCAGCGGCAGGTACAGCGCGGACAGCACGGTCGAATAGACGACCGGGAACACCGCGAACAGCCCCGCGCCGCCGAGCACGAGCCACGTCTCGTTGCCGTCCCACACGGGCGCGACCGTGTTCATCATCAGGTCGCGTTCCTTCTCGTCCGGGAAGAACGGGAAGACGATGCCGATGCCGAGGTCGAAGCCGTCGAGCACGACGTACATGAAGAGCCCCAATGCGATGATCGCGGCCCAGATTACGGTGACGTCCATAGGTTTTCTCGTATGCGGAAAGGGTGGGCTCAGACGGTCTCGAGCGGCTCGTCGACGGCCGACATCGGGCGGCGCGCGGTGTGGTCGGGGCGCGTGTCCGGGGTGTCGTCGTGCTTCACGTCGGGGAGCGCGGGGCCGGCCTTCATCAGCTTCAGCATGTAGTACACGCCGGTGCCGAACACGAGGAAGTACACGATCACGAACGTCATCATCGACAGGCTGACCTGCTGCACCGACAGCGGCGATACCGCATGCGCGGTACGCATCACGCCATACACGACCCACGGCTGGCGGCCGGCTTCGGTCGTGACCCAGCCCGCGAGCAGCGACACGAAGCCGGTCGGGCCCATCACGAGCGCGAAGCGCTGGAACCACTTCGATTCATACAGGCGGCCGCGGCGGCGCAGGAACCACGCGAGCGCGGCGAGGCCGATCATCGCGAAGCCGAGGCCGACCATGATCCGGAAGCTCCAGAACACGACCGTCGAGTTCGGGCGGTCTTCCGGCGGGAATTCCTTCAGCCCGCGGATCTTGCCGTCCCAGCTGTGCGTGAGGATCAGGCTGCCGAGGTGCGGCACCTTCACCGCGTAGCGGGTCGTTTCCGCCTTCATGTCCGGAATGCCGAACAGGTTCAGCGGCGTGCCGCCCTTCTCGGTTTCCCACAGCCCTTCGATCGCCGCGATCTTCGCGGGCTGGTGCTTCAGCGTGTTGATGCCGTGCTGGTCGCCGATCACGGCCTGCAGCGGTGCGAGCACGAGCAGCAGCCACAGCGCCATCGAGAACATCTTCTTCACGCCCTTGTCGCGGCGGCCCTTCAGCAGGTGCCAGGCGCCCGTCGCGGCCACCACCAGCGCGGCGACGATGAACGCGGCGATCGCCATGTGGAACAGGCGGTACGGGAACGACGGATTGAAGATGATCGCGAACCAGTCGGTCGGCACGACGCGGCCGTCGACGATCTCGAAGCCCTGCGGCGTCTGCATCCAGCTGTTCGACGCGAGGATCCAGAACGTCGAGATCAGCGTGCCGATCGCGACCATCAGCGTCGCGCCGAAGTGCGCGCGCGGGCTCACGCGGTTCCAGCCGAACAGCATGATGCCGAGGAAGCCGGCTTCGAGGAAGAACGCGGTCATGACCTCGTACATCAGCAGCGGCCCGGTGACGGCGCCCGCGAAGCTCGAGAAGCCCGACCAGTTCGTGCCGAACTGATAGCTCATCACGACGCCGGAGACGACGCCCATCCCGAACGCGACCGCGAAGATCTTCGACCAGAACAGGCAGAGGGTTTTGTAGTACTGCTTGCCGGTTTTCAGCCAGCGATACTCGAGCACGGCGATGAAGCTGGCGAGGCCGATGCTCAGCGCCGGAAAGACGATGTGAAAGGAGACGGTGAACGCGAATTGCAGGCGGGCCAGATCGAGGGCCGAAAGAGCGGTGTCCATACCAGTTGACCGAGGCTGACGATACCCGCCGGCGGGTGCCGACGGACCCCGGCGGATGGGCGTCGGGGTTGGCTGGAGTATGTGCCGCGATGTTGCACCGCGAAATGCGCCAACTCGTCGCAGATGTCCAGCCCGTCGCGCGCGTTTTCGCGGTAAATCGTTGATTCGTATCAAGAAGGATGCGTGCGGCAGGCGCGGCCGCGGCGTGGCGGTCTGACGCACGTGCGGCAATATGGCGCGTTGCGTCATCGGAACGGTTCGATGCGGGCGCAAACCCCCGCGTGACAACGCGCGGCGTCGCGTCCGCGCACGGCCGAACCGTTGCGATGCGTTATCGCGTAACGTGCGCGGTCGTGCCGGCGGGCCGCGGTCGATGGGGTCTGTCACATTGGTAATGCCGCGCAATATTGGCGGGTGTGTCCGTAATGGATGACGGATCGTGCGCGGCGTAGCGTTCCGTATGTCGGGTTCGCATCGACGAACCGCCAGCCGGAGAACGTGACGTGAATCGATTGAAGCTCGCGCTGGGCGCGGTGGCCGCAGTGGCGATCGCGACGGGCGGCGTGGCGCATGCCGCCCGGGTCGGGGTCTATATCGGCCCCGGCTACCCGTATTACTACCCCGTCGTCCCTGCGCCTTACTACTACCCGCCGCCCGTCGTCGCCGTGCCCGTCGATCCGGGGCCGCCGCCCGAGTACGTCGAGAAGGGCCAGCCGCAGGACGAAGGCGACGCGAACCTCTGGTACTACTGCGACGCGTCGAAGCATTACTACCCGTATGTGAAGACCTGCAAGTCGGGCTGGCGATCGGTGCCGGCGCGGCCGCAGTGATGGAGGCGCGACGATGAAATCCATATTTCGACCGCTGCGCGTGCCGGCCGCGCTCGCGCTGGCCGGCCTGCTCGGCGCATGCGCGTACATGCCGACCGGGCCGAGCGTGATGGCGTTGCCCGGCACCGGCAAATCGTTCGACCAGTTCCGCGTCGACGATGCGAACTGCCGCCAATACGCGTTCGAGCAATCGGGCGGCGTGAGCGCCGGGCAGGCGTCGACCGCAAGCGCAGTGGGCAGCGCAGCCGTCGGCACCGCACTGGGTGCGGCGGCCGGCGCGGCGTTCAACGGCGGCACGGGGGCGGCAGTCGGCGCGGGCGCGGGGCTGCTCGCGGGCAGCGTGGTGGGTGCCGGTGCGGCGCAAGGCTCGGCCTACGACATCCAGCGCCGCTACGACTATGGCTACCTGCAGTGCATGTACGCGACCGGCAATCGCGTTCCGGTGCCGGGTGGGATGAGCGGTGGTGGCGGTGGGTATGGCGGGGGCGGATACGGCGGTGCACCGCGCGCGGCGCCGCCGATGCCGCCGGCGGGCGTTCAACCGCCGCCGCCGCGCTACTGACGACGGCTAGGGCGGCGTCGTACGGCATGGCGCGCACGTGCGCCCGGTGCGCCAGACGCGCCGTGCGTGCCTCGACCGTCGATACACACACGCTGCATGAATTGCGTACACTCTGAGTCTCGTTTCGGCAGGGCCGGGCGCATCGGTTCCGGTCCGCGTTTACCCAGGACTCAGCGATGATCGATTTACGCAGCGATACCGTGACACGTCCGAGCCAGGCAATGCTGGCCGCGATGACTGCCGCCGAAACCGGCGACGACGTATGGGGTGACGACCCGACCGTGCTGCGCCTGCAGGCGGTGACGGCCGAGCGGGCCGGCAAGGAAGCCGGCCTGTTCTTCCCGAGCGGCACGCAGAGCAACCTGGCCGCGCTGATGGCCCATTGCGAGCGCGGCGACGAGTACATCGTCGGCCAGCTCGCGCATACCTACAAGTACGAAGGCGGCGGCGCGGCCGTGCTGGGCAGCATCCAGCCGCAGCCGATCGAGAACGCGCCGGACGGCACGCTGCCGCTCGCGAAGATCGCCGCGGCGATCAAGCCGCTCGACAATCACTTTGCCCGCACGCGCCTGCTCGCGCTCGAAAACACGATCGGTGGGCAGGTTTTGCCGGAAGGCTATGTGCAGGAAGCGACCGCGCTCGCGCGCAGCCGCGGGTTGTCCCTGCACCTCGACGGCGCGCGCGTGTGCAACGCGGCCGTCGCGTCGGGCCGTTCGATCGCCGAACTGGGCGCGCCGTTCGACAGCGTGTCGATCTGCTTCTCGAAAGGGCTCGGCGCGCCGGTCGGCTCGGTGCTGGTCGGCAATCGCGCGCTGATCGAGCGCGCGCAGCGCTGGCGCAAGGTGCTCGGCGGCGGCATGCGGCAGTCGGGCATTCTCGCGGCCGCATGCCTGTATGCGCTCGACCACAATGTCGAACGGCTCGCGGACGATCATGCGAATGCGGCGCATCTCGCCGAAGGCCTCGCGCGCATCGACTCCGTGAAGGTGCTGTCGCACGCGACGAACATGGTGTTCGCGCAATTCCCCGAAGCCGATTGCGCGCCGCTCGAGGCGTGGCTCAAGGAACGCGGGATCCTCACGCAGATGCTGTACGCGTCGCGCTTCGTCACGCACTGCGACGTGTCGCGCGCGGACATCGATACGTTCATCGACGCGGTCGGTGCGTATTTCGCGCAACGCCGCGCGTAAGGTGGAATGCGCCGGCCGGCGGGGCCGCCGGCCCGATGTGGCGCGAAGCAGGAGGCGGAGAGGCGACGGGGGCGACGTGGCAACCCGTCTGTCGATATCGGGCGAGCCGGCGGGTCATGCTTGCCGGGGTGCATCCGCGGGCGGTGTGCCGTCGCGGAACAGCGCTTTCAGTTGCGTGCGCAGTTCGGCGCTGTCGGTGTGCTGGTGCACCAGGACCGCATGTTGCACGGCGGCCTCCAGCAGTTCGTTGTCGGAGTCGGCAGAAATCGCGACCGAGCAATTCGTCGCGCTGGGAAACTCGCGGCAATCGATATAGCGGCGAGACATGATGTTCTCCTTGCAGGAAAGGGAACGGCCGGACAGGCGTGATCGGCCGCGCGGGGCGCTCATCAGGCCGATGGAAAAAGTATAGGCGGCGCGGCGGGGATTCTCGTCGCCAGGTGTACCGCGCTGCGCCGCGCATCGCATACGGCACATCGCACGCCATACGCCATATGCGGCGTGGGCGGCGCCGCTTGCACGCGTGTCACGGCAGCGGCGCGAGCAGCCGCCGCGCCGCTTCGACGACCCGCTCGGACAAAGACGCCATCGTCGGCGACTGCACGGTCCACGCGTGCCAGTACAGCGTGACGTCGGTCGGATGGGCGGGCGCGAGATCGACGAGCCCCTGCGTGTCGAGCGGTGCGCTGCCGATCAGCGGCTCCGGCACCATCGCGTAGCCGAGCCCGTGCCGCACCGCCGCGAAGTGCGAATGGGTGCCCGGCACGTAGTGGCACGGGTACGCGCCTTCGGGCAATCCGAATTTCTCCTTCAGGAACGACGACTGCAGCGTATCGCGCCGCGAATACGCGACGACGGGCGCCTTGCGCGCGCTCGTGCGGTTCAGCCCGCGCGGAAACCAGCGCACCGCGAACGCGGCGGCCGCGAGCAGCCGGTAGCGCATCGTGCCGAGCGGTGTCGCGAGGCAGCCGCGCATCGGCTTCGGCTCGGTCGTCACGCAGCCCACTGCCATCCCGCTTTCGAGCAGCGCGAACGTGTGGTCCTGATCTTCGACGATCAGCTCGAACAGGATGCGCTCGCCGGCGAGTACGGATGTCAGCGCCGGCAGGAACCACGTACCGAGGCTGTCGGAATTGAGCGCGATCGTGACCGAGATCGGCGATTCGCGCTCGGTCGCGAGCGTGCTCTGCAGGTCGGCCTGCAGCAGCGCGACGCGCCGCAGGTGCTGCAGCACGCGCTGCCCGGCCACCGTGGGGCGGCACGGCCGCGTGCGCAGCACGAGCGGCGTGCCGAGGCTCGCTTCCAGCGCGCGGACGCGCTGCGTGACGGCGGATGCGGTCACGTGCAGGCGCACGGCGGCCTGCTCGAAGCTGCCCGTGTCGGCGACGGCCAGCAGCGCGGCGGCCTGCTTTGGATCGATCGTCATCGACATGTATCAGATAGCCCAAGACAGATTGTGATACTCAAAACGATGAAGCCTTTCGAGTTATGGCGTTGCGGCCGATCATGACGCGTAGCGATCAAGTGTGACACGGAAATCGGTCCCACCTTCGGACCAAACTGTGACCGGTTCGGTATGTTATGCCAGATGGTCTGGCGCTAGACGTGCATACCGGAGAACCATGTCGTAACTCGACCATCCACCCAGTTCCTTCAGTCGCTCAAGGGGGGGCCATTCTGAACGTTTCAGCTAGCCCAGGTGTGCCGGACATCGTGAAATCGAAAGTTCTCGATGTTGGAGAGTTGGCGAGGATCGCTGGCCAGCGCGGCATCGCCGGGAGGCAGTGCGAGCTCAGTCACGACGTGTTTATCGGGGACGCGCAAACCAATTTGCCGAAGTAGCGCGGTAACCGAGGCCAAGCGGTCAAAAAAACAGGGCGGCCGGCGGGATGTTCGAGCACCCTTTCGCGCCGGCACCGTGGTTACAGGTCAGCGAACGCGGGCAGAAGGTCCTGGTCGACGAGCCGGATCTCAATACGGTTGGCAACGTCGACGTGTTCGGCGTTGTCCACTGAAAAAACGGCGTCAGCGACGCTCACAATGATCGTCCCAGTCTGCCTACGGCCGGCCTCGGGAACTGGAATCAATTCGCGTGCTTGAGGGACTTGCTGAGTCGTGAGGACCTTCGGGAGATACAGCATCCAGCCAACGCCCGGCTTGTCATCAAACACCTGCCGGGGAAAATACTCTCGTGGCGAAACAGAGACATACATCGGGTCATAAACCGAGACCATCGCGGACACGATCTTAGCCACGCCCTCATAGCCGTGCTCGTCCGCCGAAACTGCACTCAATGCCGGTAGCCCAATTTCAACCTCACTGGGCCGCCTCTTCGCATCGATAGCCAACTTCAGCCTCGCGCTGTCGGCCGCGTCCATCTGACCATTCCAGAAGCCAAATACTTTAGGAAGGTCCATCTTTTTTTCGTACCGTTGCGCCAAGACTGCCAAAACGGCTGTCGAAGGTATGCCGGGCGCTTCATACATGGGATACAGACGGGCTTCTTCCTCGGTATCTGCCTTCAACCACCACTGCCCCAGACGTTCGTCCTCGCGTGACATGGCCTCAACCACTGGCCATAGACGGACGAGATGAGCCGCAAAATCGCCAAGCTGGGCGAAGTCGGCAGGGTTACGAAATTGCGTGACTATTTCCATGTTTGTCAGGGCACCCATTCTGATTCGACTTGAAGACGGGTAAGCGGCTTTCTCATGTAGTTCCAAGTCCGCTCCGTCTGAAAATACCATTTCAACCTCGCAGGAGGATGATCATCCACAACTGCGGCCTGACCAGCGGCCTGCTCCTCCATTTCATCAAAGGTCTTGGTGTACGGTACATCGTCCCTGTTCAAGAACTGGTCGTACTTTGCCTTCGCTTCGATCAGCAAACAGCTTTCCGGTCGAAAGCCGTCGAAGTCGCGCTGCCAGACCCACTCCATGCTCCAGGCTTCTTCAAGGCTATAGGGGAACCCCGTAATTCGCCCTTGATACTCTCGGGAGTTGTGACTCATGCTCCAGTTGCGGCGCTGCATGCCACCTGCCTCAGGCGGGCACTTCTTGCAGCTCTCTCCTGTACGCGGGATAGCACGGACAGCAGGGGTATCGGGGGGAGGTGTGACCGAACTGTGCCAGCGATAAGAATCGATAGATCGGGAATTCAATAAAAATCAGCAAAATCTAGATAGCCCGCAATCTGACCGACGCGAGCCTAATGGTCAAAGATCAAAGGCTAACGCGCATTTGTCTGTGATCGATCGTCATCGACATGTCGGTGGAATTCCTGTGAACGTAAGACGAGAACAGCCGGTAGTGTAAGTCAGTGCGTACCGGCGGCCGGGTGCGGCGCACCGTTCCGCTGCACCGCATTCGCCATCGGAATCGGCCGCGATACGCACGCGAGCCGCGTGCTCGATACCGGTGGCGCGCGCATTTTGAACTAGGCTATATGAACGCGCGGCCCCCCGGCATGTGCCATGCCGGCCCTTCGCGTGCGGACGATCGCGCGTCGCGCGCAAGCCGCGGCGCGGGCGTCGTGATGATTCCCACTTGATGGAGACGAACATGTCGATTCGACTAGGCGAGGACGCGCCCGATTTCACCGCGGAGACCACCGAGGGAACGATCCGCTTTCATGAATGGATCGGCGACCACTGGGCGATCCTGTTTTCCCATCCGAAGGATTTCACGCCGGTGTGCACGACCGAACTCGGCTACATGGCCGGGCTCAAGCCGGAATTCGACAAGCGCAACACGAAGATCATCGGGCTGTCGATCGATCCGGTCAGCGATCACCGGAAGTGGGTGGCGGATATCGCCGAAACGCAGGGGCACGCGGTCAACTATCCGCTGATCGGCGACGACGAGCTGAAGGTCGCAAAGCTGTACGACATGATTCACCCGAATGCGAGCGGCGGCCCGCGCACGGCGGTCGACAACGCGACCGTGCGCTCGGTCTTCATCGTCGGGCCGGACAAGAAGGTCAAGGCGATGCTCGTCTATCCGATGAGCGCGGGGCGCAACTTCGACGAGGTGCTGCGCCTGCTCGACGCGCTGCAGCTCAACGCGAAGCATACGGTGGCGACACCCGTGAACTGGAAGCCCGGCGACGATGTCATCATTCCGACGTCGGTGTCGGACGATGCGGCGAAGCAGAAGTATCCGGACGGCTTCCGGACGCTGAAGCCGTACTTGCGCTACGTGACGCAGCCGCGTTGACACACCGTGCCGGCCGGATGCCGGCCATGCAGGATCACGACGGGGTGGCCCGCGCGACGGCGACCGTCGCGACGCGGGCCGGACGGCAGCATCCAGCACGCATCAAACAAGCCTCAACCAGCGACGGAGCGACTTCGCGATGATCTTCCGGCAACTCTTCGACCCGCAATCGTCGACGTACACGTACCTGCTTGCCGACAGCGCATCGCGCGAAGCGGTGCTGATCGATCCGGTGTTCGAGCAGGTGCGCCGCGACGCGGCGCTGCTCGACGAGCTCGGGCTGCGGCTCGTCGCGACCGTCGACACGCACGTGCATGCCGATCATGTGACGGGCGCGTGGCTGCTGAAGCAGCGCACGGGCAGCACGATCGCGATCTCGGCCGCGAGCGGCGCGCAAGGCGCCGATCGCTACCTGAACGACGGCGACCGCTGCGCGTTCGGTGCGCGCTACCTGACCGTGCGCGCGACGCCCGGCCACACGAACGGCTGCATCAGCCTCGTGCTCGACGACGAATCGATGGCGTTCACCGGCGATTGCCTGCTGATCCGCGGCACGGGCCGCACCGACTTCCAGCAGGGCGACCCGCGCGCGCTGTATCGCGCGGTGCACGGCCGGCTGTTCACGCTGCCGGCCGCGTGCCTGCTGTATCCGGCGCACGATTATCGCGGGCTCACGGTGACGAGCGTCGGTGAGGAGCGGCGCTTCAACCCGCGTCTCGGCGGCGACCTGAGCGAAGACGATTTCGCGGGTTACATGCGCAACCTCGGGCTCGCGCATCCGCGGCAGATCGACGTGGCGGTGCCGGCGAACCTGCAATGCGGCGTCGCGGCGAACGCGCCCGACGTGCAGGCCGCACCCGACTGGGCGCCGCTCGTCTATACGTTCGCCGGGTTCTGGGAAATCGATCCGCAATGGCTCGAGGATCATCTGCCGGCGGTGCAGGTCGTCGACGTGCGCGAGCCGGACGAATTCACCGGCCCGCTCGGCCATCTGCCCGGCGCGACGCCGATTCCGCTCGGCGAACTGGCCGCGCGCGCCGGCGAGATAGCGCGCGACCGGCCGGTCGTGACCGTGTGCCGGGCCGGCGGGCGATCCGCGCAGGCGACCGTCATTCTGCTGAAGGCCGGCTTCGACGCGGTGGCGAATCTCGGCGGCGGGATGCTGCGCTGGCGTGCCGAAGGGCGCGTCGTGATGGACGGCCGGTCGTAACGCCCCAGGTCGCACGAAAAAAAATTCCGACTCGTTGTCGAAATGGCCGCGTGCCGTTCGTCGTCAAGGTATCCGATCACGTGGCGCCGCATCACGCGGCGCCGAAACCCCTGAGAGACCCCACGATGATGCCGACGCTCTACGCCCATCCCTTTTCGTCCTACTGCCAGAAGGTGTTGACCGCGCTGTACGAGAACGGCACGCCGTTCTCGTATCGCGTGCTCGCGCACGACGATCCGAAGCCGATGCAGGAGCTGGCCGCGCTGTGGCCGCTGAAGCGTTTTCCGGTGCTCGTCGATGCCGGCCGCACGGTGATCGAGGCGTCGATCATCATCGAGTATCTCGGCCTGAACCATCCGGGCCCCGTGCGCCTGCTGCCCGACGATCCGCACGCGGCGCTCGAGGTGCGCACGATGGATCGTTTCTTCGACAACTACGTGTCGACGCCGCAGCAGAAGGTCGTGTTCGACGCGCTGCGGCCGGAGGCCGAGCGCGATGCGCGCGGGGTGGCCGATGCGCGCGCGATGCTGGAGACGTCGTACGCGTGGCTGGACAAGAGGATGGCCGATCGCGAATGGGCGGCCGGCGACCGCTTCAGCCTCGCCGACTGCGGCGCGGCGCCGTTCCTGTTCTACGCGGACTGGACGCACCGGATCGATCCGTCGTTCGCGAACGTGCTGGCGTACCGCCAGCGTCTGCTGGCGCGGCCGTCGTTCGCGCGCGCGGTCGACGAGGCGCGGCCGTTTCGCCCGTTCTTTCCGCTGGGTGCGCCTGATCGCGACTGATCGGCGCGGGCGACGCGCGGCGCGCCGCCACTGCGCATGGCCGGCAGCGCGTGCCGGGGCGGCGGAACGTAAGCAGCGGCAGCATCGCGGCGTCTCCCCGTCACATCGTGTGGGTGGCCGACTGCGCGAGCGTCAGCAGTTCGTCGAACTGCGTGATCAGCTCGAAGCACAGCAGGAACGCGAGCGTATAGGCCGGCGCGGGAAAGCGCTTGATCATCGCGAGCACTTGCGGCGCGAAGCGCGAGCGGATTGCATCGCGCGTCAGCAGCCACGCGAGCGCGATGCCGATCGCGGCGCCCGCGATCAGGTCGGTCGGATAGTGAAAGCCGAGATACGCGCGCGGCAGGCAGATGAACACCACGGCATACAGCAGCGCGAACACGCCGACGCGGCGCGCGATGATGAAGATGCCGGTGGCGATCGCCATCCACAGCATCGCGTGATCGCTCGGAAACGAACTCCATGCCTGCAGCGTGGCCGCGCGCAGCCCTGCCGACGGAAAGTGCAGGTGCAGGTCGGGGTTGTAGATCGGCCGCACGCGGAACGGCAGCACCTGCGCGAGCAGCCGGCCGATCGCGAGCGCGATGAGCCCGCTCGCGATCGTCGCGACGACCTGCTCGCGCTGCCGCTCGCGGTTCGGGCCCGGCTGGAACCACAGCCAGCACAGCACGGGAATGAGCACGAAGCCCTTGAACGTGTACAGCCCGGCGATCACGCGGATCGCGTGATTCATCAGCGGGCCGAACGTGATGTGGGTGAGGAAGGTCTGGATCGTGGTGTCGAAATCGTTCATGTTCTGTGCGACCCGGGCGGACGCTCAGCGCATGACATGCGGCCGGCAGGATCGGAAAGCGCGCTCGTACCGGAGCGCAACGGGGGGCAAGTATGTCACCCGTTATTTCGAAGAAAATGCGAAAAAATACCGGGAATCCCCTGATAAAACGGGGCTGTGCAACGGGGCCGGATGGGGGAGCGCCGCGTGGCGGGGCGCATCGAATCGTCCGACGTTTCCGCATCGAGGCGCACGGCCGCCGGAAAAATAATCGGTTGAACTGGACATTCGTTCGACCGGGTGCGGACCGTGCGCGGGATGGGGGCTTTTCGTGCCGAATGCGCACGAATCTGCCAGGCTGCCCGGCGTCATGCGTGCGCCGATCGAAAATAAAAGAAAAGGCGGACAAGCCCTTGTGGGCCTGCCCGCCAGGTGGGTGCGGACGCGGAAACTCAGTGGCGCCAGATCCGCACGGCGAGCGCGGCGAGCGACGTCACGACGGCCAGCCCGGTCACCGCATTCCAGCCCAGTTGCGCGAGCAACAAACTGCCGATCGCGGCGCCGGCCGCCATTCCGATGAACATGCCGACGAACAGCACCGCGTTGAGGCGGCTGCGCGACGCGGGGTCGATCCGGTAGACGATCGCCTGGTGCGCGATCAGCGTGGCCTGCACGCCGAGATCGAAGCCGATCGTCGCGACCGCGAGCAGCACGAGCTGGGCATGCGTCGACATCAGCGGTGCGGCGGCCATCGACGCGAACGACACCGTCGCGATGCCGATGCCGATGCGCGTGACGCGCTCGGGGCCGTGATGGTCGGCCAGGCGCCCGGCAATCGGCGCGGCCAGCGCACCCGCTGCACCGGCGAGGCCGAATGCGCCCGCGGCTGCACTGCCGAGGTGGAACGGTGCGCCGTGCAGCATCACCGCGAGCGTCGACCAGAACGCGCTGAACCCGATCGCCAGCAACCCTTGCGCGAGCGCGGCACGGCGCAGCGCCGGATGCTGGCGCCACAGCGCGCCGAGCGACCCGATCAGCGCACGATACGGCAGGCGCGTGGTCGGCTCGAAGTGCGGCAGCCCGCGCGCCGCCACGACGCCGATCGCCGCGACGCTGGCAGCCGCGAGCGCGAACATCGCGCGCCAGCCGGCCGTCTCGGCGACGAACCCGGCCACGACCCGCGACAGCAGGATGCCGAGCAGCAGCCCCGTCATCACCGTGCCGACGATGCGGCCGCGATGCGCGTCGTGCGCGAGCGTCGCGGCGGCCGGCACGACGTCCTGCGCCATCGTCGCCGCGAGGCCGATCGCGAAGCTCGCCGCGAGCAGCAGCCCGAGCGACGGCGCGATCGCGGCGAGCAGCAGCGCGACGACCAGCGTCGCTGCCTTGGTCACGATCACGCGGCGGCGGTCGAAACGGTCGCCGAGCGGCGCAAGCAGCAGGATGCCGAGCGCGTAGCCGAGCTGCGTGAGCGTCGGCACGAAGCCGATCGCCCGTGCCGACGCGCCGAGATCGGGCCCGAGCGCGCCGAGCATCGGCTGCGCGTAGTAGAGCGGCGCGACCCCGAGGCCGGCGGCGGCCGCGAGCAGCAGCACGAGCCGGCGATCGGGCATCGAACGGGCGGCCGGGTGGGCCGGGGCATGGGCGGCGCGGGGCGCGGCATCGAGTCGGGACGGGGTGGACATGGCGTGCATCCTGGTTGCGATGAAGGAATGGACGCGAGTGTGGCGGCATGCGGCCGGCCACGGTAGTGCCGCCCCGCGCAGATTTGTTATACGCTCCACGAATGACCGAAAAATCCCCCTTCTCTCCCGCTCCTGGCGGATCTCCGCGCATTCAGGCGGTGCCGGTGGACGGAGCGGGCTATCGTTTCGAGCTGATGGAAACCTTCGTACGCATAGTCGAAGCCGGCAGCCTGTCGGCCGCGGCCGCGCAACTGCATACGACACAGCCGACGATCAGCCGGCGGCTGCAGGCGCTCGAACGCTCGCTCGGCATGCGGCTGCTGCAGCGAACCACGCACACGATGCGGCTGACCGTCGACGGCGAGCGCTGCTTCAAGCGCGCGAAGGAGCTGCTGGCGAACTGGGCAGCGTTCGAGGCCGATCTGCGCGGTGCGCAGGAGGAGCCGGACGGGCTGTTGCGGGTTGCGGTGCCGCACGCGTTCGGGCAGGAGCGTTTCGTCGAGCCGCTCGCGCGGTTCCTGCGCGACTATCCGCGCGTGTCGGTCGAGTGGCTGCTGCAGGACGAGGTGCGGGATTTCGTCGGCAGCGGCATCGATTGCGCGATCCAGGTGGGCGAGCCGACCGATCCGGCCGTGGTCGCGATCCGGCTCTCGAAGGTGCCGCGCTTCGTGGTCGCCGCGCCGTCCGTGCTGAACGGCGCCGACGTGCCGGCCGATCCCGACGCGCTGGCCGCGCTGCCGTGGCTCGCGCTGCGCACGTACTACCGCACGGAGCTGGCGCTCACGCATTCGGCCACGGGCGAGACGCGGCGCATTGCGATCCGCCCGCGCATCACGACCGCGAACCTTTACGCGCTGCGCAGCGCGGCGTTGCTGGGAGTGGGGGCGTGCGTCGGTTCGTCATGGATGCTGGCCGACCACCTCGCGCGCGGCGAGCTCGTGCACCTCGCGCCCGAGTGGCAGGCCGCGCCGCTGCCCGTCTACCTGACCTACCCGCATGCGCAGTTCTATCCGTCGCGGCTCGTCCGGTTCGCCGCGATGATGCGCGAGGCCGTGCCGGGGCTCGTCGAAGGGCGCGATACCTGACTCCGACGCGGGATGTGCCGCGAGCGCCGGGCGGCCACGGTGGTGTCAGCCGCGCCGGATCCCTTCGGGCAGCGCGCTGATGCGGCGCACCTCGGGCGAATCGAGCCACGCGCGCGACGTCGCGCAGTCGGCGAACATGTCGGTCGCATCCTCGCCCCAGAACAGGTCGCCGTCGAGTGCGAAGGTCGGCACGCCGAATACGCCGTGCGCGATCGCATCGTCGGTGTTCGCACGCAGCGCGTCCTTCACCGGCTGGGTGTCGACGGCCGTCACACCTTCCGGAAAGCCGACTGCTTCGCACAGCGCGGCGAAGCCTTCCGGTGTCGACACGTCCTGGCCGTCGCGCCAGATATGCCTGAAGATCCGCCGGATTGCGTCGGGAGAATTGCCCATCGCGAGCGCGAGGCGCAGCGGCTTGATCGGATTGAACGGGTGCGCGGGCGGCATCCGGAACGCGATGCCGAGCTTCTCCGCGCGATATTGCGCGTGACGATAGGTGAAGACGCGTTTCGCCGCGATCTCGGCCGGCGCTTTCTGGCCCCAGTGCGTGAGCAGTGCGCCGAGCACGATGGGCCGAGGCTCGAATGCGGCGGCGGCCGGCAACCGGTCGAATTGTTCCTGCTGCAGATAGGCGAACGGCGAAACGAAATCGAAATACCAGGTGGCGGTGCGCGCGGCGTTCATGGTGGCGGCCCTCAAGCGTGTCCGGTTGGTTGCGGCACGCGCGGCACGCCCGCAGGCGGCGCGCGATGCATGCATCGGCGGCCAGTGTCGCACGCGGCCGCCTTTCGCGCTGTGGCGCGGCCGGGCGCGCGCCGTCGGTTACGGCGCCGCGTCGCCGTGGCCCGCTGCCGATGCGAGCCGCGCGAGGCTGTCACGCACGGCCGCCGCGTCGTAGCGTGCGCCTGAGCCGCCGAGCGCCACGGTCGCCTTCTGCGCGAGCGGCAACAGCATCGCGAGCGCCGCCGCCATGGCCGGCGCGTCGGCGAGCCGCGATTTCGGGCCCGATACGGTCAGCGCGCCGACACACTCGCCGGCTGCGCCGAACACGGGCGCGGATGCCGACGCCGTCTCGGGGTCGCGCTCACCGTACGACGCGGCCCACAGCTGTTCGCGCACGTCGTTCCATCGCGCATCCTGCAGGTCGGTGAACGCCAAGAGCACCTTCCCGGACGCGCCCTGGCGCACCGGAAACTCCTCGCCGACCCGAATCGACACGCGCACCGCACGGGCGGGCTCGACCCGGTACAGCACCGAGCGCATGTCGCCCTGGCGCACGTAGAACGATGCCGTTTCGCCGAGTTCGCGGCTCAGCGTCTCGAGCAGCGGCTCGACCACCGGGCCGACCCGGAAAGAACGCTGATACAGCGCGGCGAGCCGCAGCGGCTCGTGCCCGATCGCGTACTGGCCGTCGTCGAGCTTGCGCATGAAGCCGCCATGTTCGAGCGCCGTGAGCAGGCGCAGGATCGTGCTCTTGTACAGCCCGGTGCGGCGCGACAGCTCCGCGAGCGACAGCCGGTCGTCGGTCTGCCCGAACGCACGGAGGATCGCGAACGCGCGATCGAGCACGGCGACGCCGCTGGACGCTTCTTCGACCGGCGAATCGGGCTCGCTGCCGGCGTGATCGGTTTGAGTCTTGGGCACTGCCTGCTTCCTTCTGAGGATGATCGGCCGACTATATCGTTCTGTCTGGCAGAACTCAAGTTCCAGAAAATCGCAATTTCACGGGTATACCCCGCTTACGGCTGGTTCGACGTGTGCATAAAGTTCTGTCAAACAGAACGATGTTCTTTCAGATAGAACGATGGAGTGTCAAATGAGCGTTTCCGAATATCCGAAGGTGCTGGTCAGCGAGGTCGGGCCGCGCGACGGCCTGCAGAGCATCCAGGCCGTGATGCCGACGGCCGGCAAGCTGCGCTGGATCACGGCGCTGGCCGCGGCCGGCCTGCGCGAGATCGAGGTCGGGTCGTTCGTGCCGGCCAGGCTGCTGCCGCAGATGGCCGACGTGCGCGAAGTCGTCGCGCACGCGCTGGCGATTCCCGGGCTGCACGTCGCCGCGCTCGCGCCGAACCTGCGCGGCGCCGAGGGCGCATTCGAGGCCGGCGTGCACAAGCTGACGCTGCCGGTCTCGGTGACGGAAGCGCATTCGCTGGCGAACATCCGCAAGACGCCCGCGCAGATGATCGACGAGGTGCGTGCGATCGTCGCGTTGCGCGACGCGCGGTTTCCCTCGGTGCAGATCGAGGCGGGCGTGTCGGTCGCGTTCGGCTGCACGATCGCGGGCGCCGTCAGCGACGACGAGACGATCGCGATGGCGGTGGCGATGGCCGAATGCGGCGTCGACGAGATCGGGCTGTCCGACACGAGCGGCTATGCGAACCCGGCGCAGGTGCGCCGGCTGTTCCTGCGCCTGCAGCGCGAAGTCGGCGGCAAGGCGGGGGGCGCGCATTTCCACAATACGCGCGGGCAGGGGCTCGCGAACGTCGTCGCGGCGCTCGACGCGGGCGTGACGACGATCGACGCGAGCCAGGGCGGCCTCGGCGGTTGCCCGTATGCACCGGGCGCGACCGGCAACATCGTCACCGAGGATCTCGTGTTCCTGCTCGAGGCGATGGGATTCGACACGGGTATCGACGTCGACGCGCTGCTCGCCGCGCGCGCAATCCTGTACGCGGCGCTGCCGGCCGAGGCGCTGTACGGGCATGTGCCGGACGCCGGGTTGCCGAAGGGCTTCCGTTACGCGGACGGCCGCGCACCGAGCGCGGTGCAACCGGAAGGATGCCTGACGGGAGTCGCGCAATGAACGACCATCAACCGGCTTCGGCGCTGCCGTACGCAGGCACGCGCGTGATCGAGATGACGCACATGGTGATGGGCCCGACCTGCGGGATGCTGCTCGCGGATCTCGGCGCGGAAGTCATCAAGATCGAACCGATCGCGGGCGACAGCACGCGCGCGCTGCGCGGTTCCGGCGCGGGCTTCTTCGGGATGTTCAATCGCAACAAGAAGAGCCTTGCCGTCGACGTGAAGGATCCGCGCGGGCTGGAGATCGTGCTGCGGCTCGTCGCGACGGCGGATGTCTTCAGCGAGAACTTCAAGAGCGGCACGATGGACCGGCTCGGCCTCGGCTATCCCGCGCTCTTCTCGCTGAACCCGCGCCTCGTGTACGTATCGCACAAGGGTTTCCTGCCGGGGCCGTACGAGCATCGCACCGCGCTCGACGAAGTGGTGCAGATGATGGGCGGCCTCGCGTACATGACGGGCCCGGAAGGGCGGCCGCTGCGCGCGGGCGCCAGCGTGAACGACATCATGGGCGGCATGTTCGGCGCGATCGGCGCGATGGCCGCGCTCGCGCAGCGCGAACGCACCGGCCGCGGCCAGCAGGTGCAGAGCTCGCTGTTCGAGAACAACGTGTTCCTCGTCGCGCAGCACATGATGCAGTTCGCGGTGACCGGGCAGGCCGCATCGCCGATGCCGAGCCGGATTTCCGCGTGGGCCGTCTACGACGTGTTTGCCGTCAAGGATGGCGAACAGATCTTTCTCGCGGTCGTATCGGACACGCAGTGGGCGTTGTTCTGCGATGCGTTCGGCCTGGCCGCGCTGAAGGACGATCCGCGCCTCGCGACCAACAACCTGCGCGTGCAGGCGCGCGAGTGGCTGCTGCCCGAGTTGCGCGCGCGGCTCGCGTCGCATTCGGCTGCGGAGATCGGCGCGATCTTCGAATCGAACGGCCTGCCGTACGCGCCGATCACGAAACCGCAGGACCTGTTCGACGATCCGCACCTGCTCGCCACGGGCGGCCTCGAGGCCGTGACGCTGCCGGCCGACGCGAGCAGCGCCGGGCGGCCGGTCGACACGCGCACCGCGCTGCTGCCGCTGACGCTTGCCGGCGAACGCCTGCGGCTGCGCACGGCTCCGCCCGCACTCGGCCAGGACACGCGCGCGCTGCTCGGCGAGCTCGGCTACACGCCGGACGATGCGCGTGCGCTGATCGAAGCCGGCGTCGTCGCGGGCCGGCATGGCGCGGACGATGCGGCGCCGGGCGGCGCGCCGTCACCGAATGAACTGGCGAGCGCGTAGCGCGGCCGCGATTCACCGAACGAACAAAGGCGTCCCGGCCGTGCCGCGCACGGGCGCGGCCGCCCCATCCACGGAGACAACCATGACATCCGCTTCCCCGGCAATGGCCGACGATCGCGAGACCGACACGTCGATCGAGCAACGGGCCGTGCGCAAGGCCGCGTGGCGCTTCATTCCGCTGCTCGCGCTCGCGTACTTCTTCAACTACCTGGACCGCACGAGCGTCGGCTTCGCGGCGCTCACGATGAACCGCGATCTCGGGCTGACCGCGACGCAGTTCGGCTGGGGCGCGGGGATCATGTTCGCCGGCTACTGCATGTTCGAGGTGCCGAGCAATCTCGCGCTGTACCGCTTCGGCGCGCGGCGCTGGCTCGCCCGCATCATGATCACGTGGGGGCTGATGGCGGCCGCGACCGCGCTGGCGACCGGGCCGACGAGCTTCTACGCGATCCGGCTGCTGCTCGGCATCGGCGAAGCCGGATTCTTTCCGGGCGTGATCTTCTTCCTCGCCGTGTGGTTTCCGGCGAGCTACCGCACGCGCGTGCTGGCGTGGTTCACCGTGTCGACGCCGCTGTCGTCGCTGATCGGCGGTCCGTTGTCGACGTGGCTGCTGCAACTCGACGGCGCGCTCGGGCTTGCCGGATGGAAATGGATGTTCATCGTCGAAGGGCTGCCGGCGTGCGCGCTCGGTTTTCTCGTGCTGAAACTGCTGTCGGATTCGCCGGCGCATGCCGCGTGGCTGTCCGACGACGAGCGTGCGGCGCTGCAGCGCGCGTTCGAGCGCGACGCCGCGGCCGCCGGCCGCAAGAAGCGCTTCGGCGTTGCGTTGCGCGACGTGCGCGTGTACGTGCTCGCGCTGATCTCGTTCGGCTTCACGATGGGGTCCTACGGGATCGGCATCTGGCTGCCGCAGATGCTGAAGGCGCACGGCATGTCGACGATGCAGACGGGCTGGCTGTCCGCGGTGCCGTACTTCTTCGCGACCATCGCGCTGCTGTGGTGGGCGAAGCGCGTCGACCGGCGCGGCGGCCCCGTCGCGAACCTGGCGATCGGGCTGTTCATCGGCGCGGTGGCGCTCGGCGTGTCGACGCACTTCCTGACGCTCGGGCCGGCGCTCGTCGGCATCACGCTCGCGCTGATCGGCACGATCGCCGGCCGCACGATCTTCTACACGCTGCCGTCGCGCTTCCTGTCCGGCCAGGCCGCGGCCGGCGGGCTCGCGCTGATCAACTCGATCGGCGCGCTCGGCGGCTTCGCGGGCCCTTATCTCGTCGGCTACCTGAAGGACAGCTTCGGCACCTTTACCGCCGGCATGCTCGGCCTCGCGATCGTGCTGGCGATCACGACGCTGCTCACGCTGTCGCTGTATGCGTTCGACCGGAGCGAATGACATGGACACGACGATTTCGATCAAGCGACGCCGGCTGCTCGGCGCGGCCGCCGCATCGCTCGCGCTGCCCGCGTTCACCGGGACGCGCGCGGCCACCCAGGAAGGAGTTTCCCGCATGACGACGAAAAGCAACTATCTCGCGGTCCGGCCCGACTGGCTCGCGTCGGCGCTCGAACCCGCGCTCGAGCCCGACCTGCCGATCGTCGACGCGCATCATCATTTCTATGAACGGCCGGGCTGGATCTACATGCTCGACGACTATCTGAAGGATGCGCGCTCCGGCCACAACATCCAGGCGTCCGTCTACATGCAGGCGCAGACGCGCTATCGCGAATCGGGCCCGGCCGAACTGAAACCGGTGGGCGAGACGGCCTACGTCGCGGGCGTGACCGAGGCGCTGCAGCACGGCCCGGTGGCGGTCGCGAAAGGCATCGTCGGCCACGCGGACCTGCGTCTCGGCGAACGCGTGCGCGAGGTGCTCGAAGCGCATCTCGACGCCGGTCGCGGGCGCTTCCGCGGGGTTCGTCACCTGACGACATGGGACGCCGATCCGACGCTCGCCAATCCGTTGTCGGCAGTGCCGCGCGGGCTGCTGCTCGATCCCGCGTACCGGGCGGGCGTCGCCCAGCTCGCGCCGCTCGGGCTGTCGTATGACGCGTGGCTGTTCTTTCCGCAGTTGCCCGAACTGTTCGAGCTTGCGAAGGCGAACCCCGATACGCGCGTCATAGTCAATCACTGCGGCGGCGTCGTGCGGATCGCCAGTTATGCCGACAAGCGGCCGGAGGTGTTCGAGCGCTGGTCGGCGTCGATGCGTACGCTCGCGCAACTGCCGAACGTGTACGTGAAGGTCGGCGGGCTCGGGATGCGCATCAACGGTTTCGATTTCGAGAAGGGCGAACGGCCGCCGTCTTCCGTGCAGCTCGCCGATGCGTGGAAGCCGTGGATGATGACCTGCATCGACGCGTTCGGCCCCGGGCGCTGCATGTTCGAGAGCAATTTCCCGGTCGACAAGGGCTCGTATTCGTTCGTGAACGGCTGGAATGCGTTCAAGCGGCTGACCGCGCAGGCGAGCCCGGACGAGCGCGACGCGCTGTTCCGCGGCACGGTCACGCGCGCTTACCGGCTCGGCTGACGCGCGCCGCGGCGGGCCCGGCGCGGCGCAGGCTCACCCGGCTTCCACCAGCGCCGCGAGCCGCGCCAGCGCCATTTGCCAGCCGGTCTCGTTGTCGGCGGCCGGGACGCCGGGCGGCACCCCGTCGTGCACGGCGTCCACGCGCGTGCCGCCCGCTTCGTCGGACAGCGTGATCGTGATCGTCATCGCCCCGCGCAGCATCGGGTCGTCGGTCTCGAACACGTCGATCTCGACGATCTGCTCGTCCGGCACGAGCGTGACGAAGCGTCCGTGATAGGTATCGGTGCGCGCAGTGGTCTTGCCGGTGCCGGCCGACGGCGCGTCGTAGCTCAGCGATACCCGCAGCGCACCGCCTTCGCGCGCGTCGTACGCATGCACGCGGCACGTCATGCCGTCGGGCACCTTCCATTGCTCGACGGCGTGCGGATCGAGGAGCGCGCGGTAGACGCGGCCGCGCGGGGCGTTCAGGTGCCGGCTGACCCGGGTCGAATGCGTGTGCGTGTGCAACATGTGGCCTCCCGCGGAGCGCGCACGACGGTGCACGCCGGCGGCCGGCGTGTCGTCATGCTTCCTTCAGGAATCCTAGGCGCGCGAGAGGCGGCATGCAATGACCGCACACGCGGCCGCGGCCGGCTCAGCGCAATGCGGCCGCGAATTCGTCGAGCTGCGTGATGCAGGTGTTCCAGCCCTCGAAGAAGCCGAGTGCTTCGTGGCGGTCGCGCGTGGCGGCGTCCGGATGCATCACGCGCGCTTCGTAGCGGCTGCCCGCATCGTCGTCGGCCATCGTGATGATCGCGGTGAAGCCCATCCACGGCGCCTGCGGCCGCCAGCCGCCCGTCAGCATCGACGTGAACGCGATGCGCGATTCCGGCACGATTTCGAGGAAGCAGCCGGGATTGTCGCTGGTGCCGCCGTCGGGGCCGCGCATGTATGTGTGGAAGGCGCCGCCAGGCCGCAGGTCGAACGCGCGCACTTCGGTGGTCCACGGTTTCGGGCACCACCATTGCTTCAGCAGTTCGGGGTCGGTCCATGCACGCCACAGCGCATGGCGCGGCGCACGCAACGTGCGCGTGATGACGAGATCGTGGGCTTCAACGGGGTCGACGGGGCTGGCTGACATCTTGCTCCTCCTGATGGCGGCGTTCGACGAATTCGACGAGACGATCGGATCGTGCTTCCCACAGCGCGCGCTGCTCGGCGAGCCATGCCTCGGCTTCGGTCAGCCGGCTGCCGACCAGCGTGCAGGTGCGCGAGCGGCCGGCTTTGCGGGTCTGGACGAGGCCGCTGCGCTCGAGCACGGCGACGTGCTTCATGAACGACGGCAACGCCATGTCGAACGGCTCGGCCAGCGCGGAGACGGTCTGTTCGCCGTGGCCGAGCATGTTGACGATCGCGCAGCGCGTCGGATCGGCGAGGGCGTGGAAGACGTCGCTGATGCCGGGTTGAAAGTTAGCCATGTGGCTAAGTATAGGAGAGGCGGACGGCGATGCAACGGAATCTTTCGTCGCGTAGGATGATGGGGCGGTAACACGTGCCGACCGGGTGCGGCGTTGCCGCGCGCCTGCCGCCGTTGCGCGAGTCGCGACGGCCGGCCGGTGTTCCTTCCCATCCGGACGCACGCCGAACCCGCGTGTGCGATCCAACCGACTACCGGAGTTGGCATGACCGAATCCGTTACCGTCCGCCGCGTCGACGCGGGCGAAGCGAAGCGCTGTGTCGAAGCACTGGCCGACGTGCTGATCGATTGCGTCGAGGGCGGCGCGTCCGTCAGCTTCATGTTGCCGATCGAGCGGACGACCGCCGTCGCATTCTGGACCCACGTCGCCGACGGCGTCGCGAACGGCGAGCGCATCCTGCTCGTTGCCGAAGATGCGGCCGGCCGGATCGTCGGCACCGTGCAGGTCGTGACCGCGCAGCCCGAGAACCAGCCGCATCGCGCCGATATCTCGAAGATGCTCGTGTCGCGGCGGGCGCGCCGGCAGGGCATCGCCGCGCGGCTGATGGCGGCGGCCGATGCGGCCGCACGCGACGCGGGCAAGACCGTGCTCGTGCTCGATACCGTGACGGGCGGCGACGCGGAGCGGCTGTACGAGCGGGCCGGCTGGCAGCGTGTCGGCGTCGTGCCGAACTACGCGCTGATGCCCGACGGCACGCTCTGCGCGACGACGTATTTCCACAAGCAACTCGCGTAGCGGCATTCGTCATGCATCCCGTCGCCCCGTTGCTCCTGTTCCTCGCATGCGCGGCGGGTGTCGTGGCGCTGATCGTGCCGGTGTTGCTCGCGGTCGCGTGGCGGCGCCGCACGCAGGTGCCGTTGCGGGTGTTTTTCTACGGGATGCTGACTTTTTTCGTGTTCCAGCCGGTGCTGCGCCTGTCGTGGCAGGCGCCGTTGTTCCACTGGCTCGGGAACGATCCCCGCTGGCACCTGCCGATGCTCGTGTTCGCGGCGCTGACCGCTGGCCTCTTCGAGGAGTGCGGGCGCTGGGTCGCTTTCCGGTATCTGCTGCCGAAGCGACATGACGCGCCGACGGCCGTGATGCTCGGGCTCGGGCACGGCGGGCTGGAGGCGATGCTGCTGGTCGGCGTCGGGTTTCTCGCGCTCGGCACGGGTTATGTGCTCGCGCACGCGGGCGTCGTGGTGCCCGAAGGCGTGCAATCGCTGATCGGCTCGCAGTTCGCGGGCATGACGCTCGCGTCGCCGTTTCTCGCGCTGTTCGAGCGCGCGAGCGCGATGGCCGCGCACGTGGGGCTGTCGCTGATCGTGCTGCAGGCATTCGTCCGGGGTACGAAGCGCTGGCTCGCGTATGCGATCGCGTTTCACTTCCTGTTCGACCTCGCCGTCGTGCTGCTCACGCGGTACTGGCATGTCGATACCGTGCTGGTCGAGGTGCTCCTGTTCGTTTGCGGTGTCGTGCTTCTGTGGCTGGGGCTGCGCTGGAGCCGCCGGATGACGGGGGCCGGCGACGCGAGCACGGGGCATGTGGCCTGATTGGCCGGGCTTCGTCAGGGAATCAAGCAAGGCCGCCGACATCGCCGGTCCGATATAGTCACGCAGGAAGACTTCAGCAGAACGAGAACGCCCCGGAACCACCGCCCCGATGAAACGCTCCCATGTCGCTTTCGCCCTCACAGGCTTGCTCGTCGCGCTGCCGATTGCCGCGTATGCGCTCGTCAAGCCGTTGCGCGTCATCGCGCCCGCGCTGGTTCCCGGTGTGTCGTGCCCGAGCGCCGATATCTGCACGGACGATGCCGCGAAGCTCGGCGCCGCGCAGCAGCTCTATCGCGACGGCTATGCGCGCGCGGCGGCGGCCGTCGGCGCATTCCAGGCGGCGCCGCGCGTGGTGTTCTGCTCGACGCGGGCGTGCGCCGATGCGTTCGGCCTGGGCCAGCGCGCGGCGCTGACGCTCGGGAATTTCGGCGTGGTCGTCGCACCGCGCGGCTGGCATACCTATTTTCTCGCGCACGAGCTGATCCATCATCGCCAGGCCGAGGTGCTCGGCAACCTGGCTGTCGCGACCCGGCCGCGCTGGCTGATCGAAGGGATGGCGTATTCGCTCAGCGACGATCCGCGCCACCCGCTGTCGGAGCCGTTCGAAGCGTGGCGCACGCGTTTTGCCGCGTGGAATGCGGCGCGCGGTGCACAGCCGCTGTGGCAGGCGGCGCGGTCGGTCGAATAGCGCGGAAGCGGCGCTGCTTCAGCGTCACGTCTTGGTGACTGGAGCATTGCCCGCCGGGCGGCGGCCAATGTAAGAACGCCTTTCCCTGCGAAACGCCACCCGTCGAGGCGGCTTTTCTGGCGAATTCCTTTCGTTTTTCTAATAATTATCTTGCAGGATTGCCGCCAGAGACTATAGTGCTCCAAAAATAAGCGATAACAATACGGGAGCCACAAAAAATGAATACGAGGGAGCTTATTGTCGTGGTGGTCATCGGGGGGATGGTTGTCGCGGGCACCTATGCGTTTCTTCGAACCGAGACCCCGAAGGCCACATGGACTGGAGCGGAAGCAACGCCATCACTCGGCACATCAGACTCAATTGGTATTCAGTCGTCATTTGATTCGGTGAGTTCGATGGCTCGGAGAAGTCCGGCCATGGGTGGTGTTTCAACGGACTATTCTGATTCCGTTCCCGGGGTTGAGTCGAAGAATAATAAAATTCGCGATGACATCGAGAATTTTATCGATAAAAAATATACGGATCCGAAACAACGCGCAGCGATGAAGCAATACGCTGTCGCGCAACGCGATTTTTTGGTGTATGGCGGATCGCGTGAGGGGGCGGTAAATGCTGCTGAGCGAATGGTGAAATCATTTGCGTGCCTTCGTGGATTAATGGGACAAAGGGGTGTTGACGAATCGAAGTTGGTGCTGGCGATGATGTTGAATACCAAGGAGCGCTGGCAGGCATTTTCAGTCGCGATGAGAAATATGTCGGGTCATATCTACGATTTATACCGGGGGGAATCGTGCGAAAATTAATGATGGTGTTGGTGCTTGCATTTTCGATCCCGGTGTTTGCGCAACAAGTCGACGATAAGTGTGATTCGCCATATCAGGTGGTTTACGGAAATGGGATTCTTAATAATATGCAGATATCGAGAGCGGCGCAGAGGCCGTGGCTGCGCTCATCGGAAATAAGGTTGGGGGTATTCCTGTTTATTATTCGTTCTTTCCAAACGAATCAAATGGATTTCTAGACGATCTAATGGTCGTATTTCGGCAAAAAATGGCCGATCGTCCGAATCTAACTTGGGAAATATTGGCGCGAGTTGCTGGTGGCTTCGTGGATGGCCTCCTCCCGACAACGATCGATCTGGTCAAGACGATGATCTCTGATACGGAAAAGAAGACTGCGGCCAGAGTTGCAGAGCAGTTTAAGGCAAAATACATATATGTGGACGATCGAGTAGAAGGCGCGGCATCGAAGGTTAATGATTATGTTCTGAATAAAGGTCGGCGTGTTTTATTGGTGGGGCATTCGCAGGGTAGTCTGTATGCAAATGCAACGCACCGAGTCGTGTATGCCAATCCGAAAATAAAACCCGGAAATTTCAAGGTCGTTCATGTCGCGTCGGTCGCAAATTTTGTTGCTGATGGCGAAGGGTACATTACGTCCGACTCTGATCTCGTGGTCAAGGCGCTCCGCACCGCGATGCCGGATACCTTGCAGTCGAATACAGTTTCACCGTTCAATCCGAATGACATAAGTGGGCATCTCTTTTTGGATACATACCTGAATGGTGATTATCCGTTGAGAAATTCTGTATATGGAGTAATTTCAAGGGCGTTGCTTACGTTGAGGGAGCTGGAGTCTTCGTTTGATTATGCAATCAATCTTAGTGAATATCGTACCTTTGCTTCGGGCGAAGAGGACGCAACGTATGAACCGCAGATATGGTGTGATGGAATTTTGAAGGCTTGGCAGTTTTGCGTCCCGCGAGATTTTATCGCATATATAAGGGATGCTGATGGCCGAGAGTACGATCCTCGCCATTCGCCGGAGTTTGGTGCCGTTTCCGCGGCAGCGCTGGCGAGGATCCAGAAATACGCTCCAGAAGCTTCCAACCCGGATTCTGCTCTTTATCGGCTTGTGTCGGCCCAATGGCCGCGATTAACGGTTTCTACATTTCAAACTGTCGACAATAGTGGATCAATTATCAAGCATGCATCGAGTGATTATGATGAGGGTATGAATTTTTCACCATTGCCGCCATCTGAGATGTATTTTCCTCCTCAGGATAAATTCACGATGCAGTATCCGCTTCCCTATGCGGTATCGAAGGCCAGGCTAAACGATCCGCTCGTTGCTTCGGTGGGCAAGCTGAAGGGGAAAGTGTCCTTTGAGCAATACGATGGCGAAGTGCTCGTGTTTCCATGGATATTTGATATCCCGATGACGAGGGCAAAGCATGAATACAAGCTGAGAATCTGTAAGAATACATAGTCCGAGAATTCTTAGTCTGTCATTCAAGTTTCTTCCATCGGCTGATGGAGCCGTTCGAATCGTAGTACACGCGCTTTGACGCGTGATATGCGTTGCCCGGCGGGCAGCAGCTGTGGAATGCCGCGCGGGCAATCGCATAGCGCAGCAACGGCGGAATGGCGTTGTGCCGTGTGCGGCGTCACGCCGGCGTGCCCGAATCGTCGCGCCCGGCAGTGAGCGTCTCCCGCCCGGCGGCGAGGATCTCGTCAGCCAGCGCCGGATCGGTGCCGGCGATCGCGCGCGACAGCACGAGCGCGCCGACCATCTGGCTGAACACCGCGACCGCATCGCGACGCGTCTGCGCCGGCGTCGCGCCTTCCTTGGCCACCATCCGTTCGAGCCGATCGAGATACGTGGCGAGGCCGCGCGCATAGCACGCGCGCGCCGCGTCGGTCAGTCGCGGCGCATCGCCCGCGAAACCGGACAGCGGGCATCCGGCCTCGACGTTGTCGCGATGCGCGGCGGACAGATACAACGCCACCTGCGCGTCGAGACTGCCGGCATTCGGTGAGTCCGCGCGGTCCTGCATCGCCTTTTCCATCACCTCGGCGACCAGCGCGTCCTTCGACTTGAAGTGGTTGTAGAAGCCGCCCTGCGTGAAGCCGGCTTCCTTCATCAGCTCCGTGAGCCCCACCGCGTCGACGCCGCGCGCGCGGAACAGCCGCTCGGCGGCCGCGACGATCGCGCTCCGGTTCTCGGCAGCCTGCTGTCTTGACACGCCCATCGATCCCTCCCTGATTTTGTCGATCGCGTCGATTGGAAAACACAATGGCGATCACCATTGACGTGCCCGGATGGCGGGAACACAATGCATCGCAAAGACGATGGTGATCGACATTGACATCAAGTGTAGTCGACTTGGCGGCGAGCACAAAGCCGCTGCCCGAACACCGGATGGCAATCGGTCGGGGTCTTTGGCGCCGCCGGGTCATGGGCAGCGGGCGGCTCGCCGTCTGCCGTCAGGCGGCGCCACGGTTCGACGAGCAATGGCAGGCTGGTTTTCCACCGGATCTCACGCGCGCGGCGAGCCGGCGCGCATGCGATTCATCATGCGAAAGGAACGAACATGAAGATCGAAGGTGCAGTGGTGTTCATCACGGGCGCAAACCGCGGGCTCGGGCTCGAGTTTGCGAAGCAGGCGCTCGCGAGAGGGGCGCGCAAGGTCTATGCGGCGGCGCGCGATCCGGCCACCGTGACGCTGCCGGGCGTCGTGCCGGTGAAGCTCGACGTGACCGATCCGGCGGCCGTCGCCGCGGCGGCCGATGCCGCACGCGACGTCACGCTGCTGATCAACAACGCGGGCATCGCGCGGCTCGGCAGCCTGACGGACGATGGCGCACCCGACGCATTGCGCGATCACTTCGAAACCAACGTGTTCGGGATGCTGGCGATGTCGCGCGCGTTCGCGGGCATCCTCGCCGGCCATGGCGGCGGCGCGATCCTGAACATCCTGTCCGTCGCGAGCTGGGTGAACCGGCCGATCCTGTCGGGCTACGGCGTGTCGAAATCGGCTGCGTGGGCGCTGACCAACGGGCTGCGCCATTCGCTGCGCGAGCAGCACACGCAGGTCGTCGGGCTGCATGCAGGCTTCATCGATACCGACCTGACGGCCGGCCTCGACGTGCCGAAAGCGACGCCGGCCGACGTCGTGCGCCAGGCGTACGAAGCGATCGAAGCGGGAGAGGAGGAAGTGTCGACCGACGAGTTCACGCGGCAGGTGAAGGCAACGCTGTCGTCGGGCGTTTATCTGGAAGAGCCGGCGCCGCGTTGACGTCGCCGGTATCCCGGGCCCGCTGCCCCTGCCGCGCGTGCAGGGGCGGCGGCGGCCCGTACCGTCAGACGGTGGTGTCGATGATGCCCGGGATCTTCACGTCCGGGTTCACGTCCGCGTCGTAGTCGACGCCGGCGATCTCGAAGCCGAACAAACGCAGGAACTCGGTCTTGTAGCCGGTGAAGTCGGTCAGCTCGTACAGGTTCTCGTTCGTCACGTGGTTCCACTGCGCGACGACCTTCGCCTGAACTTGCGGATCGAGCTCCTTGTAGTCCGCGCGCAGGCGGCCTTCCGCGTCGACGTGCGGCGTCGCGCCGTACAGGCTGTCCTTGAACAGGCCGTACACCTGCTCGATGCAGCCTTCGTGCGTGCCGTTTTCCTTCATCGTCTTGAACAGCAGCGACAGGTACAGCGGCATCATCGGGATCGCCGAGCTGGCCTGCGTGACGACGGCCTTCAGCACCGACACGCGTGCGTCGCCGCCGTGCGCGGCGAGCTTGTCGCGGATCGACAGCACCTTCTTGTCGAGATCCTTCTTCGCTTCGCCGATCGAGCCGTTCCAGTAGATGTCGTGCGTGATCTGCTCGCCGAGATACGTGAACGCGGTGGTCTTCGCGCCGTCGGCCAGCACGCCGGCTTCATCGAGCGCGTCGATCCACATCTGCCAGTCCTCGCCGCCCATCACGGCGACGGTGCCGTCGATCTCTTCCTGCGTCGCCGGTTCCAGCGTGACGTCGCGGATCACTTCCTTGTCGGTGTCGAGGCCGCGGAACGTGACCGTCTTGCCGATCGGCTTGAGCGTCGAGCTGATGGTTTCGCCCGTCTTCGGATGCGTGCGGCGCGGCGCGGCGAGGCTGTAGACGACGAGATCGACCTTGCCGAGATCCTGCTTGATGGTGTCGATCGTGACCTGCTTCACCTTGTCGGAGAATGCGTCGCCGTTGATGCTGCGCGCATAGCGCCCCTTTTCGGCGGCGAATTTCTCGAACGCGGCGCTGTTGTACCAGCCGGCCGTGCCGGGCTTCGTCTCGCTGCCGGCGCGCTCGAAGAACACGCCGAGCGTGTCCGCGTCGGAGCCGAAGGCGGCCGAGATCCGGGCAGCGAGGCCGTAGCCGGTCGACGCGCCGATCACGAGCACCTTTTTCGGGCCGTTGGCGATCGGGCCGTGCGAAGTCACGTAGTCGATCTGTTCCTTGACGTTGGCTTCGCAGCCGACCGGATGAGTCGTCACGCAGATGAAGCCACGCACGCGCGGTTTGATGATCATGGAAACCTCTTGTCTGAAAGGCGGAAACGGCCTGAATTCGGGAAAATCCCGCGCATTGTAAAGGAAGCGGCCGATCGCGGGCGGGCGCGGCCGGAACCCGGCGGGCCGTTCAGTTATTTCTCTCTTGACAGAAATAACTGAAATACCTAAATTTCACGTCATGGAACTCACACCGATAGCCGAACGATTCATTCTCCACTGGGGCGAAATGGGCTCGCGGTGGGGCGTCAACCGCACCGTCTCGCAGATCCACGCGCTGCTCTATCTGGCCGGCCGGCCGATCGCGGCCGACGAGATCGCCGAGACGCTCAACGTGGCGCGCTCCAACGTCAGCACGAGCCTGAAGGAGCTTCAGGCGTGGCGGCTGGCGAAAGTCGTGCACGTGCTGGGCGACCGCCGCGACCACTTCGAGACGTCGACCGACATCTGGGAACTGTTCAAGCTGATCGTCGAAGGGCGGCGGCAGCGCGAGATCGAGCCGACGCTCACGGTGCTGCGCGATTGCCTGGCGAATCCCGAGATCGCGAACGAGAGCCGCGAGACCGAGCAGCGCATCCGCGACACGCTGCAGTTCGTCGAGACGCTCACGACCTGGTCGGACGAGATGCTGCGGCTCAAGCCCGATACGCTGATGAAGGCGCTCGGCATCGGTGCGAAGATCAGCCAGACGGTCAGGCGCAAGCCGTCGAAGTAAGCGGTATGCGCAATGCGGGCAGCCAGCCCGCTTTTTTCGGGGCTGTTATTTCTGTCTGTACAGAAATAACTGTAAATAGAGGATGAAAATGGACACCGTCTTGCCGTCGACCCGCCCGCATGGCCGCACCGGGGCGCACAGCATGACCGTTCTCGTGTGCGGTGCGAACGGTTTCATCGGGCGGGCAGTGTGCGCCCAGCTCGAAGCCGGCGGCCATCGCGTGCTGCGCGGCGTGCGTCATGCGACAGGCGCGTCCGACGTCGCGATCGACTTCGCGAAGGACATCGATCCGGCTGCGTGGCTCGCGCGGCTGGAAGGCGTCGACGTGGTGATCAATACGGTCGGCATCCTTGCCGATCAGCGCGGCGCGACGCTCGACGCCGTGCATCGCGCCGCGCCGTGCGCGCTCTTCACCGCGTGCTGCCGCGCCGGCGTGCGGCGCGTGATCCAGATCTCGGCGCTCGGCGTCGAGCGCGGCGATACGCGCTACTTCGCCAGCAAGTGCGCTGCCGACCGTTTCCTGCAGACGCTGCCGATCGACTTCCGGATCGTGCGCCCCGCGCTCGTCTACGGCACGGACGGTGCGTCGGCGCGGTTTTTCCGGATGCTCGCGAGCCTGCCGGTGCAGGTCCTGCCGGCCGGTGGCCATCAACGGCTGCGCCCCGTGCACGTCGACGATCTCGCCGAAGTCGTCGCGCGGTGCGTCGATGCGCCGGCGGCGGGCCGCCCGGTAATCGATGTGGTCGGCGCTGACGAAGTCGAATACCGCGAGATGCTGGCCCGCTACCGCGCGGCACTGGGGTTTCCGCCGGCCGCTCGCATCGGATTGCCGGGCCCGCTGGCCGGTGTGGCGGCCGTGCTGCTCGGCACGCTGCCGGGCGCGATCTTCACACGCGACACGTGGACGATGCTGCGTGGGGGAAACACCGGCGATCCGGCCGCCGCCACGGCGATGCTCGGCCGGCCGCCGCGGGGGATCGACGGCTTCATCGGCGCGGAAGCCGCCGCGCTGCGTCGCGATGCGCTCGCGATGTGGCGTCGCCCGCTGTTGCGCGGCGCGCTGGCGATCGTGTGGATCTGGACGGCCATCGCCAGCGCGTTCATCCATCCGCTGCACGCGAGCCTCGCGCTGCTCGCGCCTGCGCACCTGACAGGGCTGCCCGCGCTGATCGCGCTCTATGCGGCCAGCGCGCTGGACTTCGCGTTCGGCATCGCGACCGTCGTCGCGCCGTCACGCCGCCTGTGGGTCGCGCAAGCCGCGCTGATCGTCGCGTATTCGGCGGTCATCGCGGTCACGATGCCGGGCCTGCTCGCCGAACCGTTCGGCCCCGTGCTCAAGAACGTGCCGATTCTCGCCATCCTGTTGATCCTTTTTTCAGAAGAAGAACAAGCATGAATACCTATCTCGTCATCAAGGCGCTTCACATCCTGTCCTCGGTGCTGCTGGTCGGCACCGGGTTCGGCACCGCGTTCTACCTGTTCTTCGCGAACCGCACGCGCTCGGTGCCCGCCATTGCGGCCGTGTCGCGCCTCGTGGTGCGCGCGGACTGGTGGTTCACGACGCCGGCCGTGATCTTCCAGCCGGCATCGGGGCTCTGGCTCGCGCATACGGCCGGCTGGCCGTGGGATACGCCTTGGCTCGTCGCGTCGATCGTGCTGTATGCGATCGCCGGCGTGTGCTGGTTGCCGGTCGTGTGGCTGCAGCTTGAACTGGCATCGATGGCGAAGCTCGCGCACGCGAACGGCAACGCCGCACTGCCGGAACGGTACTGGCGCTATGCGAAGCGCTGGGAACTGCTCGGCTATCCGGCGTTCTTCGCGATGCTGACCGTCTACTTCCTGATGGTGCTCAAGCCGATGTAAGCGTGCCGCCGCCGCTGCAATGAAGTGGCGGTACGGCATGGACGAAAGCAGTCGATCGATTCATGAAGCATGCGACAGGTAATAAGAAGGAATGCGAATCATGGGATCAAGTGAACTGGTGCTGTACTTCGACGGACGATGTCCGATATGCGTTGCGGAGATCAAGCGTCTCGGGGCCCGCGACGCGCGACACCGGCTGGCTTTCGTCGATATCGCCGAGCCGGGTTTCGATCCCGCGCCGCTGGGCGTCGATCTGCCCGCGCTGAATCGCGAGCTGCACGCGCGCCTGCCCGACGGACGCATGTTGACCGGCGTGGACAGCATCCTGGCCGCCCAGGCGCTGACCGGGCGCCGCTCGCTCGTCCGGCTGCTTCGCGTGCCGGCCGTGCGCGGTGTGCTGGCGCTGCTGTATCGCCGCCTCGCGCGCAACCGGCATGCGGTTTCGCGCTGGCTCGGTTATCGCACTGAAGCGCCTTGCGACGGGGCGGCGTGCGGTAGCGGTAGCGAACGTGCGGCTGAACCCACGGCAGATCGTCCCGCGGGTGACGCTGCACGCCGCCTCGTCGTGACCTGGATGTACGGCGCCGCGATCGCGCACCTGCTCGTCGGCATGGCCGTTCCGTGGGTTGCCGGCGCGCCGTGGCTCGACGCGTATCACCGCGTCATCGAGCTGCATTTCTGGGCGGGAGCGGCGCCCGACGCGGCGCGTGCACAGCAGGTCTGGTGGATGTCGCTGATGGGCGCGACGGTGCAGTGCGCGTCGGTCTGGATGCTGGCGCTCGTGCACCTCGGCAACCGCTTGCGGAAACGGGAAGTGTGGGGATGGCTGCTGGCCGGCCTGCTGATCTGGGCGCCGCAGGACATGCTGTTTTCATTGCAGGCCCATGTATCGGGCCACGTGGCGATCGACGCGGCGGCACTCGTCGCGATGGTGCCGCCGCTTGTCTGGCTTTGGAGGAGGGACGCAGTATGAACACCTTGCCTGCTTACGACTGGGCGCTCAACCTGCTGATCGTGCAGGGCGCGATGGGCGCGTTCGACACGCTTTATCACCACGAACTCACGCAGGATCTGCCGCACAGCCCGCGTGCGCGGCTCGAGCTGGGAATTCACGCCGTGCGCTCCGTGCTTTACGGTCTCGTGTTCGCATCGATCGCGAACGTCGCATTCCACGGCGCGTGGATCGCGGCCATCGCGGCGGTGGTGGTGGTCGAGGTGGTGCTGACGTTGTGGGATTTCGTCGTCGAGGACCAGAGCCGCAAGCTGCCGGCGACCGAGCGCGTGCTGCACACGCTGCTGGCCGTCAACGGCGGCGCGCTGTTCGGAATGATCGCGATGCAGCTCGCCGTGTGGGCGCACGAACCGACCGCGCTGCAGGCGCTCGATCTCGGCTGGCGCGGCTGGGTGCTGAGCCTCTTTGCCGTCGGCGTGACGGTATCGGGAATCCGCGACGGGATCGCGGCCTGCCGGATCGCGCGCCGCGCGCCGGTCGCCAATCCGTTCGCGGGACCGCCGCCGGGGAACGTGCTCGTCACGGGCGGGACCGGCTTCATCGGCGAAACCCTCGTGAACCATCTGCTCGATGCGGGGCATGCGGTCACGTTGCTGGCGCGCGATCCGCTGCGCGCGGCCTACCCGTTTCACGGCCGCGTGCGCAGCGTGACGTCCGTCGGTCAGCTGCAGCCGCACGAACGTTTCGACACGGTCATCAATCTCGCGGGCGCGCCGGTGCTCGGTGCACGCTGGAGCAAGCGGCGGCGGGCGGTGCTGCTTGCGAGCCGCGTCGGCGTCACGGAATCGCTGATGCGCTGGGTCGAGACCGCCGAGGTCAAGCCGCGCACGTGGATCCAGGCTTCGGCGATCGGCTATTACGGCGTGCGTCCCGCCGACGAGCGGCTCGACGAGAGCAGCAGCGCCGGCGCCGGCTTCATGTCCGAGCTGTGCCGGCAGTGGGAGCAGTCTGCACGACCGCTCGAGCGTCACGGCGTCCGTTCGGTGGTGCTGCGGCTGGGCGTCGTGTTCGGCCCCGGCGGCGCGCTGCGCCCGATGCTGTTGCCGCATTACTTCGGGATGGGCGGGCGATTCGGCGACGGCGCGCAGGTGATGAGCTGGATCCACCGGGACGACGTGCTGCGGATCATCGCGCGTGCGTTGGCGAACCCGGGCATGCACGGCGTCTACAACGCGGTCGCACCCGCGCCGGTGACCCAACGCGAGTTCGTGCAGGTCGTGTCGAAGGTGCTGCGCCGCCCGGCCTCGTTGCACGTGCCGGCCGCGCCGCTGCGCATCGCGATGGGCGAGATGGCCGAGCTGCTGCTGGACGGGCAGCGCGTGATGCCGGCACGCCTGCATCAGGACGGATTCATGTTCCGGTTCCCGACGGCCGAGCACGCGCTGCGTGACCTGACGAATCGTCCGCATGCGGATTTTCCGCGGACGACCTGCCGTTTGCCGCGCGGTCGCGTATAAACTCGGCGTGAACGCGTTCGGGACGTGTCGTGCGTCCCGGGCGTGCCGCATCCGACCTCACAAGGAGACTGCATGCTGCACATCCTCGGCAAGATCCCGTCCATCAACGTCCGCAAGGTGCTGTGGCTGTGCACCGAGCTGAACCTGCCGTTCGAACAGGAAGACTGGGGCGCGGGCTTCCGCACGACCAACGATCCGGCCTATCTCGCGCTGAATCCGAACGGTCTCGTGCCCGTCATCAAGGACGACGATTTCGTGCTCTGGGAATCGAACACGATCATCCGCTACCTCGCGAACCGCTATGGCGGCGATGCACTGTATCCGGCCGAGCCGCAGGCGCGCGCGCGGGTCGATCAATGGATCGACTGGCAGGGCGCGGACCTGAACCGCTCGTGGGTCGGCGCGTTCCTCGGCCTCGTGCGCAAATCGCCCGACCATCAGGATCCGGCCGGCATCGCGCAGTCGATCGCGGGCTGGACGAAGCACATGCAGGTGCTGAACACTCAGCTCGAGGCAACCGGCGCGTACGTGGCCGGCAACAGTTTCACGCTCGCGGACATTCCGATCGGCCTGTCGGTGAACCGCTGGTTCGGCACGCCGTTCGAGCATCCGGATTTCCCGGCGGTGTCGCGCTATATCGAACGCCTCGCGACGCGCGAAGGTTTCCGGAAGTACGCAGGCAGCGCGAACCCGTGACGCCTCGCAGGTAGTGCGCGGCGCGGCGGCGCGGCAAGCACCGCCGCGTTCGCGTCATGAGCAGTATGCACAACGGGCCTGAGGGCCTGTTGTCACGCGCCGGGCGCCGGCACCGCGTCGAGCACGCGCGCGAGAAACGCCTCGTGATTCCACGCGGATTCCGGCCGCGACAGCCCGAGCCGCACGACCACCAGTTGCCGGCTCGGCACCACGCTCACGAACTGGCCTTCATGGCCGACCGCATGAAACGCGTCGGCCGGCATCGCGACCGCATGCGGATCGCGATCGTTGAACGGCTCCGGCACCTTGACCCACAACTGCGCGCCATACTCCTGGCGCTCCGACTGCGGCGTCGTGCGCGTCAGGTAGCGCACCCAGCCTTCCGGCAGCAGCCGCTGCCCGTCCCACACGCCATCCTGCAGCAGCAACTGCCCGAAGCGCGCCCAGTCGCGCGCACTCGCATACATGTACGACGGGCTGACGAGCGTGCCGGACGCATCGGGCTCGAGCACGGCACTGCGCATCCCGAGCGGCGCGAACAGCGCGCGGCGCGGTAACGCGAGGTAGTCGCCGTCGCTGCCGCCCAGTGCCTCACGCATCACGCGCGCGAGGATCGCGCTCGTGCCGCTCGAGTAGGACCACCGTGTGCCGGGTGTCGCGGCGAGCGGCTTTTCCGAGGCGAACCGCGCGGTATCGGGCTGCGCGTACAGCATCAACGCGACGTCGGACAGCGGGTCGTCGTAGTCCTCGTTGAATTGCAGACCGCTCGTCATCCGCAGCAGCTCGTCGAGCGTGATGGCCGCGCGTGGATCGCCGCTGCCGCGCCATTCGGGCAGCAGCGCCGACGTGCCGGGCGACAGCTTGTGCTGCGCGACCAGCGTGCCGACCAGTGCGGCCGTCACGGTCTTCGTCATCGACCAGCCGGGCAGCGGCATGTCGGCGGTGAAGCCGGGCGCATAGCGTTCGGCGATCACCTGGCCGCGCCACATCACGACGACCGCGCGCGTGCGCCGCGGCCGTGCCGGATCGGGTTCGTCGAACGCGCGGTCGAGTGCGGTCTGCAGCTTCTGCGCGTCGATGCCGGCCGGCGGCGTGGCCGGTGCCGGTTGTGTGGACGGCGGATCGGGGAGAGGTTGCAGCGCGGCCGGCAACGCGCCGGGCGACGGCCCGAGCGCGAGCGTGCAGCCGAGCCCGGGCCGGAAGTCGGCTTCGCGTTCGGCGAAGCCGGCGAAGGTCGCCGTCGCGCGATGATGGTCGGGATCGATCGACGGATGCACCAGTTTCAACAGGGGGTGCACGCCCGCCATGATGTCGACGTCGATCACGGATGCGGCCGGGCGGCCCGACACGTACACGCCGGAACACAGCGCCTTCGCCGCATAGCCGGTTGCGATCGGCGCGAGCCGGGACAGCATGTAGCCCGTGTAGCCGACCGCGACGACGACGGCGAGCGCGGCGCCGCGCAGGATCAGCTTCTTGAAGGGGATCGTCATGCGCGAGCGTCCTCGATTGTCGGCAGGCAGAACACGAACAGGCAGTGTCGCAGGTTCGGGCCGGCGGTGGCAATCGCGGGTGCGTGCGACGCCGGGCGGCGCCGACAGCGCGCAAGGTGCCCGGCGTGTGTGACGCGTGTGTGTCGATCGTGCGGGGCGAACGGGCCGCGTGCGGCCCGTCCAGGTGGCGCGTTACTGCGCGTCGTTGTTGTCGGACCGCAGGGTCCAGACCGTCGCGGTATTCGTGTTGTCGTCGACGGCCGCGAATTCCGGCTGGCCCTTGCTGCCGTGCCCGAACGCGAGGCCGAATGCGGCACCCGGAACGGTGTCGACCTGCATTTGCGCGACGAAGCGCCCGTCCACCGTGAATTCGACGATCTCGCTCGGCTGCTGCGGGTCGGCGTTGACCGCGTCGCCGTTCGCGGTCACGAGATGGCCGTTCGGTGCGAGCGCCAGCGCGAGCGGGCCGTGCAAGTGCGCCGCGTCGAAGTAGATCATCCGTCCGACGCCGCCGTTGCGTTTCGTCGACGCCGCGTTCTGGATCGCGAACACCGCGTTGTCGCCGGTGGAGGCGACATACAGCACGTCGATGTTCGGGTCGTAAGCGAGGCCGGTCGGGCCGACGACGAGTGCACTGGGATCGGTTCGATTCACGTAGCCCGACGCGATGACGCGCGAGCCCGGCAGCATCGTGACGCCGTTGTCGCCGATCGCGAGTTCGATGCGCGAGACCGTCCCGTTCAGCACGTTCGACACGAACGCGGTCACGCGCTGGCCGCGGTCGATCACGGTCATGTCCCACGGCCCGTCGAGCAGCGCCGCACTGCTGAGTTGCGTGACGAGATGGCCTTGCGGACCGATGACGAGCAGCGAGCCCGGCGGCACGACGGTCTTGCCGTCCGGCGCCGGGACGTTGCCGACCAGCACGAAACCGCTGCGCAGCACCACGAGCGCGGTTGTCAGGCCGAGATTGCTGCCCTGGAAGAAGGCCGCCGGCGTCTTGCCGGGCGACAGCTTCACGATCGTCGTGCCGGTGCCTTGCGTATTCGACGCCGCGTTGAAGTTGGACACGACGACGTCGCCGGGTTTCAGCGTGCTCCAGGGCGGCACGCCGCGCGGCACGAACGCGATGCCGTACGGATTGACATCGCCGTTGGCGGGCACGGTCGACGCGGTGAATGATGGAATCGGCAAGATGATGTCGTTGCCGCCGGCCCATGCGAAAGCCGACGACAACGCGACCAGCCCGGCGCTGTATGCCGCGCGGCGTAGCGAGTGCCGGACGCGCGCGACGACCGGTGGATCAACCGCACGGACGGGCGGGGCGGGTGAACGACACGAGGGGAGAGGGTCCATGGCATGACTCCGGTTGAAGATCGCGAGCAGTCATCCCGGCTGCCGGCCTGCGCAGCCGACGGGTGTCCGGCGCGGGTTCGCGATCGTGCTGTTGCCGCGTGAACCCACGCTCGAAACAAACGGATGGCGACGGCCGGATATTCCGATCTGTTACGCCTGCTGCATGGAGCCATGTGTCCATTGTTCACCGCAATGGCGACGCGGCCTGACAAGTTGAAATTCGACCCGCCGTCGGCCGATAATCGTCCGGCATCGCTTTCCCCCTCTCCCAGTCCAACCGTTATCGGAAAACGCCATGTCCTACGACAACAACAACCCGTTCGCCAAAATCCTGCGCGGCGAACTGCCGTGCGTGAAAGTCGCGGAAGACGACGCGACCCTCGCGATCATGGATCTGATGCCGCAGGCCGACGGCCACGTGCTCGTGATCCCGAAGGAGCCGGCCGCGCAGATCTTCGAGTTGTCCGGCGACGCGGCGGCGGCCGGCATCCGCATGACGCAGCGCGTGGCGGCGGCGGTGCGCGCGGCGCTCGAGCCGGACGGCGTGTTCATCGGCCAGTTCAACGGCGCGGCCGCCGGCCAGACGGTGCCGCATGTGCACTTCCACGTGATCCCGCGCTGGGAAGGCGCCGAGCTGCGGATGCATGCACGCGAGATCGCCGACGCGGCGACGCTCGAAGCGCTCGCGCAGCGCATTCGCGCGCGTTTCGTGTAACGCGTCGATTGCGTGCGGCGACGGCACGGCATGGCGCATCGGCCCGTCGCCGTGCCAGCGCCTGTTTCAGCGGTCACGCGAGGTAACACGTGTAACCACCGGCGAAACTCGGCCCGGCCCACCCGGCGCTAGACTCCGCGCATTGCTTCACCGAGCGACAGGAAGGGGCGGATCGTCCCTTCGTGCCGGCCGCCGCATCGCGCGGCGGAGCGGCTTTCGCGAGGTGCCATTCGTCTTTCGCGCCGGGAATCGAGCCATGACCAGACTTCTCATCACGCTTGCCCTGATCGGCGGCCTGTCCGGCTGCTACGTTGCGCCGCCGTACGGCTACGCGCCCGCGCCGGCCTACTACGGCTATGCGCCGGCGTATTACGCGCCGCCCGTCAGCGTCGGGATCGGCGGCAACTTCCGCATCCGCTGATCGGGCACCGGGCGTTGGCGCCGTCCGCATCTGTCGGCGCCAAGCCGTTGCACCGGATGGTTCGCGCGGATTCGCGTAACGCGTGACGGCGGTGCGCTGCACGGCGTGCGCGTGGTTCCTATACTTCACAGGAAAGCGCATTCCGCATTCCGGTGAGGCAGCCATGACAGTCACCCGCAAGGTCGCAGTCGCGTCGGGCATCGCCACGCTCGTCTATCTCGGGCTCGCGGTGCTCGGCAGCGGTGGGTTCGCGGCCTTCTTCTCGCATCCCCAACTGACCGTCGTTGTTGTGGCGACGCTCGCGATGGCCGTCGCCGCGCTGTTCACCGAAGGCAACCTGAGCAGCGGCGAGCGCGAGAGCCGCGACAACCGCTGGGTGCTCGCGGCGTTCGGGGTAAGCGGGTTCCTGCTCGCATACCTGCCGGCGCTGACCGACCGCCTCGACTTCTGGACCTTCGGCGGCGATGCGGTGCGCTGGATCGGCGTCGTGCTGTACATCGCAGGCGGCGTGCTGCGCATCTGGCCCGTATTCGTGCTCGGCAAGCGCTTCAGCGGGCTCGTCGCGATCCAGCCGGGCCATACGCTCGTGACCGACGGTATCTACAGCCGCATCCGCAATCCGAGCTATCTCGGCCTGGTCGTCAATTCGGTCGGCTGGGCGCTCGCATTCCGCTCGGGTGTCGGCTTGCTGCTGGTCGTACTGACGATGGTGCCGCTCGTCGCGCGCATCCGCTCCGAAGAGGTGCTGCTGCGTGCGCAATTCGGCGCCGAATACGACGCGTATTGCGCGCGGACCTGGCGTCTGCTGCCGGGCGTGTACTGACCCCCATCATTTCTTCCCGGCCGCCGTCTCGCGCCCCGCCCACGATTCGTTCCCGATGTGTTGCCACGTGTGTCGCAAAGGTGCGACGCCGCCCATGGCCGGCCTGTCGTTCCGCAGGGCCGGACCGTCGGCCGAGCCAATGCTGGCGCGGGTTTGCGGGCATTCCGGTACGGCCGCTCGAAGTCGCTTATTCGTAAACAACTTGTTACCAGAATGTCCACGGCAAGGATGTGGGACCGGTGCTATTCTTCGCCGCAAGCTCATTGAAATGAATTGGTCCGCGGTTCGGCACAATGCCTGACACGACGTCGATCGATTCAGATCGTCGTACCGAGCGGACCTTCAATAACCAGATTGCGAACAAGGAAGAATACGGGAATGTGGAAGAAAATCGCCCCCGCTCTCGTCGTCGCCGCGTTGACCGGCGCGACTGCACTGCCGGCCATGGCAGGTGACATGAACAACGCGCTTGGCGGCGCGCTCGGCGGGGTAGCCGGCGCAGCGGTCGGCGGTGCGCTCGGCGGCAGCACGGGCTCGGTGATCGGCGGCGCCATCGGCGGCGGCGCGGGTGGCGCGGTGACGTCGAACCGTCGCGAGCGCACCGGCGCGATCATCGGCGGCGCCCTCGGCGGCGGCGCAGGTACCGCGGCAGGCAACGCGATGGGCGGCCGCACGGGCGGCCTGCTGGGTGCGGCTGTCGGCGGCGGCGCCGGCGCGGCGCTCGGCGGCAACATGTCGCGCAGCTCCTACGAGCGCGATTACGGCGGTCGCGGCGATCGTGGCTATCGCCACCGCAAGCATCACCACCACCGCGACTGGGACTGATCGCCGCTGGCGCGGCTTGGTGCGCGAATGGCGCACCGGCGCGCCGACGGCGTCGGCACCCGACGCGAGATTCGGCCCGGCGGCTTGCCGGGCCGTCATCGCCGGCCAGACCGGCGAACCCTTTCCGGCTTCCTCAGCCGCGGCCAGACGCCCGATCGACGGGCCGGCAAGTTTCCCTCCTCGCTGTATTTCCCCGTTTCCCGACTACATCGCCACGCGCGACTGAATGCGTCCGACGCGTGCCGAGACCATTCGCGTGCCGTTCGATTCCCGTTGGCCCGTTCTCCAGCCTGACGGCTGCTCATGATTGGCGCGGTGCGACTTGCTGCCGTGCGCACGTCGGCGCGATCCACTCTGCGTAACCGGATGTATCGCGAACCGCGTGTGCACCGGGAACAGCTGCTGTTATTCGCCGGCGCCCGTTGCGTCCCGGCGAACGTGCGCGCTGCCCGCCCGTCAGGATTTCCCTGATAGCCGGACCGTCGCGCCACGCTTCCTCTCCGCGTATCGCGGCTGCCCGCAGGTAGTGGGAAATCGAATGGAATCCATCGCAACATTTAATTGGTCGATTGCGAACGACTTCGCTATCGTCGGCGATGCTCGCGTACGGCATCGCACCGTGCCGCTGGCCGCGTCTCGCCGCATGAGCGCGGGCGCCACGGCCCGGCCGCCGGCCCCACCAGCATGGGCCGCTGCGTCCGAAGAACCGGACGAACCCGTCGCGAAGCCTGGCCGACCGAACGAAGGCGCATGCGCCTTCAAGCCACCCCGGCAACGATGTCCCGCCGCCGCATGCGTGCCCCACGCGCGTACGTGCCGCCCGATGCCGTTGGCACCCGGGGCCGGACCAACCCATTGCCTGGATGCACTATGTCTAAGACAACGTATTACGCGCCGCATGGCGGCCACCCGCCGCAGACCGATCTGCTGACCGATCGCGCGATGTTCACCGAGGCGTACGCGGTGATCCCGAAGGGTGTGATGCGCGACATCGTCACGAGCTGGCTGCCGTTCTGGACGAACACGCGCCTGTGGGTGATCGCCCGCCCGCTGTCGGGGTTCGCGGAAACCTTCTCGCAGTACATCGTCGAAGTGAACCCGGGCGGCGGCAGCGACAAGCCCGAGCAGGACAAGAACGCCGAAGCCGTGCTGTTCGTCGTCGAAGGCGAAGCCGAGCTGACGCTGCAAGGCACGAAGCACCAGTTGAAGCCGGGCGGCTATGCGTTCATTCCGCCGGGCGCGGACTGGACGCTGCACAACGTCAGCGATGCCGCGGTGCGTTTCCACTGGGTGCGCAAGCACTACCAGGCCGTCGACGGCATTCCGCTGCCTGAAGCCTTCGTGACCAACGAGCAGGACGTCGAGCCGATCCCGATGCCGGGCACCAACGGTGCATGGGTGACGACGCGCTTCGTCGACATGAGCGACATGCGCCACGACATGCACGTGAACATCGTGACGTTCGAGCCGGGCGGCGTGATTCCGTTCGCCGAAACGCACGTGATGGAGCACGGGCTGTATGTGCTCGAAGGGAAGGCCGTGTATCGCCTGAACCAGGATTGGGTCGAGGTCGAAGCGGGCGACTTCATGTGGCTGCGCGCGTTCTGCCCGCAGGCATGCTATTCGGGGGGCCCTGGCCGCTTCCGTTATCTGTTGTACAAAGACGTGAACCGTCACATGAACCTGTTGCTGAACCCGGCGCGTTGAGCGTTGTTCAAGCAGTTGGATGTGAAAGCCCGCCGGGGATGCCGGCGGGCTTTTTTTCAGGTTCTTCGTGGCTTGAAAGCGGGAATCCAGCCAGTGCGTTTTGCAAACACCGACCGTCAGTCGGATGCCGCTGGCGACTCATTGCCCTGCGTGGCACCACATTGATGGCAATGCGGGAAGAAGAAAAAATTCCGGCCACCGCATCCGCATACGTTGAAGAGCCTCAATCCGCAGTGCACGCAGAACGTGGAGTCGTCGCCACCGAGATTCCACTGTTTGTCGCATGACGGGCAACGCTTTTTTTCGAGTGAGCGAACGGCCTTTTCGTATCCGATCGTGCGCGCACGTTCTCCCTGATCCTGCTGCAATTCGAGCCGCTTGCGTTCGGCATAGCGCTGAAAGGCCTTCAACATGTAAAGGCCGGCGAACACCGTGAGTGCAATGCCGACCAGGACCCTGACATAGCCGCCGAAATTCGGCAGATACGGGACCAGTTCGATGAAAAATGCACTCAGCGAAAACAGGCCAAAGCCATACACGAAAGGCCAATAGCGCATCTTGCGATAGCGCATGAACAGCCAGATCGCAATCAGCAGAATCGGTAACGTGAGTGCAAGCCGCAGCCCGAACACCTGCAACTCGTAATGCCGGTCGGCCTTTTCGAAGCGGCGTTCGGCTGCCGCGTCGGCGTCGGCGATTTGCGTGTCGACTTGAGTCTGCTGCGAAGCCAACGCCCGCTGCTGGTCGCCGATCGCATCGATCTGATGCTGCCAGTTGACGACCACTGCCTGGAGCGTATCCAGCTTGCGAGTTCGCGCCAGAATGTCCGGGTCCCTCGCACTGTCTCCCGTCACCGAGCGGGTTGCCAGCCAGTTGCGGAAACTTTCTTTCTCGGCCGCGTACTCCTTCGCGGCACGTCCGCGTGCCACCTCCATTGCATCGGCTTTCTCGGCAAGCGTGTCGTGCCGTGCCTGCAGATCGCGCCGGGCTGCGTCCAGCCGCGCCTTCAATGGAGCATCCGCGAATTGCTCGACGACGGGCGGCCCGCCCCTCGGAGCGAAGGCCATGTCGCGAATCACGAGACTGCCGAGCATGTTCAGAAACACCGCAAAGATGATCGCAATCACCCACGAAGCGAGCCGCAGGAGGCGTGCTGGACTGGTCAGGCCGTCGCTGGAAGTCATCATTGTTTTGCCCTTGTTGGAATGGTTATTTAAGCGGACTTGATTGTCGACGATTCCCGTACCCTTGTCGAACGTCCCCGTCCGGCCGAGAGCCGCTGGTCTTCCCCGCGCTCCCGGGAAATTCATGACGAACCTGCTTCCACGGATGATGCGTATTCCTACAGGCCGAGTGCGGCCGCCGCGAGCGTCGCGACCTGCAACCGTGTATCGGGCAGCAGCCCGTCCTCGATCAACCACACCGCCGACAAGCCCGACCACGCGAGAATCCACTGCAGCAGCCGGCGCCTGTCGAGCTGCGCGGTGCTGGCCACGAGCGTGACGCGCTGCGCGAACCGCACCGGATCGACCGCAACGTCGTGCGAAGGATTGCAGAACAGGTTCGCGTAGTCGAACGCGCGATCGCCGCGCAGCCCCTTCGGATCGATCGCACGCCAGCCGCGATCGCCGAAATGGAGAATGTTGCCGTGATGGATGTCGCCGTGCAGGACAACTTCATCGACGGGCGGCCCGGCGAGCAGCTGGCGCGCGACCGTTGCGCAGCGATGAAGCACGACATTGGCTGAAGCGTCAGACAGCAGCGCCTGAAACCACACCTGCAGCGGTACGACCGAAGGCGGCTCCGAAGCACGATGCGCATGCAGCCGCGCAACGACGTCGCACGCGATGCGCATCGCGTCGTCGTCATGGCCCGATGCCGAAAAACCGGCCAGCGTCGGTTCCGGCTGCGCCCGCTCGAGCAGAATCGCATCGCCGTCGTGCAGCCACACCTGCGCGGCGCCCTGCCCATTCCACCACGTCATCAGCGCATTGCCGCGACGCTCCTCGTCGCAGGTAGCGACCTTCAACATCGCCGGCCGCGATTGCCAGACGACGGGCAGCAGGCCGCCGCTCGCGGTCAGGATCGGGCCGCCGTCAGGAACGAGGCCCCACAGGCCGAGATATCGATCGAACATCACACGATGCTACAGCCGAACCGGATCGCGCGCAGCGCGGTTCGCCCGACGCATGCGTCACGCGGTCGCAGATACGACGTGAACGGCCCCGACACACTTTCCTAAATAAAATTTAGCCAGCCAAACTTTGGCTAAAGAATGTTCCGGTTTCCCGCCATCCCTTCGACAATGCGCGCCTTTCGTGACCCGTCGGCGCCTCTTGCGCACCGGCCGTCGCAGCATCGAAGAAGGAGCCCGACATGACCGACCACAACGCATCCCCACCGCCACCACCCGCGCCGCCGCCACGCCGCCGCCGCGTGTGGCGCACGCTCGCGGGCGCGCTGCTCGGCCTGACGGTCGCCTGCGCGGGCATCGGCGCATGGACGATCCAGCGCATCTGGACGCAATTGCCGTCCGTCGAGCACCTCGCCGTGTACCGTCCCGCGCTGCCGTTGCGGATCTTCTCGCGCGACGGCGATCTGCTGGCCGAATACGGCGTCGAGCGACGCGAGTTCGTGCCGCTCGAACGCATCCCGCCGCTGATGCGGCAGGCGCTGCTCGCGGCCGAGGACGCGAAGTTCTACCAGCATGGCGCGGTCGATTTCGGCGGCCTCGCGCGCGCGACGTTCGCGAACGTCGTGACGGGGCAGCCGGGGCAGGGCGGCAGCACGATCACGATGCAGGTCGCGCGCAACTTCTATCTGACGCGCGACAAGGTGCTGAGTCGCAAGCTCGCCGAGATCCTGATGGCGACCAAGCTCGAACGCGAATACAGCAAGGACAAGCTGCTCGAGCTGTACATGAACGAGATCTATCTGGGCGAGCGCGCGTACGGTTTCGCGGCGGCCGCGAACGTCTATTTCGGCAAGCCGCTCGACGCGCTGAGCGCGGGCGAGGCCGCCGTGCTCGCGGGGCTGCCGAAGGCACCGTCCGCGTTCAACCCGGTCGTCAATCCGGCACGCGCGACCGCGCGGCGCAACTACGTGCTCGGCCGGATGCACGCGCTCGGCCAGCTCGACGACGCGACGTATCACGCGGCCGTCGACGCGCCGATCGCGCTGGCCACCACGCCGCCGCCGGGGATCATCGCGGCGCCGTACGTCGCCGAGCGCGCGCGCCGGATGATGGTCGAGCGTTTCTACGACGATGCCTATACGCTCGGCCTCGACGTGACGACGACGATCTCGATGCGCGACCAGCGCGCGGCCGAATCGTCGCTCGCACGCACGCTGAGCCGCCAGCCGCGCGCGAAGCGCGATGCGCGCAACGGGCTCGAAGGCGCACTGGTGTCGCTCGACGCGGCAACCGGCGACATGCTCGCGCTCGTCGGCGGCGCTGATTTCAACCGCAACGTGTTCGACCATGCGCTGCAGGCGTATCGCCAGCCGGGCTCGAGCTTCAAGCCGTTCGTCTATTCGGCTGCGCTGGAAAAGGGCTACTTCCCGGGCGTGCTCGTCGACGACACGCAGCGCACGCTCACGCACGAGGAAACCGGCGCACGGCCGTGGCGCCCGCGCAATTTCGCCAACAACTACGAGGGCTTCATCCCGGTGCGGCGCGGGCTCATGCGCTCGAAGAACCTGGTGGCGGTCAGCCTGATGCAGGCCACCGACGCGCGCTACGTGCAGCAGCATGCGGTGCACTTCGGCTTCGACGCGCAGCGCAATCCGGCGTCGCTGCCGCTCGCGCTCGGCGCAGGCGCCGTGACGCCGCTCGAACTGGCGAGCGCGTATAGCGTGTTTGCGAACGGGGGCACGCGGATGGAGCCGCGCCTGATCCTGTCGGTGAAACAGCGTCATGGCGGCGCGATGTACGAGGCGACGTCGCCGGCAGGCGAGCGCGTCGTGTCGGCGCGCAACGCGTTCGTGATGGACAGCATGCTGCGCGACGTCGTGAAGTCCGGCACCGCGCGCGGCGCGCTCGCGCTGCGCCGCGACGACGCGGCCGGCAAGACGGGCACGTCGAACGGGTCGAAGGATGTCTGGTTCGCCGGCTACTCGTCGGGCATCGTCGCGGTCGCGTGGCTCGGCTACGACACGCCGCGCCCGATGGGGCGTGCGACCGGCGCATCGCTTGCGCTGCCGGTCTGGCTCGACTACATGAAGACGGCCGTCGACGGGCGTACGCCGGTCGAGGCGACGCCGCCGCAGGACGTCGCGCTCGTCGACGGCGACTTCGTCTACGCCGAATACACGCGCGGCACGTGCACGGCCGACGTGCCGTCGTACATCCGCAGCCGCTTCGCGTGCGGCGGGGCGGCGGCAGTGGCCGGTGCGTCCGACGCGCCGGGCAACAACGGCAAGCCTGCCGAATCGACGCCTGCCGCGGTTGATGCGGCCGAGCGCGAACGCGTGCTCGACCTGTTTCGGACGGATGACTGACGTTCGCCATGCATACGCTCTATCTGATTGCAATCGTCGCGGAAGCGATGTCGGGGGCGCTGATGGGCATGCGCCGCGGAATGGACCGTTTTGGGCTCGCGCTCGTCGGCGCGGTGACGGCCCTCGGCGGCGGCACTGTGCGTGACGTGCTGCTCGGCCACTATCCGCTCGGCTGGATCGCGCATCCCGAGTACCTGGTGATCACGCTCGTCGCGGCGACCGTCGCGTCGTGGGTCGCACGGCATGTCGCGCGAATGAAGACGCTGTTCGTGACCGTCGATGCGATCGGCCTCGCGGCGTTCACGATCATCGGCTGCGACATCGGTGCGTCGACGGGCACCGCGCCGATCATCGTCGTGCTGGCCGGCGCGATCACGGGTGTCTGCGGCGGGATGCTGCGCGATCTGTTGTGCAACGAGATGCCGTTGATCCTGCGCGAGGAACTGTATGCGAGCGTCGCGTTCGTCACGGGCGGGCTCTATGTCGGGATGCAGCATCTCGGTATCGATGCTGGCATCGCGACGGTCGTCGCGCTGGCGGCGGGATTCTCGATGCGGATGCTCGCCGTGCGGCTCGGGTGGAAGATGCGGACGTTCGGCGCGGCGGATCTCGAGCATTGAGCCTGGAGGCGCGCCGTCCGCACAGCGCCGGACGAGGGTGACGCCGGCCTGGGCGTGACAGTCGTTGCTATCGATCAAGCAGGGCATCGTGCGACGCAAAGCTCATGCGACATGTGGCATACGCGCGCGCTACGCAGGCACCATCACCGGCGGTGCACCGTCGCCGGTGTCCACCATCTTCACCGCGAATCCGTAGCACTGCGTGATATGGGCCGGCGTCATCACGTCGCGCGGCGTGCCGTGCGCGACGATCGTGCCGTCGGCGAGCATCGCGATCGTATCCGCGTGTCGCGCGGCGAGGTTCGGATCGTGCACGATCGCGAGCACGCCGAGCTGCCATTCGCGTGCAACGGCGCGTACGGTTTCGAACAGGCGGTGCTGATGTGACAGATCGAGCGCGGCGGTCGGCTCGTCGAGCAGCAGGTAGCGCGGGCCGCATTCCGTCGCTTCATCATCGGGCCACAGCTGCGCGAGCACGCGGGCGAACTGCACGCGCGCGAGTTCGCCGCCCGACAGCGTCGTCACGTCACGGCCGACGAGCGCATCGGCGCCCGCGCGTTCGAGCGCGCACCACGCGATCTCGCGATCGCGATGCGACGTCGCGGTGCTGCGCCGCGCATGCGGATAGCGGCCGAGCAGCACGATTTCGTCCACGCTGAACGGGAACGCCGGTTGCGCGGCTTGCGGCAGCACCGCGCGCAGGCACGCGAGCCGCGACGCGTCGATGCGTGCGAGCGGTTCGCCGTTCAGCGTGATGTCGCCGGCCACGCGCACGCCGTTCGGCGCGACGTTGCCGGTGAGTTCGCCGGCGAAAGTCTTCAGCAGCGTGCTCTTGCCCGCGCCGTTGCGGCCGAGCAGCGCGGTCACGCGGCCGGGTTCGATCGACAGCGACAGGTCGCGCAGGATCGCGTTGTGTCGACGGGTAACGTCGAGATGATGGGCGGTCAGCATGGTCGTCGTGAGGGAAGGTTAGCCGCCGAGCGCGCCGCGACTCTTCCACAGCAGCGCGAGAAAGAACGGTGCGCCGAGCAGCGCGGTCAGCACGCCGAGCGGAATTTCCGCGGGTGCGGCAACGGTGCGCGCGGCGAGATCTGCGGCGAGCGTCAGAAGCGCGCCGAACAGCGCGGCGCCGGGCAGCACGACGCGTTGATCGGGGCCGCACACGAGACGCACGCAATGCGGCGCGACGAGCCCGATGAAGCCGATGATGCCCGCGCACGACACCAGCGCGCCGACCGCGAGCGCGACCGCGACGAGCACGCGCCGCTTCAATCGCTGCACGGGCACGCCGAGATGCAGCGCCTCGGTTTCGCCGAGCTGCAATGCATTCAGCGCGTCGCGTTCACGCGCGAGCAGCGCACCGCCGATCGCGACGCACGGCGCGACGGCCGCCAGCGCGGACCATTGCGCGCCGCCGAGGCTGCCGAGGCTCCAGAAGGTCAGCGAGCGCAATTGCGCGTCGTCGGCGACGAACGTGAGGAGCCCGATCGCCGCGCCGACCAGCGCGTTGATCGCGATGCCGGCGAGCAGCAGCAGCGGCAGTGCGAGCCGGCCGCGCGACGCAGCGAGCCGGTAGACGAGGGCCGCGACCGCGAGCGCGCCCGCGAATGCGGCGACGGGCAACGCGGCTGCACTCACGTGCGCGGCAAAGAGCGTGGGGCCGAGCACGATCATCGTCGTCGCGCCGAGCGCGGCGCCGCTCGACACGCCGACGAGCCCCGGATCGGCGAGCGGATTGCGGAACAGCGCCTGCATCGCGGCGCCGGTCGCGCCGAAGCCGCCGCCGACCAGTAGCGCGAGCGCGACGCGCGGCGCGCGGATGTCGAACAGCACCGCACGCGCCTGATGTGCGGCCGCATCGCCGGTCAACGCGGCCCAGGCTTCCACGAGCGGAATGCGATAGGCGCCGACGCACAGCGCGACGACGGACATCGCGCACACGAGGCAGGCGAGCGCGGCCAGCGCGAACGGTGCGAAACGGCGCGACGTGCTGATGCGCGCGGCGCCGGAGCGCGATGCGGACGACGATGCGGGGAAAGGCGAAGCGTGAGCGGGCATCGGGGCAATCCGGAATCAGGCGAGCGCATCCGACAGGCGTCGGCGCAGGGTCGTGACGGCGAGCGGCAGGCGTGGGCCGAAGCCGAGCAGGAACAGCGCGTCGAGCGCCACCACACGCTGTGCGCGGCCGGCCGGCGTCGCGCCGAAGCCGGGCGTCGCGAGCAGCGCGGCGCGGCCGCCGACGGCCGCGAGCCCTTCGTCGGAGATCAGCACGATGTCGGGCGCGGTGGCTGCCAGCGCCTCGGTCGTCAGCGGCTTGTAGTGATCGAAGCCCTGCATCGCGTTGCGCGCGCCCGCGTAGCGGATCATCGCGTCGGCGGCCGTGCGCTGGCCGGCGACGAGCGCCTGGTTGCCGGTATGGTTCAGCACGAACAGCACGCGCGGCGGCGGCGCATCGCCGCGCGCACGGGCAGCGACCGCGTCGCGCGCGGCCTGCCAGTCGCGGTCGAAACGTTGCAGCAGCGTGGCGCCCGCATCGCGCACGTCGAGCGCCTGCGCGACGCCCGTGATCTTCGCGCGCACCGATTCGACGTCGTGGCGTTCATCGAACGTCGTTACTGCGACGCCGGCGTTCTTGACTTGCGCGATCGCGGTGGGCGGGCCGGCTTCCGCCGATGCGAGCACGAGATCGGGCCGCAGCGACAGCAGCCCCTCGGCTGACAGCGCGCGCTGGTAGCCGACCTTCGGCAGCCGCTTCGCGGCGTCGGGGTACGTGCAGGTGGTGTCGGCGCCGACGAGCCGGTAGCGCGGCGTTTCCGCGCCGCCGAGCGCGAACGCGGTTTCCGCGAGCGCGCCGCCGATCACGACCACGCGTTTGGGCGCGGCCTGCGCACCCCGGGCGAGCACGCTGCCGGGCAGCGCGCCCGCCAGCGTGCCGGCCGCCGCGCTCGCCAGCAGCGCGCGGCGGCGCGGATCGAACGGCCGCGCGCTCACCGCGCGCCTCCGCGTGCCGCGGCCGGCAGCGTCGCGACGAGCGCGCGCCAGTCGTCACGTTCGACCTTGCCGGGCTTGCGTTCGCCGAACAGCAGTGCGACGTGGTCGCCTTGCCGATCGAACAGCTCGAGCGACGTGACGATGCCGTCGCTCGTCGGCTTCTTCACGACCCACGCGGCGGCGATCAGGTCCTCGCGCACATGCAGGTTGAAACCCGGGTCGAGCACGTTGATCCACGCACCGACCTCGCGCACGTTCGCGACGGGGCCCGTATGGATCTGGATCATCCCCGCGTTGCCGACGAACACCATGATCGGCTGGCCGCTTTCCGCCGCCTGCTGAAGCACGTGACGCAGCGCATGCGCGGTTTCGACCGGATACGCGTATTGCGGATCGGCGAGCCGCAGCGCCTGCATGCGGCTCACGCCGAAGCGTTGCGTGATGCCGAAGAACTGATGCGTGTCGGTCATCGCGTCCCAAGCGGCACGAAAGCCCGCGACGTCGATCTCGGTGTCGGCGCGCTCGGGCGTTTTCGGCTTGGCGGGCGCGACCTCGAGGCCCGGCTCCTGCGACGGCGCTCGCCAGCGCTCGACGAACGCGTCGTACGCGGCGTGGTCGCTGTGCGCGCGCAGGTAGACCTTGTGGATCGCATGGCCCTGCCCGTCGAAGAACTGCAGGCTCTTCAGCGGACCGTGTGCGGTCTCGTCGCGCACCGCGAACGCCGACACCCAGTGACGATAGAAGATGCGCAGGTCGATATCGCCGAGCGCGAGGCCGACGGGGCCGTCGTGGCTCATCTGCGCGTATTCGCCGTCCTTCTCGTGGACGGCCGTGTCGTTGCGCGTGAGCGCCATCACGCGGCCGAGGCGCGGCATTTCCTCGAACATCGCCGGAAAGTGCGCGTCGAGCCGCACGACGTGCTCGCCGACGAACGCGGCGAGCGCCTCGCCTTCGCTGACGCCGAGCGCCTGCGCGACGTCACGGTTGCGCAATTGGCGCTCGGTCTTGAGCTTGATGAACGCGTCGCGCAGCGCGGCAGCGGCGCGGGCCGGCGTGGCCGATTGACCGGGAAGGGCGGATTGCATCATGTCGGACTCCTTCAAGTAGCGGTTGGGGTGGCAGCGCGGGCGGCGCGCATCAGAAATCCACTTTCATGCTGACGGCGACCGTGCGTCCGGACGACGTGTACGCATCGAGCACCTGCGAATCGGCTGCGATGCCGCGCACGTCCGACCAGTTCCAGTATTTGCGGTCGAACAGATTGCGGATGCCGATCGTCGCGCTCACGTGCTTGTTGAAGCGGTAGCCGCCGCGCAGGTCGACGACGAGCGACGACGGCGGCGAGAAGCACGCCTTGTTCGAGCAGTCGGACTTGTCGATGTCCTTGTCGCGTTTCGCGGCCTGGAACAGCAGGTCGGTCTGCACGTACCAGCGTTCGGTCGGCTCGTAGCGCACGCCGAACACGGCCGAGAACGGGTTGACGGTGTTCAGCGGCTGGCTGGCCGCGCCGTCGTTCTGGGTCGAGCCTTTCGTGAACGCCATTGCCGTCTTCAGCGTGATGCCGTTCGGCATCACCCATTCCGCGCGGCCTTCGAGGCCGTGAATGCGCGCGTCGGCGAAGTTCACGTACTGGAACACGAACGGGTCGGTTGGCCGGCCGCTGCCGGCGATCGTCGTGCGCGAGATGAAGTTGCGGTAGCGGCCCGTGAACGCGGCGGCGCTGTAGCGTACGACGCCGTAACCGGTGCCGGCCTTGCCGCGCAAGCCGGCTTCGAACGTATCGCTCGTCTCGGGCTTCAGGTTCGGATTGCCGATCGACGTGTAGCCGTACACCGGGTTCGAAAAGCTGCTGTTCACCTGGTCGGGCGTCGGCGCGCGGAAGCCGTGCGCGTACTGCACGTACGGAATGACGGCGGGCGTGATCTCGTAGAGTACGGCGACGCGCGGCGACAGTTCGTTCGCGCTCGTCGACACGGCCTTGCCGGTGAACAGCGGATCGTTCCCGGTCGGGCTCAGCCGGTACGTGTCGAAGCGCAGGCCCGGCGTGACGAGCAGGCGGCCGTAGCCGATCTGGTCCTGCACGAACGCGCCGAACAGCGTGTAGTCGGTGTCGGGGAAGGCCTTGTTCGGGAACGCCTCGCCGACGCCCGGCACCGTGCCGTCGCGCATGTTCGTCACGCGCGACACGCTGCCGTCGATGCCATACAGCAGCTTGTGCGCGAACGGGCCGGTCGCGAAGCCGCTTTCGGCGAACGCGGCGCCGCCGAACGTGCGCTCCTTGTACTGGTTGTCGCGCGAACGCGAAGCCGCCCGGCCGCGCGTCTCGAACGCGTACTGGTCCTGCTTCGCGTCCTGGTAGTAGAACTGCACGTGCGCGGTCTGGAACCAGCGGAACGCGTCGTCGTGGAAGTCGTAGTCGACGCTGAAGCGGTTGCGCTCGAGCCGGTCGTAGGTCGTGAGGCCGAGCGTGGTCGGCGGGCTGATCGCCGACAGCACGTCGGTGCTCACGCGGCGCTGCACCGTTTCGGCGGTGAACTTGATCGTGTCGCGCGTGGTGGGCGTCAGCACGAGCTTGCCGAGCAGCGATTCCGAATAGACGTCCTGCGGGTTCGACGTGGTGCGCAGCGTGCTCGCCGAGTTGTTGCTGCCGCGCGTGTCGACCTCGTGGCCGCGCCGGCCGTCGGCGATGATCATCCCCTGCACGCGATCGTTGCCGCCCGCGGCCGACACGGTCGCGCCGATGCTGCGGTCGGCCGAGTCGTAGCTCGGCCGGAACGAGAAGTAATAGGGCTTGTTGTAGATCGACAGCAGGTCGCGCGGATCCTTCGTGATGAAGTTCACCGCGCCGGTCAGGCCGTCGCTGCCGTACAGCGCCGAGGCCGGCCCGCGCAGGATCTCGATGCGCTTGAGCGTGTCGAGATCGGCGTAGTCGCCGCGCCCCGCTTCGAGCGGGCCGAACGAAAACGCATTCGGCAGGCGGATGCCGTCTTCCATCAGCAGCACGCGATTGCCTTCGAGGCCGCGGATGTTGATGCTCGAATCGCCGTCGCGGCCGCCGCCGAGCGCGGCGCTGCCGGGCCGGTACGCGGTGCGGCGCACCGTGACGCCCGGCTCGTAGCGCAGCGCGTCCTTGATGTTGGTGGCCTGCTGCTCTTCGAGATCCTCGTCGGTGATCACCGCCACGGACGCCGCCGTGCGGCTCGCGGCCGTGGCGGTGCGGTTGGCCGTGACGGTGACGGGATCGAGCAGCGCCGCGTCGCCGCGCGTGGACGCGGCGACGAGGAGGGCGGCAGGCGGGTTGGCGCCTTGCGGCGTCGAATCGGCGTGAGCCGTGGCGGCGGACAGGCCGAACGCGCCGAACAGCGCGGCACAGATCGGCCGCCGCGCCAGCGTATAGCAATGCACAGGTGGTCTCCCATTGACGATGACAAGCCCGAAGGCTGGCTGGGTGACGCGTTCACCTGGCTGGCCCGCCCGCGCATGGAAGGCGGCGAGCGGCGAATTGAAAGGCAACTGATAACTTTACCAGTGTAAATGAGAATTATTATCAATACAAGAGCGGAAAGCGGCTCGCGTGGGTGAGCGCTTACCTGCGCGGCCCGGGCGAGCCACGGCGGGAAATTCGGGAAAAACGCGGCCCTAGGCCAGCGCTTCGATGCGGATCAGCAGGTTGCGCGCATGCGTGATGAACGCGTCGTGCGTCGCGCGATCACCGTGGCCTTCGAGGCCGGCCTGCTCGGCGAACGCGATCTGTTCGGTGTAGAGGTCGACGAGCACGCGGCGCGCGTCAGGGGGAAGCGCGCGGATCATCGACACGATCAGCAGTTCCTGCGCGCGAAGCGTGCCGGACAGCGTCTGGACGTTCATGCTGGCCTCCATCGGACGATGCGGCGGCGAGCCGCTCTTTCCATACTAGGCGGTCGGCGTACGCAGCGCAGGCGCGGTGTTGGCGACGAGGAGGTGGAATGCGCTTCGACGGGGTAATCGACGGTGCCGTTGCGCGGCGCGAAACGCGCCGCGCGTGCCTGGCGCACCGCGAATCGAAGCGTGCAGGGAGGCTAACGGAATCAGCCGGCCGCTTTCGCGGCCTGCGCATCGCGCACGACCTGCGCGACGCGTTCGACGAACTCGACGTCGACGCTCGACAGCGCTTCGCGCTTGCCGTCGGGCATCTCGACCATCAGGCGATACGTGACGTCCTGCGTGGCCCATGCGAGATAGCCGACGACGCCGAGCATCACGCCGACGACGAGCGCGGCGCTCGATCCGGCGATGCCGCCTGCGACGGCGGTGGCCGCGCCGATCAGCGAGATCAGCGACGGTACGAGGCGGTTCTTCGGAATCTTGACGACGTCGACCTGGCGGATGTCACGGAGTGCGAATACCTGCCCGGCGGCCGACAGGCCGTTGCGCGTGATCATCACGCCACGTTCGTTGAATGCGTTTTCCATCGTGTGTTGCGTGGACGAAAACGCGCAGCGTAGCAGGTTTCGTTGCGGCATCAAACGAGACCGACTGCCGCACGATGCGTGCGGCGCGGGTGAAACCAGGGAAGCGGATGGAGCGGGAAGGCGTTCAGAACTGCAGGCGGCCGTCGCCGTAAAGCCGGCCCGGCACGTGCGAGGCGACCACTTCGGCGATCTCTTCGTCAGTCGATTCGGCCGGCACGATCTGGCGTCGCGCGGGCGCGTCGAGATGCATCGTCCATTCGACGAGACGATACGGCCGTCCCCACGGACGCTGCATTTCGACCGATACGCGGCAGCTCTGGACCGGCATCGAGTGTTGGCACGTCAGAATCGCGTGCAGATGGCTGAAAACGGTATCTTCGATCATCATGGCCTCCGATCCTGTCTCGTCTTGTGGGCAATCGATGGCGGCGCCGTCGGCGGTTCAAAAAAAAAGCCGCCGATGTTCAGGCGGCCAACAGGGGGGGTGAGAGCATCCTCTCAGCCCAGAATTAAGCGAAACTTAAAAGCACATAAAAAAGCGCCCCGCGTGGAGCGGGGCGCTTCTTGCCGTCGTGATCCGCGAGTTAAGCGGATGCTTTAGAACTTGTGACGGATGCCGACGCGAGCGGCGAGCTGGTTCGACGAACCCGTCCCCGACGTGCTGAAGTAGCTCGTGCTCGAGCCGATCTGCGCTTGCACGTTGTTGCCCGACGCCTTCTGGTAGATCACCAGGCCGTACACGTCCGTACGCTTGCTGAGTGCGTAGTCGAGCCCCAGGTTGCCTTGGTTCCAGTGCGCCGAGTTGCCGCTCTGCGTTGCGTTCGTGTACGTGTAGCCTGCTGCTGCCGACAGGGCCGGCGTGATCGCGTACTTCAGGCCTGCTTCGTATGCGTTGTAGAACGTGCCCGATGCGCCGGCAGCGATCGGGGTGAACTGCGTGCGCGTCCACAGTGCCCATGCCGTTGCCGGGCCGAAGACGTAGCGGCCGCCGACGCCGTACGTGCGCAGGTCGCGGATGTTGGTCAGTGCGATGTTCGCGATCGACGTCGAGAACGCCGGCGTTGCCTGGCTCGGGAAGCGGATGTCCGTGTACGCGGCGCCCAGCGAGAACGGGCCGTTCGCGTAGTTCAGGCCGAAGCTGTAAGCGCGCGACGAGCCGACGGTGTTTGCGGCGCCCGTGCCGTTTGCGCCGGCGAAGTCCGTCGAGTTCGAGAAGCCGTACAACGCGCCGAACGTGAAGCCCGAGTAGTTCGCGCTCTGGAACTTCACCGAGTTGTTGATGCGGCTCGACGTCAGCTGGTCGATGTCGTTCACGTGGTAAGCGTAGTTACCCGCGACCGTGTTGCCACCCGTCGAGTAGTTCGAGCCGAGGATGTCGGTCGAGAACGAGTACTGGCGGCCGAACGTGACCGTGCCGTATTGCGTCTGGCTCAGGCCGACGTAAGCCTGGCGGCCGAAGATCGCGCCACCCTGGCCGAGCGTGCCGTTGCCGCTGTTGAAGCCGTTTTCGAGCACGAAGATCGCCTTCAGGCCGCCACCGAGGTCTTCGGTGCCGCGCAGGCCCCAACGGCTGCCCTGGGCCACGCCGTCGTCGTACTTGAACAACTTGCCGCTGCCGGTAGCGGTCTTGCTGTGGTTCACGTAGCTGATACCGGCATCGATGACGCCGTAGAGGGTCACGCTGCTTTGTGCATGAGCTGCGCCGGTCGTTGCTGCCAGGACGGCGATGGTCAACAGTTTCTTGTTCAAAGGATTCTCCGAGCGAATAAATGGCGTGTCCAGTTGCGGTTCCGGCGCTCTCTATGGGCGCTTTCACGGACCGGCGGCAACTTTATCGAGGGGCCACGTAATGAATATGACAGCGACTGTCATATGAAGAATGTGTGGCGTCGATGCGACATCGAATTCTGCCCGCTTGTATAGCCGGTGGTTATACCGATTCAGACTGAGATTCGGTCGGAAGCAGGAATATGCACATGAAATAAGCTTGGTTGGTGGCGTTCCGGCCCCATGCCACGATCCGTGTTCCAACAAACGACACGGGACAAGAGGTCACCATGCGACGTTCATTCCTGACCGGCCTCGGCGCACTCGCCGCCGCGCTGGCATTCGCGGCGCCCGGCGCGCACGCCGATCCGCAAACGCTCAAGATCGGCACGATGAGCGGCCCCGACGCGCAGATCTGGACCGAGGTGACGAAGGTCGCCGCGCGCGAAGGCCTCGCGATCAAGGTCATCGAATTCAACGACTACGTGCAGCCGAACGCCGCGCTCGATTCCGGCGATCTCGACGCGAACGGATTCCAGCACCAGCCGTTCCTCGACAGCCAGATCAAGCAGCGCGGCTACAAGATCGTCAACGTCGGGCTCACGTACACGGCGCCGATGGGTTTCTACTCGAAAAAGCTCAAGTCGCTGAAGGACTTGCCGGTGGGGGCGAAGGTAGGGATCCAGAACGACCCGTCGAACGGCAACCGCGCGCTGTTGCTGCTGCAGAAGTACGGGGTGATCAAGCTGAAGCCGGGCGTCGGCGCGAACGGCGTGAACGCGACGCCGCTCGACATCGCCGAGAACCCGAAGAAGATCAAGATCGTCGAGCTTGATTCCGCGCAACTGCCGCGCGCGCTGCCCGACGTCGATGCCGCGTCGATCAACACCGACTACGCGGTGAAGGCCGGGCTCACGCCGGTGAAGGATGCGATCGCGATCGAGGATCTGCGCGGGCCGTACGCGAACCTGATCGCGGTGCGCGCGCAGGACAAGGACAAGCCGTGGGTGAAGAAGCTCGTCGCGGCCTATGAATCGGACGACGTGCGCAAGTTCATCGACCAGAAGTTCGGCGGTGCGATCGTACCGGCGTTCTGAACGTTTTCACGTACCGCATGGCCGGATCTCGACGATCCGGAAAGCAAATCGCCCGCGCAAGCGGGCGATTTCGTTGGTGCGGGTGGGTGAACGCGATGCGCGCCGTGCTCCGGCGCGCGGGCCGCTCAGGCCGACAGCAGCGAACCGGTGCGGATCGCAGTCGCGCCGGCAATCCGCGCGACTTCCATGCCGGCCGTCGCGAAGCGCACGATCTGGCGCGCGTACAGCACGCCGGACACGCTGCTCTTCAGCGTGACGACGCGATCGGTCAGCGGATCGACGATGTCGGCCACGGCCTGGCCGGCCTCGATCATCACGCCCACCGGCGTGCGGAACACGATCACGCCCGACACCGGCGCGACGAGCGGATCGGTGCCCGCGAGCGGCGTGGCCGGATGGGCGAGCGGCGGCAGCGGCGCCGGCGTGCCGTCGACGACACCGCGCTCGGTCAGGTATTCGACGATCGCCTGTGCGTCCTTTTCGGCGAACTCGTACGACACGTCGCGCTCGCTGCGCAGTTCGATCGTGACGGAAATCGCGCCGTTCGGGATCGGGAAGCGGTCGCCGAAGCGGTTGCGCAGGTCCGACCAGCAGAAGCTGTGGATTTCGTCGAACGGGTTGCCGACCGAATTCAGCGCGAGCAGCGACGCCTGTGCGTCGAGGTAGCGCGACAGCGGCTCGACGTCCGGCCACAGATCGGGATTCGTGTAGAGGTGCATCACCGCATCGCTGTCGCAGTGCAGGTCGAGCACGATGTCGGCGTCGAACGACAGCTTCTGCAGTGCGAGGCGCTGCGAGTCGAGCTCGGTGCGCGGCTTCTGCTCGTCGAGCGCTTCGCGCATCGCGGCGCGCACGGCGACGAGGTTGTGCTGCGCGTCGTTCGTCAGGCGGTGTTCGACACGTGGCAGCACGAGCGCCGCGAGATCGTAGAAATTGCGGTTGAAGTTCTGCATCGAGCCGAGCTCGAAGCGGCCGAGGTGATCGCCGAACACATGTTGCGACAGGCCGATCGGGTTCGGCACAGGCACGATGACGACTTCGCCGCGCAGCTTGCCGGCCGTCTCGAGTGCGGCGATCTTGCGGCGCAGGAGCGTGGCGACCAGCATGCCGGGCAGTTCGTCCGCGTGCAGCGACGACTGGATATAGACCTTCTTGCCGCCGCGCGGGCCGTAGTGAAAGCTCGTGATCTGGCGTTCGGTACCGACGGCGGGGGAAATCAGCGGATGGGTCTGCGTTTGCATGATGGGGGAGTGCGGCGCAGCCGCGAATGATCCGGTGTGCGTGGAAGATCGATTGTACGTTGCCTTCCTCGCCGCCATCAAACCGGCGCCAGAACACGCCGATTCTCGTTGAGAATCATCAGGTTGGGGCGGAAAAAATAACGCTGCCGGCGCCGCGGGCGAAAAAAAACGGGCTCCTTGCGGAGCCCGTTCGTGCCGAAGCGAAGCGTGCGCTTGGCTGGCGGATTACTTGCCGTAGACGTCGAAATCGAAGTACTTCTTCGCGATCTTGTCGTACGTGCCGTCCTTGCGCATGCCGGCGATCGCGCCGTCGATCTTCGCCTTCAGGTCGGTGTCTTCCTTGCGCAGGCCGATGCCGGCGCCGTTGCCGAGCGTCTTCGGATCGTCGATGTCCTTGCCGGCGAAATCGAAGTTCGCGCCGCGCGGCGTCTTCAGGAAGCCGATTTCAGCCTGCACCGCGTCCTGCAGCGCACCGTCCAGACGGCCCGAGATCAGGTCGGCGTAGACCTGGTCCTGGTTCTGGTAAGGCACGACGTTCACGCCCTTCGACGCCCAGTACGTCTTCGCATAGGTTTCCTGGATCGTGCCCTGCTCGACGCCCACCGACTTGCCCTTCAGCGATTCGGCCGTCGGCTGCAGGCCGGTGCCCTTCTTCGTGACGAGGCGCGTCGGCGTGTTGAACAGCTTCGCCGAGAAGGCGATCTGTTCCTGACGCGCCGGCGTCATCGACATCGACGACAGCACGCCGTCGAACTTGCGGGCCTTCAGTGCCGGAATCATCCCGTCGAAGTCGTTTTCGATCCACACGCACTTCGCGTTCATGCGGCGGCAGATTTCGTTGCCGAGGTCGACGTCGAACCCGACCACCTTGCCGTCAGCGCCTTTCGATTCGAAAGGCGGGTAGCTTGCGTCGACGCCGAACCGCACGGTCGTCCAGTCCTTCGCATACGCGGTGCCTGCCGATACGGCGAGCAGGGCTACGGTCACAGCCGCAAGAATCTTTTTCACTCGGTGACTCCTCGTTTTGTTCGATGGGTGCGCGGTTGTGCCGCGCCGTAAGCCTTCGGCCCGGCGCGGCTTCGCGTCGGACAGTCCGTTTCGCCCGCCCGATGGGGGCGCGCGACGTGCGGAAGATTATCAAGACAAAATACCGGCGGGGCGCCTAGGACAAGCCCCGATACCGGGCCCGGCGGCGGCGCGCGACAGGCGACGCCGTTTCAGACACAGGAACGATTCAGCCGAGCGTTTCGTTGACCGCGCGCTGCAGGCACGTGACGAATTGCGTGACGGCGGGCGTGGGCAGCAGGTCGCGCCGCGCGATGATCGACAGGTCGAAACGCGGCATGCTTTCGTCGAGTTCGGCCGTGCGGATGCCCAGCGGCGCGACCATCTCGGCGAGCGGGCGCGTGAAGCAGCCGATCACGTCCGAGCGCGCGACGAGCCCGAGCGTCACCGCGAACGACATCGGCGAGCGCAGCAGACGTTTGGGCAGCGGCAGCCCGTGCGCCTCGAACATCCCGACCATCACGCTGTGCGGAAACTGCTCGGCGCCGACGGTGACGATCCACTCGGCATCGAGCAATTCCTCTAACCGGCGCGCATGCGCAAGCGGGTGGCCTTCGCGCATCACGACGGTGAATTCGGTCGACAGCAGCGGCAATTGCGTGAAATCGCGGTCGAGTGCGGGCACATGGTGCATCGCAGCGATGTCGAGCGTGCCGTTGCGCAATTGCGCGAGCGCGTCGGGCACCGTCACTTCCTCGAGATGCAGGCTCACGTTCGGCATCGACTGGCGGAACGCCGTCACCGCGCGCGGCAGCGCGGTCAGCGCGATCGACGGCATCGTGCCGACCGCCACGCGCCCCGACATCTCGCCCTTCACCTGCTCGACGGCCTCGACCGTGCGGCGGATGTCGCCGAGCAACTGCTCGGCGCGCGGCAGCAGCGCATGGCCGCACGCGGTCAACTCGACGCCGCGTACGCTGCGCGCGAGCAGCTCCGCGTTGAGCGCCGTTTCGAGCTCGCGGATCGTATGCGTGATCGCGGGCTGCGTGACGCCGAGTTCGCGCGCGGCGGCGCGCAGGCTCTTGTGATGCGCGGCGGAGACGAACGCCTGGAGCTGCGCGAGGTTCAGGGGGTTGCGGATGCGGGTCATCGATCGGGTCCGGTTGGCGCGACGTTGTGGCGGGCGATGGGATGTGGCGGCATTCGGTAGCGATCCTGACGGTTGCGTGCGCAGGGTTTCGTGCCGACAGGGCGAGGCATCGCGAGCCGCGACGGCGATCGTCGTCGGGCTGGTCGTGATCAAGCCGTTTTGATGCGGATAGCCCGCGCGTGCCGCAATGGCAGGTGCGGGGAGGCCCTACGCCAGCGCCATTTCGACAGCCGCGAGCGTGCGGCGCCGAATCCAGCCGCTCGCCATCCGGATTGCAAGCCAATACGGCATGAACAGCAGCCGCGTGCGGGCGGTCGGGCAATGCACGAAGGTTTCGGTGCGCAGCAGGTGCGCACCCGACGCGAGCCCGACGACTTCGAAGCGGAGCACGAGCTTCGCATCGCGCGGGTCGTCATGCTGCACGAATGCGGCTGCGTCGGCGATCTTCACCACGCCGAGGTCCGGGCGCCAGAAGCGGCCGATCAGGCCGAGCGACAGCGACGTCTCGTCGCGCTGCAGCCGCGTGAATGCGTGGAGGCCGAAGCGTTCGCGTTCGCCGCGCGGGGTGCCGGGGCGCAGCGACGCGGCAACGGCCGCCGGGAATTCGCGGACGTTGAGCAGGGCGTCGACGATCGGATCCGTGCGCATGTCGAGCGCGGTGACCGTGTCGATGATGCGCGCCGGCGCGGCCTCGATCGGCTTCGATTCGTGCACTTCGTGGAAGCCGAACGACGGGATGAACGGCGGCTTGTGTGCCGACGTCCGGGTGCTCGATTCGGAGACGATGCCGAGCGCGTTCATGGGGGCTCCTGAAGGCAAAGCCCGATCGTAGCACCGGGGGCGGATTCGCGCCGCGCCGGTTTCGCGATACGCGGTTGCACGGCGCCGCTTCGACAAAAAAAGCCTGGAAACTTGCGTTCCCAGGCCTGGAGACCATCAACGATGATGGTGGAGGAGACGATGCCGTCCCGATGCGCGCCGTCCTTCTGCCGGCGACGTCGCGCACGATTCGCGGTCAGATCGCCCAGCCGCCGAGATAGAACGTGACGAGCACGGCTGCGATGAGCACGGTGCCGACGTTGAGCTTGCGGAATTCGCCGCTGGCGATGCGGCCGATCACGAGCGTCGAGAAGCCGAGCATGATGCCCGTCACGATGTTCGCGGTCAGCACGATGAACACCGCGCACACGAGGCCCGACATCGCGTCGACCATGTCGTCCATGTGCAGCTTGCTCACGCTGCCGAGCATCAGCAGGCCGACGTACATCAGCGCCGGTGCGGTGGCGTACGACGGCACGAGGCCCGCGAGCGGCGAGAAGAACATCACGACGAGGAACAGCAGGCCGACCACGGCAGCCGCGAGGCCGGTCTTCGCGCCGGCGGCCACGCCGACGCTCGACTCGATGTAGGCCGCCGCCGGTGCACCGCCAAGGAAGCCGGAGAAGATCGAGCTGATCGAATCGGCGGTCAGCGCACGGCCGCCGTTGATGATGCGACCGTTCTCGTCGAGCTGGCCTGCCTGGCCCGCCACTGCGCGGATCGTGCCGGTCGCGTCGAACACGGCGGTCATCACCAGCGCCAGCACGCTCGGCAGCACGGCCATCGACAGCGCGCCCTTGATGTCCATCGCGCCGATCAGCGACGCATGGCCCGGTGCGCTCAGCGACGGCAGCGCGAAGATGCCGTGGTACTTGACGCCCGGATCGAAGACCAGGCCGAAGATCGAGATCGCGATCACGACGAGCAGGATGCCGCCCGGCACACGACGCTTTTCGAGACCGAAGATCGCGGCGAGGCCGATGACCGACATGATGACCGGGAACGCGGTGATCTGGCCGAGCGAGACCGGCAGGCCCGCGCCCGGGTTCTTGATCACGAGGCCGACGTCGTTCGATGCGATCAGCAGCAGGAACAGGCCGATGCCGATCCCGGTGCCGTGCGCGACGCCCGCGGGCAGGTTGCGCAGGATCCATGAACGCACGCCGGTGACGGAAATGCCGGTGAACACGAGGCCCATCAGGAACACGGCGCCGAGCGCGACCGTCGGCGACAGCCCCTTGCCGAGCACGAGGCCGAACGCGGTGAACGCGGTCAGCGAGATCGCGCAGCCGATCGCGATCGGCAGCTTCGCCCACAGGCCCATCAGCAGCGAACCGAACGCGGTCGTGAGGCAGACCGCGACGAACACGGCGCTCGTGTCGAAGCCGGCCTTGCCGAACATGCCGGGCACGACGAACACGGAATAGACCATCGCGAGGAAGGTCGTGACGCCGGCAATGATCTCGCGGCGCTGCGTGCTGCCGCGCGACGAAATGCCGAAGTACCGGTCGATGACTCCCTTGGTGCCAAAGTCAGTTTCTTCCGCGCCGACGCCGACCGTCGGCTGCACCGGGGTATCACTCATGAGCTTGCTCCTTTATCAGCATGCTGAAACGGCCCGTAGCGAACCGTCGTCAGGGTGTCTCGTATCTGGTTGGGATTGTCGGCAACGTCGTGGGGACGAATGACGCGTGATCCGTGTCGTTACGTGTGAATCGAAACGATCGCGAGGGTGTCGCGTCGTGCGACGCGTTGTGGTGTCGACCCCGTCACGTGTGCTTTGCCGTAGCGAAGGTTAGGCGAAGCGCCCATCACGTCCCATTGGGGGAAGAGCATGCAGCGCATGTCTCAGCGCTTATATCGGCGTGCAACGGGGCTTCGTCGTGTCGACACGCGTGTATACGCCTAGTTCGAATCCGTTAAGGCGATTATTTGAATGCGGGGTCGACGGGCAGGGGGAAGCGGGAGATGCATCGAAAATTACAAGTGTCTTTCGGGGTGGCCGGGCAGGCCGGTGGAAACAGGGGCCGGTGGCGGGGTCCGCCGTCGCGCGCAACCTGCATCCGGACGATGGCGCCATCGCGCAGGGGCGGTTTTCGTCGTCGCCCCCGGCCTCAATTGTGCGCGAGATGGTCGAGATAGGCGCGGAACATGTCGGCCATCGCGTTCGAATACGCGGCGATTTCATCGGGGGAGCGCTCGCTTTCCGAAAACGCCTTGCCGGCCGCGGTGAGCGTGGTGGTGATCAGGTCGCATGCCAGTTCGCGCGTGGCGTCCGGTGCAGCGGGCAGCGCCTCGCGCATGAACGCCTGGAAGATGCGGTTGCCGGCCGCCTTGGCTTCCCGTGCCTCGGGCGCGTTGCGATAGAGCGGCGCGGCGTCATCGAGTGCGATGCGCATCCGCGCCTCGTCGCATTCCGAACGGATGAACGCGTGAACGGCCGTGCGCAGCCGCTCGGGCGGTGTCCGCTTCACGTCCTCCAGCATCCCGCGCAGCATCTCGGCCGTCTGCCGCCACTCGTCATGCTGCAGCCGGAACAGCACGGCCGCCTTGTTCGGGAAGTACTGGTACAGCGAGCCGACGCTCACGCCGGCGCGCTCGGCGACCCGCGCCATCGTGAAGCGCTGCGCGCCTTCGCTCGCCAAAACCTGAACAGCGGCCTGCAGGACGTCCTCGACGAGCTGGGTCGAGCGAGCCTGCTGAGGCTGTTTGCGCGTGGCAATCCGGGCGTTCGAGCGGTCGGTCATGAGTGGCTGGCCAATGCGAATAGTAAAACATGAATAGTTCGTCATATTCTAAACAGGTGCAACGACGCACTCAACCTGAACCCGGAGATTCGCATGACCACCCTGACGCTCGACCCGCTGGCCTCGCTGCTGGCACGCCTGTTCGACGAGGCCGACGCTTCGTCGCCCGCCGCGAGCCCGGACTTCGCCAGCCTGTCGCGCGACGAGCAAGCGCGGCTGATGCGCAGCAAGACCGAATACACCGATCTGTATGCGCGCCTGAAGGACTATCCGCTCGCCGTGTCGCGCGAGACGGGCACGCTGTTGTACATGCTCGCGCGCAGCGGCGGCGCGCGGTCGATCGTCGAATTCGGCACGTCGTTCGGCATTTCGACGCTGCACCTCGCGGCCGCGCTGCGTGACAACGGCGGCGGCCGGCTGGTCACGAGCGAATTCGAGCCGTCGAAGGTCGTGCGGGCGCGGGCGAACCTGGCAGCGGCCGGGCTGGCCGATCTCGTCGAGATCCGCGAGGGCGATGCGCTGCGCACGTTGGCCGCCGATCTGCCGGATTCGGTCGACCTGCTGCTGCTCGACGGTGCGAAGGCGCTGTATCCGGAGGTGCTTGCTCTCGTCGAGCACCGGCTGCGGCGCGGAGCGTTCGTCGTTGCAGACAATGCCGATTTCAATCCCGACTATCTCGCTTACGTGCGCGCGCCGGAGAACGGCTATCTGTCGGTGCCGTTCGGTGGCGATGTCGAGTTGTCGATGCGGATCGGCTGAGCTTTGCGGTACCTGATGACTGCGCGCATCCGACCATCAAGGAAAGGACAACTGATCGATGCGATGCGGGCAGTGGACGAAGCCGCAGCGGCGCCCGGCGCTTCGGGCGCCGTCGTGTGTTATTTCAGGAACACGTAGCGCGCGAAATACGGGAAGCGGCCGACCGCATGCTCGGTCGAACATGCTGCATCCGGCGGCATGCCGCCCGCGGTATCGAGCCGCTGCACGAAGCGCACGCCGGCGAGCGAGCCGGCCGTGGCCTTCGCGTCCGTTGCGGCCGGTGTCGCCGCGAGCAGGAGTTGCGGAATGCTGCCGGCGCGCGCGCTCGGCGCTTCCGCGAGTTTCTTGCCGGTAATGCGGCTGCCGTCGAGCGCTTCCCATGATGGCCCGGCACCGTGCCGGACGACGAGCGTGCCGCTCGCGTCGAACAGCATCGCCTCCGGGTGCTGGAACACCCACACGAGCTTGTGTCCGGCATCGTAGTCGCACGTGTAGACCTGTAGGCCGGCCGCAGTCGTCGACAGCACGGGCGTGGCCGGCTGGGGCGGCGCGAGGCCGGCGTCGTCGGCGCGGGCGGACGACGCGCAGAAGGCGAGTGCAACGCAGGCCATGGCGGCCGGTAGCATGGGGCGTTTCGGGAAGCGGCTTCGCATGGCGAGGCATCCTTTCGGGTCGGGTGACGGGTATACGTCGACGAACCCGTAAACGCTAGACGCCAATTGCGCCGGCTGCAATGCGCAAATGGCAATCGTGGCGATAGCCGTTGCAATTGCGTGCGGCCCGGGATGCGCGGCCGTTGGTTGACGCGGCCGCGCATCCCCGATTCAACCTCAATCCCGGCCGACCGGTGTCGGTGCCTGCGCGGCAATCAGGCGTTCGGCCTTCAGCGTATCCCACAGTTCGGCAGGGATCGACACCGCCGCGAGACGCAGGTTGTCGTCGATGCGATCGGGCCGGCTTGCGCCGGGGATCGTGGCCGCGACGGCCGGGTGCGCGAGCGAGAATTGCAGCGCCACCGCGCGGACATCGACGCCGAATCGTTCGCAGATCCGGCGGATGCGCGCGACGCGGTCGAGCATGGCCTGCGTGGCTGGCTGATACTCGTAATGGGTGCCGCCCGCCAGCACGCCCGAGTTGTACGGGCCGCCGACGATGATCCCGAGCCCGCGCGCGGCGCTTTCCGGCATCAGCCGTTCGAGCGCGCCCGCATGGTCGAGCAGCGTGTAGCGCCCGGCGAGCAGAAAGCCGTCGGGGTCCGCGCGTTCGAGCGCGAGTTCGCACGGCTCGATGCGGTTCACGCCGAGGCCCCAGCCCTGGATCACCTTCTCGTCGCGCAGCCGCGTGAGCGCCCTGGCCGCGCCCGACATCGCGATGTCGAACACGTCGCGCCATGCGTCGCCGTGAAAGTCGACGGCCGGGTCGTGAATCCACACGGTGTCGAGCCGGTCGGTGCGCAGCCGCTCGAGGCTCGCGTCGATCGAGCGCAGCGTGCCGTCCTCGGTGTAGTCGTAGACGATCCGGTTCGGCAGCCCGTGGCGGAACAGGCCGCCTTTTTCGCCGAGATCGCGTTGCGATGCATCCTCGTGTTCGTCGAGCACGAGCCGGCCGACCTTGGTGCCGAGCGAATACGCGTCGCGCGGGCGCCCCGCGAGCGCTTCGCCGAGGCGCAGCTCGGCGAGGCCGGCGCCATACAGCGGCGCGGCGTCGAAGTAGCGGATACCGCTGTCCCACGCTGCGTCGACCGTGGCCAGCGCTTCTTCGTGCGGGATGTCCCGGTACATGTTGCCCAGCGGCGCGGTGCCGAAACCCAGGCGGGAAGGGAGCGAGATTCTCATGAGCAGTCCCGGGTATGCCGGCTCAGGCCGCGGCCTGGGCCAGCGTCGGATAGTCGGTCAGCCCGCGCTCGCCGCCGCCGAACAGCGTGTTGCGGTCGTGCGGCGCGAGCGCGGCACCGGTGCGCAGCCGCTCGGGCAGGTCGGGGTTCGCGACGAACGGGCGGCCGAACGCGACGAGGTCGGCCCAACCGGCGGCGATTGCTTCGCGTGCGCGCTCGGCGGTGTACGCGCCGGCATAGATCAGCACGCCGGGGAACGCGGCGCGCAGTTGCCGCTTGAATTCGACCGGCATCAACGGTGCGTCGTCCCAGTCGGCTTCCGCGATGTGCAGGTAGCCGATGCCGAGTTCGCCGAGCAGCTTTGCAGCGGCCAGGTAGGTCGTTTCCGGATCGTCGTCGACGCAGCCGTTCAGCGTCGTCAGCGGCGCGAGGCGGATGCCGACGCGCGACGCGTCGCCCGTGCCGTCGATCAGCGCCAGCGTGACTTCGCGCAGGAAGCGCAGCCGGTTTTCGAGCGAACCGCCGTACGCATCGGTGCGCGTGTTGGCGTTCGAGTCGATGAACTGGTTCACGAGATAGCCGTTCGCGCCGTGCAGCTCGACACCGTCGAAGCCGGCCTCGATCGCATGGCGCGCGGCGGCGCGGTATTGATCGACGATCTCGCGGATCTCGTCGATCGTCAGCGCGCGCGGCTCGGACGCCTGCACGAAGCCCGGCGTGCTGCCGTCTTCACCGGCGATGAACACGTTCACGCCTTTCGCCTGGAGCGGCGACGACGATACGGGCTGCCGGCCACCGAGCAGGCTCGTGTGGCTCAGCCGGCCGACGTGCCACAGCTGCGCGAAGATCCGGCCGTGCGCGGCATGCACGGCGTCCGTCACCTTGCGCCAGCCGGCCACCTGCGACGGCGTGTGAATGCCGGGCGTCCACGCGTAGCCCTTGCCGAGCGGCGCGATATAGGTGCCTTCGCTGACGATCAGGCCCGCGCTCGCGCGCTGCGCGTAATACGCGGCCATCAGTTCGTTGGCTTCGTCGCCGGGCTGGCTGGCGCGCGAGCGCGTCATCGGCGGCATCACGATGCGGTTCGGCAGCGTCTGCGCGCCGAGTCGCAGCGGTTGAAAAAGCGGATCCTGGGTCATGGAGATGTCCTGTCGGTGCCGCGGCCCGCGGGCCGCGGCGAATCAAATGTGAGTGGCGGGTGGTGCGGTCAGTCCCACTTCGGCGCGAGGCCGGCCGGGTCGACTTCGCGGCCGTTGCGTTCGAGCGCGGCGATCTGCGCCATGTCTTCGTCGGTCAGGCGCAGCGTCTGTGCGAGCAGGTTGCTCGCGAGGTTCTCGCGCTTCGTCGACGACGGGATCACCGAGTAGCCGAGCTGCAACGCCCACGCGAGCGCGACCTGGGCGGGCGTCGCGTCGTGACGCCGCGCGATCGCACCGATCACCGGATCGCCGAGCACCTTGCCGTACGCGAGCGTCATGTACGACGTGACGTGGATGCCTTCGGCGTTCAGGAACTCGACGAGCTTGCGGTTCTGCAGGTACGGGCTCAGCTCGATCTGGTTCGTCGCGATGGCGTCCTTGCCGACGGCCGCGATCGCTGCCTTCGTCAGTGCGATGTTGAAGTTCGAGATGCCGATCCGGCGCGTGAGGCCCTGCGCCTTCGCGTCGGCGAGCGCGGTCATGAACGTGTCGAGCGCGACGCCGTTGTCGGGGGCCGGCCAGTGGATCAGCGTCAGGTCGACGTGGTCGGTGCGCAGCTTGCGCAGGCTGTCCTCGAGGCTCGGCACGAGCTTGTCCGGCGCGTAGTTGTCGACCCAGATCTTGGTCGTGAGGAACAGGTCGTCGCGGTGCACGCCCGACGCGGCGATCGCTTCGCCGACTTCGGCCTCGTTGCCGTAGATCTGCGCGGTGTCGATCGCGCGGTAGCCGACTTCGAGGCCGTTGCGCACCGAGTCGATGACGGTCTGGCCTTGCAGGCGGAACGTACCGAGGCCGAATGCGGGAATCTTGTTCATCAAGTGCTCCTGGGAAAGTGGAACGGGTTCGATATGGGTGTCATTCTGGCGTTCCGGATTGATGAGATAAACGCCGTCTGAGGTCAAAAATATTTGATCTGAAATCAAGTATCGGAAGTGGATTTCACCGGCGTCATGCCACGCGCGGCCGTGCGCTTTCATCCGCATGGAACACCGGCAGCACCTCTGCCGCGATCTCGGCCATCGACTCGTCGAGCGGCCGCCGGTTGCGGCGGAAATGCAGGCCGATGTGCTGCACGCCTGCGTCGCGCATGTCCGCCAGCTCCTCGATGAGCGCGAGACGCCCCGCGCGGGCGCCGAAGCGGTGCCGCTGCAGCGGTTCGTGCGGATCTTCCGCGAGGTCGAGGTGGATGAAGCTCACGTACGGTTTGTTGCCGGCCACCGCGCGCCAGTTCGCGGCGCGCTGCCTGTGGTCGTCCGGCGTGCCCGGATACGCGAGGCAGCCGTCCATGTGTTCGCCGATCCACGCGGGTGTCTGCTGCGCGAGGCCTGCGACGAGCAGCGGCAGCGGGGTGCGGGCGGCGGGCAGCACGTCGAGGCCGGGCGGCAGATGCCCGCGCGCGCCGTCGCGCAGCAGCGCGATCTGGTCGCGGAAATTCGCGCCGCGTGACGCGAAGTCACGGCCGAACAGCGGATATTCGACGGGCCGGTCGCCGCTGGCGACGCCGAGCAGCAGGCGGCCGCCGCTCAGTTCCTGGATCGTCGCGGCCGATTTCAGCGTGAGCAGCGGCTCGCGCAGCGGCAGCACGACGGCCGCCGTGCCGAGCAGGATGTCGTTCGTGATGCCGGCGAGGTAGCCGAGATACGAGAAGGTTTCGAACACTTGCGCGGCGTCGCCGAACGCGGGGTCGTACACCGGCACGTCGCGCACCCAGAGCGCGCGGAAGCCGAGCGTATCGGCCTGCTGAGCGAGCGTCGCGTGGCGCGCGAGGTCGGGTACGCCGGGGTAGCGACGGTCGTGCTGGCGCTTTGCGTTGCCGGCCGGCGACCAGTCGTTGTCGAGCGGCAGTTCGAGGCCGATGCTGAAGCTGCCGTCTGCGAGTTTGTCGAGTGCCGTGAGTGAAGTGGACATGGTCGGGTTCCGTTCAGATCGCGCGCAGGCTGCCTTCGAGCCGGTAGAAATCGAGCGACGACGCGGTGAAGAAAGACCGCGACGTGCCGGCGGCGAAATCGTCGATATGCACGACCGTCGCGCGGTCGGCTTCCTGCCACGAGATCGCGTAGGTTTCGCCGGCGATGTGCTGCCATGCGTATTCGATTTCACCCTTCGCACCCGCGTACGGGCCTTCGGTGATTTCGTAGCGCATGTGGCGGCCGTCATCGTCGTACGCGTTGAGCGCGGTGAGGCCGTCGTAGCGCACTTCGAACGTCTTGCCGGCGAACGGCGGGCGTGGGGTCGGTGCATTCATGTGTGCAAACTCCTGCGAGAAAGTGACGTTCAGTGCGCGAGCTGGACGGGCTCCGCCGTGCGTTCCGGCAGGCCCGCGCTGCGGTCGAGCCGGCCGCTCAGTGCGGTGAGTGCGAATGCGCCGAGCGTGACGGCCGCCGCGATCCACGGCGTATGGCCGAGGCCGACGTGCGCGACGATCACGCCGCCAAGTGCCGAGCCGCCCGCGACGCCGAGGTTGAATGCGGCGATGTTGAAGCCGGATGCGACGTCGGTGGCGTCGGGCGCGAAGTGGCGCGCCTGCTTGACGACGTACACCTGCAGCCCCGGCACGTTGCCGAACGCCACCGCACCCCACGCGAGCATCGTCAGCACGGCGAGCCATTTGACGTGAATCGTGAGGGTGAGCGCGAGCAGCACGATCGCGAGCAGCAGGAAGATCCGCTTGAGCGCTTTCACGGGGCCGACGGCGTCCGCGAGCTTGCCGCCCCACACGTTGCCGAACGCGACCGACACGCCGTAGCCGACGAGCACGAGGCTGACCTGCGACGGCGTGAAGCCGGCGATCTGCTCGAGCAGCGGGGCCATGTACGTGAACGCGATCAGCGAACCGCCGTAGCCGACGGCCGTCATTGCATAGACCAGCAGGAGGCGCGGCTGCGCGAGCACGCGGAACTGGCGGGCGAGCGGCGCGGGTGCCGTTTGCGGCAATCCGCGCGGCACGAAGGCCACCGCGCCGACGAACGCGACGAGGCCGAACAGCGCGACGACCAGGAACGTCGCGCGCCAGCCGAAGTGCTGGCCGATGAAGGTGCCGAGCGGAATGCCGGCGACGAACGCGACGGTCATCCCGCTGAACATCGTCGCGATCGCGCTGGCGGCCTTCTCCTTCGGCACGAGCGTGGTCGCGATGATCGAGCCGACCGAGAAGAACACGCCGTGCGCGAGGCCGGTGAGGATGCGCGCGACGATCAGCGACTCGTAGCCGGGCGCTTGCCAGGCCACGAGATTGCCGACGGTGAACAGCGCCATCAGCGCGGCGAGCAGGGTCTTGCGCGGCACGCGGCCGGTGAGCGCGGTGAGGAGCGGCGCGCCGATCGCGACGCTCAATGCGTAAAGGCTGACGAGCAGGCCGGCGGATGGCAGGCTGACGCCGAGGTCGGCGCCGATCGTCGGGATCAGCCCGACGATCACGAATTCGGTGGTACCGATGGCAAATGCGCTGATGGTCAGCGCAAGCAGGGCGAGTGGCATGATGGGTGCTCCAGGGTCCGGTGAGGATGGAGCGCAGTGTGCCGCCTTTACTTTTGCCGAAAAACAGGCCTATAAACCAAATTGTTTTGATTTGAAATCAAGAATGCAGCGATGAAGATTACGCTCGACGAACTCCAGGCCTTTGCCGCCGTGGTCGACTCCGGTTCGATCACGGCGGCCGCGCAGCAACTCGACCTCACGGTGTCGGCGACGAGCCGCACGCTCGGGCGGCTCGAGGAAAAGCTGAAGACCACGCTGCTGCGCCGGACCACGCGCCGGCTCGAACTGACCGAGGAAGGGCGCGCGTTCCTGCAGGACGCGCGCGCGATCATCGAATCGGTCGAGACGGCGGAAGAGCAGATGCTCGCGCGGCGCGAGATGCCGTCGGGGCGGCTGCGGGTGGATGCGGCGACGCCGTTCATGCTGCACGTGATCGTGCCGCTCGTGCGCGGCTACCGCGAACGCTTCCCGCAAGTCGAGCTTGAGCTGAACAGCAACGAGGGCATCATCGACCTGCTGGAGCGGCGCACCGACGTCGCGTTCCGGATCGGCCGGCTGAAGGATTCGACGCTGCACAGCCGGCGCATCGGCACCAGCCGGATCCGCATGCTCGCGAGCCCCGCGTACGTGGCGGCGCACGGCCAGCCGCGCAAGGTGGAGGATCTCGGCAAGCACACGCTGCTCGGCTTCACGCAGCCCGAATCGCTGAACGTGTGGCCGATCCTCGGCACCGACGGCGAGCCGTGCCGCATCGAGCCGGGCATCCGCTCGTCGAGCGGCGAGACGCTGCGGCAGCTCGCGCTCGACGGTGCGGGCGTGGTCTGCCTGTCGGATTTCATGACTGCGCAGGATCGCGAGGCGGGCCGGCTCGTGCAGGTGCTTGCGCGCCAGACGCTCGAGGTCGAGCAGCCGATCCACGCGGTGTACTACCGCAATACCGCGATCTCGTCGCGGATCGCGTCATTCGTCGATTACCTGATCGAAGCGCTGGGCGGCAGCGGCAATGATGCGTCGGGGCGGCGCAAGGCGGCGTCGTGGATGGAGCCGCGGTAACGGCAGCCGGGACGACGGGGCAGGTTACGCCCCGTGCGGTTCGATGCGGGATTTGACGTGCGATCCGGCGTACCCCACTGGGGCACGCCGTCACGTGGTGGTTACGCCTCTTCGGACCACGACATCCCGTCGCGCGCGAGCAGCGCCGACGAAGCCGCGGGCCCGAACGTGCCGGCCGTGTACAGGCGCGGCCGGTCGCCGAGCTGCTTCCAGCCGTCGAGGATCGGCTCGACCCACGACCACGCGGCCTCGAGCTCGTCGCGGCGCATGAAGTGCGTGAGGCGGCCGCGGATCACGTCGATCAGCAAACGCTCGTACGCTTCCGCGCGCCGCTCCGGAATCGCCTGCTGCAGGTCGAGGTTCAGGCTCACGGGCACCATGTTCATCCCGCTGCCCGGTTCCTTCGCGAGCATCTGCAGCTGGATCGACTCTTCCGGCTGGAGCTGGATCACGAGACGGTTGCTGTAATGGCGCGGGCCGGTCGGGATGATCGAGAACGGCATGTCCGCGAACTCGATCACGATTTCCGACTGGCGGCGCTGCAGCCGCTTGCCGGTGCGCAGGAAGAACGGCACGTTTGCCCAGCGCCAGTTGTTGATGTGCGCGCGCAGCGCGACGAAGGTTTCCGCGCGGCTGTCGGCCGGCACGTTGTCTTCCTCGAGATAGCCTTTCACCGGCTGGCCGTCGACCGCGCCGGCCGTGTACTGGCCGCGCACCGTGTCGCGCGCGACGTCGGCCACCGCCATCGGCCGCAGCGAGCGCAGCACCTTCAGCTTCTCGTCGCGCACCGCGTCCGGGTCGAGCGACACCGGCGGCTCCATCGCGACGATGCACAGCAGTTGCAGCAGGTGGTTCTGCACCATGTCGCGCAGCGCGCCGGTATGGTCGTAGAAGCCCGCGCGGCTGCCGACCCCCACCGTCTCCGCCACCGTGATCTGCACGCTGCGGATGCTCGGCGCCTGCCACAGCGGCCCGAAGATCGGGTTGCCGAAGCGCAGCACCATCAGGTTCTGCACGGTTTCCTTGCCGAGATAGTGGTCGATCCGATAGATCTGCGATTCCTCGAAGTGCTTGCCGACCGCATCGTTGATCGCCTTCGCGGACGCGAGATCGTGGCCGAGCGGCTTTTCGAGGACGACGCGCGAGTGCTTGTCGACGAGGTGCGCGGCCGACAGGTTGTCGCAGATGGTGGTGAACAGCTCCGGCGACGTCGACAGGTAGAACACGCGGATCGCGTCGCCGCGCGCCGCTTCCGCGAGCCGCAGGTAGTCGTCCGGTGCGTTCACGTCGATCAGCACGTACTTGAACAGGTCGAGGAAACGGCTCCAGGCCGCGGGATCGAACGCCTTTTCGTCGATGAACGGGCGCGACTGCTCGTCCATGAACTTGCGATAGCCGTCGATGCCCCAGTCGCGGCGGCCGACCGCGATGATGCGCGTCTCGGGCGGAAGGTTGCAGTGCAGGTGCGCCATGTACAGCGCGGGCAACAGCTTGCGGGCGGCCAGGTCGCCGCCGCCGCCGAAGATGATCATGTCGACGGGCCGGTCGGCCGCGGTCTGGGTAGGCTGATTCGTCATGGGAGGTTCGCGGTTTGAAACGGGGAACGTGAAACGAACGTCGAGGCACCAGGCGCCGATACTTGAACGCACCAGTACGTGAAAACGCTAATAGTGCACGGTTTTGATGGATTGCGTGTGGGTTCCCCCGGATGTAACAGCACTTGCATGCCGTATGATCGCTCCATTATGATTGAGCGCTCACTCATTAAAGGAATCGAACGTGGCCCGACCGCGCAGTCCCGACAAGCACGAAGCCATCCTCGCCGCGGCCGCACGCGCGCTCGCCGAGGACGGCGCGAGTGCGACGACCGCGCGTATCGCGCGGCTCGCCGGCGTGGCGGAAGGCACGGTATTCACGTACTTCGAGACCAAGGACGCGTTGCTGAATGCGCTGTACGTGAGCCTGAAGGCGGACATGCGCGACGCGATGATGACCGGCTTTCCGGAGCACGCGCCGGCCGAGCAGGCCGTGCGGCATGCATGGAACGGCTACGTGTCGTGGGGTGTCGCCAATCCGGACGGCCGGCGCGCGCTGCGGCAGCTCGGCGTGAGCGGCCGCATCGATGACGTGCATCGGGCGGTCGGCGCTGAAGGTTTCGGCGGAATCGGTGCGCTGCTGCGCGAGCAGGTCGCCGCGACGGGTGGGCTGAACCACGACGAAGCGCATGCGTTCTGCTCGGCGCTGTTTACGTCGATCGCGGAAACCGCGATGGAGTCGATCTCGCGCGATCCGGCGCGGGCCGATGCGTATCGTGAAGCCGGGTTTCGCGCGCTGTGGGCCGTGTTGCACGCGGTGTGAGTCAGGGAGGGCCCATCGCGGCGCGTGGGATGACGCGCGTCGCGATGGCGGGCAGCGAGTGGGGAGCAGGGCGATGCAGGTCATGAACGATCGATTCATCGCCTATTTTAATGAGTGAGTAATCAGTCATTTTTTGGTTTTATCACGATCAAGGAGCACGACATGTCGAAAGTCTGGTTGGTAACGGGTGCCGCCCGCGGCTTGGGGCGAGCGATTTCCGAAGCGGTGCTGGCGGCGGGCGACCGGCTGGTGGCCGGCGCACGCGACTCCGCGCGGCTCGCGGATCTGGTGGAGCGGTACGGCGATCGATTGCTGCCGGTCGCGCTCGACGTGACCGATGAAGCGGCCGCCGCGGACGCGGTGACGGCCGCCCGCGACGCGTTCGGCCGCATCGACGTACTCGTGAACAACGCCGGCTACGGTCATACGGCGCCCTTCGAGCAGATGGCCGCTGACGATTTCCGCGACCAGATCGAAACGAACCTGTTCGGGGTGATCAACCTCACGCGCGCGGTGCTGCCGACGATGCGCGCACAGCGCGCGGGGCACATCTTCCAGGTGTCGTCGGTGGGCGGTCGCACGGCGACGCCCGGGTTGTCCGCGTATCAGGCCGCGAAGTGGGCGGTCGGCGGATTCAGCGACGTGCTCGCGAAGGAAGCCGCACCGTTCGGCGTGCGCGTGTGCACGCTGGAGCCCGGCGGCATGCGTACCGAATGGGCCGCGCAGGCGAAGCGTGAAGTCGACGGGCTGCTGCCCGACTATCGGCCGTCGGTTGGGAAAATGCTCGACATGCTCGGCGCATACGGCGGCCACGAGGTCGGCGATCCGGCGCGGATCGCGGCGCTGATCGTCGAACTGTCGCGCCGCGACGACGTGCCGATGCGCCTGCTGCTCGGCGGCGATGCGCTGTTCGTCTGCGAGCAGGCGGAAGCGCAGCGTGCGGAAGAGGCGGCGCGGTGGCGCGACACGACGTTGTCGACGATGTTCCCGGACGCGAAGCTACCGGACGGGCTGCAGACGTTGAAGCAGGTCGGGTAGGCGTGACGGTCGCGGCGGCGTCGGCGGCGCGCACCCGTGCCGTGCCCGCCTTGCGCCGGTGCTTGCGATGGCCGTTCGAAGACCGGGCGTGCGTACACCCGGATCGCCCAGCCGTCGCCAGCTCAACGCCCGAGCGCGTAAAACTCCGCGTTCGGCCGCATGTTCGTCACGTTCGCGATGCGGTTCGACATCCCGAAGAACGCCGAGATCGCCGCGATATCCCACGCGTCCTCGTCGCTGAAGCCATGCGACTTCAGCGTGTCGAAATCTGCTTCGCCGACCTGGTGCGCGGCCTGCGACACCTTCATCGCGAAGTCCAGCATCGCCTTCTGCCGGGCAGTGATGTCGGCCTTGCGGTAGTTGGTGGCGACCTGGTCGGCGATCAGCGGATCCTTCGCGCGAATCCGCAGGATCGCCCCGTGCGCGATCACGCAGTACTGACACTGGTTCACGGCGCTGGTGGCCACGACGATCATTTCACGTTCGGCCTTGCTGAGATTGCCCGGCTTGTCCATCAGCGCGTCGTGGTACGCCATGAACGCGCGAAACTCGTCCGGGCGATGCGCCAGCGTCAGGAACACGTTCGGGATGAAGCCCGACTTTTCCTGGACGGCTGTGATGCGTTCGCGTATGTCCTCGGGCAAGTCTTCGAGCGCGGGCACGGGAAAGCGGCTGATGGGTGCGGTGTTTGCGGCAGTCATGAGGTCTCCTTGATAACGTGGCGCGGGCGTACTCGACGCGCGAGCCGCCGTCCGATTGAAGAGGCGCGGGTGGTCGGCAGCGGCGTCACGCGTTCACGTCGACGACGATGCGGCCGCGCACCTTGCCGTTGATCAGTTCCGCAGCCAGCGGGATGACCTCGCTCAGGCCGACCTGACGACCGATGGCGCCCAGCTTCTCGACGTCGAGGTCGGAGGCGAGCCGGCGCCAGGCCTCCAGCCGCTCGACGCGCGGGCACATCACGCTGTCGATCCCGACGAGCGTGACGCCGCGCAGGATGAACGGCGCGACGGTCGCGGGGAAATCCATGCCGGCGGCGAGGCCGCAGGCCGTCACGACGCCGCGGTAGCGCGTGGTCGCGCACACGTTGGCGAGCACGTGGCTGCCCGCCACGTCGACGGCGCCGGCCCAGCGTTCCTTGCCGAGCGGCTTGCCGGGCTCGCTGAATTGCGATCGCTCCAGGATCTCCGCCGCGCCGAGCTGCCGCAGGTAGTCGGCATCGGCGGGGCGGCCCGTTACCGCGACGACGCGGTATCCCAGCTTGGCGAGGATAGCGGTGGCGACGCTGCCCACCCCGCCTGCCGCGCCGGTCACCACGATCTCGCCGTCATCCGGGCGCACGCCGTGCCGCTCGAGTGCCATCACGCACAGCATCGCGGTGTAGCCGGCCGTGCCGATGGCCATCGCCTGTTGCGGCGAAAACGCGGACGGCAGCGGCACCAGCCAGTCGCCGTCGACCCGCGCCTTCTGCGCGAGGCCGCCCCAGTGCGTTTCGCCGACGCCCCAGCCGTTGAGCACGACCTGATCGCCGGGGCGGTAATCCGGGTGCGTGCTCGCTTCGACTTCGCCGACCAGATCGATGCCCGGCACCATCGGGAACTTGCGCACGACCGGGCTCTTGCCGGTGATCGCCAGCCCGTCCTTGTAGTTCAGCGTCGAATAGCCCACGCGGATCGTCACGTTGCCGGCGGGCAACTGCGCGTCCTCCAGCGTATGCAGCCGCGCGTGCTGGCCGGTTTCGTCCTTGTCGATCACGATGCCCTGGAACATGCGTCCTCCTTTTTAGACCGATCGTCTAATAAATGGTAAAAAAATTCAGCGGCGAGGCAATCCATTGAAGAAAAACTGCGCGAACAGCACGAGCGGCGAGTCGCTGCGTTCGAGCTTCGCGCGCAGCACCGCGCCTTCCCAGCCGATCCAGAAGAACGCGGCCAGCTCGGCGGGGTCGGCCGAATCCGCCAGCTCGTCCGCCTGCTGCGCGGCGCGCAGGCATTCGGCCAGACGGTGCTGCCAGTCTTCGAACGTCGCACGCAGACGTGCGCGGAAGCTTTCCGGCAGCGTGCCCATTTCCTGTCCGAGGTTGCCGATCAGGCAGCCGCGGCTGTATGCATGGCGGGCCATGCCGTCGCGGGCGTCGTCGACGAACGCGCGCACGCGCGCCAGCGGCGAGCGTTCTGGCTGGCTGAAATGGCGGTCGAGCTTGCGGGCGAAGAACTCGGCGTAGCGGTCGATCAGTTCGAGGCCGAACGCTTCCTTGCTGTCGAAGTAGTGATAGAAGGAGCCCTTCGGCACGCCGGCGCGCCCGAGGATCTCGTCGAGCCCGGTGGCGGAAAAGCCCTTTTCGGTGAGGATCTCGAGCCCGGTGCGCAGCAGCATGTCACGCGTGGCGACGAGGTCGTCGTGCTGCTTGGGTGGCCTGCCGCGGCGGCGAGGCGGATCGATTCGAGCGTCCATGTCGGAATAATAGACCGTTCGTCTCAAAAATCAACAGGACCTGAATCGTCCGTACTAACCCTGATTAAAAAACCTTATCACGGTGAAAAATTCCGTATCTTATTGAACCGATATCGGCTGGATATAGTGGCTCGCTTTCCCGCACGCACCCGTTGCGTGCGCAGACAAACAGCCGGAGCCCCTTGATGTCCACCGATACCCGATTCACCGAAGTCGAGGATCTGATGCCCGCCGCCGGCGGGTTGCGCGAGATCCGTCACCACATCCATCACCACCCCGAACTCGCGTACGAAGAGCACGACACGGCCGCGCTCGTCGCCGAGAAGCTCGAACAGTGGGGCTGGCAGGTGACGCGCGGGGTCGGCAAGACGGGTGTGGTCGGCACGCTGCGCGTGGGCGACGGCACGCGCAGCATCGGCATTCGCGCCGACATGGATGCGTTGCCGATCGTCGAGGCGACGGGGCTGCCCTACGCGAGCGGCACGCACGGCAAGATGCACGCGTGCGGCCACGACGGCCACACGACGATGCTGCTCGGCGCCGCGCAGCATCTCGCGAAGACACGCAATTTCTCCGGCACCGTGCACCTGTATTTCCAGCCGGCGGAAGAGCACGGCGTCGATAGCGGCGCGAAGAAGATGATCGACGACGGCCTGTTCGAGCGCTTCCCGTGCGATGCCGTATTCGGCATGCACAACCATCCGGGCGCGGCACCCGGCGTATTCCTCACGCGGCGCGGCCCGTTCATGTCGGCCGGCGACAAGGCGATCATCACGATCGAAGGCGTCGGCGGCCACGCGGCCCGGCCGCACCTGACGGTCGACCCGGTGGTCGTGGCGGCGAGCATCGTGATGGCGCTGCAGACGATCGTCGCGCGCAACGTCGACCCCGCGCAGCCGGCGGTCGTCACGGTCGGCTCGATGCATGCGGGCACTGCGAACAACGTGATCCCGAACGGCGCGCGTCTCGAACTCAGCGTGCGCTCGTTCAGCCCCGATGTGCGCGCGCTGCTCAAGCGCCGCATCACCGAGCTGGCCGAAACGCAGGCTGCGAGCTATGGCGCGAGCGCGAACGTCGAATACATCGAAGGCTATCCGGTCGTCGTCAATACGGATGCCGAAACGGATTTCGCCGCGCAGGTGGCGCGCGAACTCGTCGGCGACGCGCACGTGGTCGAGCAGACCGACCTGCTGATGGGCAGCGAGGATTTCGCATTCATGCTGCAGCAGCGGCCGGGCTCGTTCGTGCGGCTCGGCAACGGCGAAGGCGAGGACGGCTGCATGGTGCACAACCCGAAATACGACTTCAACGATCGCAACCTGCCGATCGGTGCGGCGTACTGGACGCGTCTCGTGGAGCGTTACCTGGGGCAGTGATGCCGGCGGCGGGGCGAGCGGCCGGCGCTTCCGGTCGCATTGAGAAGGGACGATAACCATGCAGAAAGACCATCTCGCGCTGCACCCCGCGTCGACGGGGGCTGCCGAAGCCAGCGCACTGGCCGTCACGCGGCGCGGTGCGATCGCGGCGGCCGTGATCGGCAACTGGCTCGAATTTTTCGATTTCACCGTGTACGGCTTCTTCGCGGTGCTGATCGGCAAGCTGTTCTTCCCGTCGAGCGATCCGACCACGTCGCTGCTGCTGTCGGTCGCCACGTTCGCGGCCGGCTTCTTCACGCGGCCGCTCGGCAGCGTCGTGCTCGGCGTCTATGCGGACCGCAAGGGGCGCAAGGCCGCGTTGAACCTGACGATCATGCTGATGGCGCTCGGCACGGGCCTGATCGCGATCGCGCCGACCTATGCGCAGGTGGGCGTGGCCGCGCCGCTGCTGGTCGTGTTCGCGCGGCTGATGCAGGGCTTCTCGCAGGGCGGGGAATTCGGTGCGGCGACGTCGACGCTGCTCGAACAGGGTGGCACGTCGCGCCGCGCGTTCCGCGCGAGCTGGCAGCTTGCGACGCAGGGCGGCGCCGCGCTGATGGGTTCGGGCTTCGCGGCGCTGCTGTCGAACACGATGACCAGGGACGCGCTGGAGAGCTGGGGGTGGCGGTTACCGTTCCTCGTCGGCGTGCTGATCGCGCCGGTCGGCATGTACCTGCGCCGCCGGCTCGCCGACGATGCGCCCGGCGGCAGCCATCACGGCATCGAACGCGGCGTGCTGCACGAGCTGTTCTCGAAGCACACGCGCACGGTGCTGCTGCTGATGCTCACGGTGATGGGCGGCACGGTGTCGACCTACATCCTGACGTTCTACATGCCGACCTATGCGATCCACACGCTCGGCCTGCCGATGAAACTGTCGATGTTCGTCGGCGTCGCGTCGGGCTGCGTGATGCTGGTCACGTGCCCGCTGTTCGGCTGGCTGTCGGACAAGCTCGGCAGCCGGCGCCTGCCGATCTTCGTCGGCCGCGGCGTGCTGGTCGCGCTGCTGTTCCCGGCGTTCTGGCTGATGAACCATCACCCGACGCTGTCGGTGATTCTGCCGCTGACCGCGCTGATGCTGCTGTTCTATTCGCTCGGCTCGGCGTCGGAAATGGCGCTGATGTGCGAGTCGCTGCCGCGCCAAGTGCGCGCGACCGGCATCTCGATCGCGTATGCGCTCGCGGTGACGATCTTCGGCGGCACCGCGCAGCTGATCGCGACCTGGCTCGTGAAGACGAGCGGCAGCAAGCTCGCGCCGGCCGGCTACGTGGCTGTATGCGTGGTGCTGTCGCTGATCGCGGTGGCGATGCTGCGCGAGACGGCGCGGGATTCGATGGACTGACGCGCGGCGCGGCGCAGCACGACGGGCGGCAAACGGTCATATGCGCTTACCGCCCGCGCACCACCCTCAGGTACGACGCGAGCATCGTCGCGAGTTCCTGCGCGGCCGGCGTGAGCGGCACGGCCGCGCGTTGCAGAAGGCAGATGTCCTGCGATTCGGCCTGTTCGCGCACGGGCACCTTCGCGAGCGCACCGGCAAACGGCCCGTGCCGCGTCACGGCTTCTGTTTCAAGCGACAGGCAATCGGTCTGCGTGACGAGTTGCAGCGTCTCGAACATCCCTTCGACGGTGGCGAGGATCTTCGGCGGCGGCAGGCCGTGCACGTCGAAGTACGCGAGCAGCCGGTTGACGACGGGGTCCGCGCTCAGGTTCGGCGAGCGGGTCGACACCCACGCGTAGCCGGCCAGTTCGGCGAGCGATTGCGCGTGCATCGCCGGGTGCCCGTTGCGGCACACGACCACCGGCGCCGACGTACGCAGCGGCGTGACCGCGAGATCGGTCGTGTCGGTCTGCTTCGCGACGAGCGCGATCGCGAAATCCACCGCGCTTTCCCGCAGCCAGCCAATCATCATCCGCGACGTGCCGGTGCGCAGATGCACGTCGACCTTGTCGAAGCGCGCGCGGAACGCGCTCAGCACCGGCGCGAACGCGTCGATCAGCGGCTCGGCCACGAGGCCGAGCGTGACGGTGCCTTCGTACGCGCCGCTCAGTTGCCGGATCTCCCGCTCGACCTGCTCGCATTCGCCGAGGATCGAACCGGAGCGCGCGAGCAGCCGCTGGCCGACGGCCGTCGGCACGATCCCGCGATTGGTGCGCGTGAACAGCGTCGCGCCGAGCGTCGCCTCGAGGCTCTGCAGCTGCTGCGTGACGCCGCTCTGCGCGAGATCGAGCGCGCGTGCGGCGGCGCGCAGGCTGCCGTGCTCGACGACGGCCTGGAAGATGCGGAGCTGGGAGAGCGTGAACGCCATGGGCAAGCGCGGGGCCGGTGATCGGGAAAAGTGATCATGATAAGGCAGCGGGCGATTCCGGCGGCGGCGCGTGCGCACTACGATCGCAGGCAGTCCGGCTCGTGCCGTTTGCCCATCGTCCTGCCCTTCGTCGACCATGAAACGTACTCTCCTTCCGCTCGTTTCCTTGTGCCTTGCGTTCGCGGCCGGCGCCGCACACGCACTCGATGCGCGCCCCGTGCGCCTCGGCATCGATCCGACCTATCCGCCGATGGATTCGAAGGCGCCCGACGGCAGCCTGAAGGGCTTCGACGTCGATCTGGGCAACGAGATCTGCCGCCGCGCGCAGTTGCGCTGCCAGTGGGTCGAACTCGAATTCTCCGGGATGATTCCCGCACTGCAGGCGCGGAAGATCGACGCGATCCTGTCGTCGATGGCGATCACCGGGAAGCGCGAGAAGCAGATCCTGTTCTCGTCGAAGCTGTTCCGCTTCAAGTCGCGGCTCGTCGCGCGGCCCGGCAGCGGCGTCGACAGCACGACCGCGTCGCTTGCGGGCAAGCGCGTCGGCGTGCAGTCGGGCACGCAGTTCGAATCGTGGGCGCTCGCGCACTGGGCGCCGGCCGGCGTCAGCGTGGTGCCGTACAAGAGCCAGGACGACGTGTTCGCCGATCTCGTCAACGGCCGCCTCGACGCGGCGCTGCTGGGCACGGTGGAAGCCGACTACGGCTTCCTGCGCACGCCGAAGGGCAACGGTTTCGCGTTCGTCGGTGCGCCGCTCGACATGGGCGATCGCGGCGTGGGCATCGGCATGCGGCAGTCGGATACGGCGCTCAAGGCGTCGATCGACGGCGCGATCGCATCGATGCTGAAGGACGGCACGTACGACCGGATCGCGAAGAAGTATTTCGACTTCAACCCGTACGGCGATTGAGCGCCGGGCGACCTCGACGTTTCACCCGCTTCTTCGTTTTCATTTCGTTCGAGACCATCGATGCAGATTCGCACCACGCCGCTCCTGTCGCCGTCGATCGGCACGCAGCGCACGCTGACGAGCTTTCATTTCGGGCCGGCCGACACCGGCCGCAAGATCTACCTGCAGGCCGCGCTGCACGCGGACGAGACACCCGCGATGCTCGCGGCGTTCGTGCTGAAGCAGCGTCTCGCGCAGCTCGATGCCGACGGCCGGCTGGCGGCCGAGATCGTGCTCGTGCCGGTCGCGAATCCGGTCGGCCTCAATCATCATCTGCTCGGGCAGTTCATCGGTCGTTTCGATCTGGCGAGCGGCCGCAACTTCAATCGCGGCTTCCTGCCGCTCGCGGAAATCGCCGCGCGTGCGCACGACCGGCTAGGCGACGACGGCGAACGCAATCGCGCGATCGTGCGCGAATGCGTCGGCGTGGCGCTCGACGAGATCGCGCCGCGTACGGAGTTCGATTCACTGCAGCTGGCGCTGCTGAAGCTGTCGCTCGACGCCGATGTGGTGATCGACCTGCATTGTTCGCTCGAAGCGGTGATGCACGTGTACACGAGCGATACCGCATGGCCGGAAGTCGAGCCGCTCGCGCGTTATCTCGGCTCGGAGGTGTCGCTGCTCGCCGAGGATTCGGGCGGGCATGCGTTCGACGATGCGCATCACCTGCTGTGGACGCAGTTGCGGCAGCACTTGCCGGCGGGCACGCCGATGGCGGCCGGCACCGTGGCCGTGACGGTCGAGTGCCGTGGCCAGCGCGACGTGACGTACGACCATGCGGAACGCGATGCCGATGCGCTCGTCGACTATCTCGTATGGCGCGGTGCGGTGCAGGGCGAACGCAAGCCGCTGCCGCCGCTCGCCGCGCCGGCCACGCCGCTGGCAGGCAGCGAGCAGTTCCATGCGCCGGTGAGCGGGATCCTCGTACACCGCGCGGCGATCGGCGCGACGATCTGCGCCGGCGATCCGCTGTTCGACATCGTCGATCCGCTGACGGACAAGATCACGACGATCTCGAGCGCGACCGATGGCGTGTTCTATATGCGCCGCGCGATCCGGTTCGTCACGGCCGGCGCGCCGCTCGGCCGCGTGACGGGCACGGTGCCGGTGCGAACGGGGATGCTGCTCGGTGCGTAACGATGCCGTGTCCGACGGATTCGGAGCGCAATTTCGTTCCTGTCAAATTGAACGGGCGTACGCATGCCCGTAAATTGAGCGACGCGGAGTTCGCTCCGTGTTTTGCAAGAAGGATGTTGCAGAGCGATTGGAGTTTTGCGGGCGGCCTGTGCCGCCCGTTTTTTTATTTCACTGCGACGACGGTTCGGCAGCACGCCGATGTCGGCGCCGTTGACGGAAGATGACGGCGGTGGCCTCGCCGTGAAGAATTTTCGCCCCGTGGTGCAGATTGCCGTCACCTTTCCTGACGAGCAGATTGTCGTATCGCTGATGCGACAATTGAGCTGGACACATTGGGACGGTCTTGGGTTCGGTCGTCGGAACTTGCAGCAGAACCGATCATTCTTCTGAGCCACGCCAATCCGCCAGACAGTGTCTGGCGAATCGTCCCCGGCACCGGTACAGTCGAGAAGGCTCGACGAACAGGCACAGCGCTTCACGCCACCGTGGTCTGCCTATGTGCGGGCTGCTGTCGGTCCAGGACGACCAGGCGCGCGGGTTCCACGAGGCCGAAGCGTTGCGTGGCGGCTCGTACTCACCCCCGCCGCGCCACCAGCTCCGACACCGTCTGCGCTGCCTGCTGCAGCGGCCCGAGAAACTCCTTCACCATCTGCTTCGCGGTATGCCGCTGTGCGTTGCCGCTGATGTTCATAGCAGCGATGATCTGTCCACGCCGGTTGCGGATCGGCGCGGACAACGACATCAGGCCCACTTCGAGTTCCTGGTCGACCACAGCCCAGCCCTGTTGGCGCACCTGCGCGATCGCCGCCTTCAGTTCGCCGAGGTCGGTGATCGTGCGCGGCGTATGCGCGCGGATGCCGCTTTGCGCGAGCGTCTCGTCGAGCTCGGCGTCGTCGAGCGCGGACAGCAGCACGCGGCCCATCGACGTGCAATACGCGGGTAGCCGGCTGCCGATCGACAGGTTGATCGTCATGATCTTGCGGGTCGGCACGCGCAGCACGTAGACGATCTCGGTGCGGTCGAGCACGGCTGCCGAGCAGCTTTCGTGGATCTGCGCGGACAGCTGTTCCATCACGGGATCGGCGAGATTCCAGAACGGCATCGACGTGAGGTACGCGAAGCCGAGCTCGAGGATCTTCGGCGTGAGCCGGAACAGCCGGCCGTCGGCCTCGACGTAGCCGAGCGTCTGCAGCGTGAGCAGGATCCGGCGCGCCCCCGCGCGCGTGAGCCCGGTGGCCGACGCGACCTCGGTGAGCGTCTGCTCCGGACGGGCCGCGTCGAATGCGCGGATCACCGCGAGGCCGCGCGCGAACGACTGGACATAGGAGTCGCCGGGTTTCGTCTGAGTGTCTTCGGTTGTCATGAGCGCCTGGAATATCGTGCAGCCGAGAAGATAGCGCATGGGGCCCGACACGCCAACCGCGCGACGGACCGCGCGCTTGACAGGTCGTCCCCGCACTCCCTATGATGCGTTGAACGTTCGATACACGATCTTATGTTCGTATATAGAACATTTAAGCGCATCCCGACGGGCAATGCAAGGGGCGCGCCCTGTTCATTCCCCCAGCCTGTCCTGGGACCGGAGACACTGATGACCGAAGCTTTTCTGTGTGATGCGATCCGTACGCCGATCGGGCGTTACGGCGGTGCACTGTCCGGCGTGCGCGCCGACGACCTGGGCGCGGTGCCGCTCAAGGCGCTCGTCGAGCGCAACCGCGACGTCGACTGGACGGCGATCGACGACGTGATCTACGGCTGCGCGAACCAGGCCGGCGAGGACAACCGCAACGTCGCGCGCATGTCGGCGCTGCTCGCGGGCCTGCCGCAGGGCGTGCCGGGTTCGACGATCAACCGCCTGTGCGGGTCCGGCATGGATGCGGTCGGCGTGGCCGCGCGTGCGATCAAGTCCGGCGAGGCCGCGCTGATGGTCGCGGGCGGCGTCGAGAGCATGACGCGCGCGCCGTTCGTGATGGGCAAGGCCGCGAGCGCGTTCGCGCGCCAGGCCGATATCTACGATACGACGATCGGCTGGCGCTTCGTCAATCCGCTGATGAAACAGCTGCACGGCGTCGATTCGATGCCGGAGACGGCCGAGAACGTCGCGGTCGACTACAACATCAGCCGCGCCGATCAGGACCTGTTCGCGCTGCGCAGCCAGCAGAAGGCCGCGCGGGCGCAGCAGGACGGCACGCTCGCCGAGGAAATCGTCGCGGTCACGATTGCCCAGAAGAAGGGCGATCCGCTGGTCGTGTCGCGCGACGAGCATCCGCGCGAGACGTCGCTCGAAACGCTGGCGAAGCTGAAGGGCGTCGTGCGCCCGGACGGCTCGGTGACGGCCGGCAACGCGTCGGGCGTCAATGACGGTGCAGCCGCGCTGCTGCTCGCGAACGAAGAAACCGCGAAGCGCTTCGGCCTGACGCCGCGCGCACGCGTGCTGGGTATCGCGACGGCCGGCGTCGCACCGCGCGTGATGGGCATCGGGCCCGCGCCGGCCACGCAGAAGCTGCTCGCCCGGCTCGGGATGACGATCGACCAGTTCGACGTGATCGAGCTGAACGAGGCGTTCGCGTCGCAAGGTCTCGCGGTGCTGCGCATGCTCGGCGTGGCCGACGACGATCCGCGCGTGAACCCGAACGGCGGCGCGATCGCGCTGGGCCATCCGCTCGGCGCGTCGGGCGCACGTCTCGTGACGACCGCGATGTACCAGCTGCATCGCACGAACGGCCGCTTTGCGCTGTGCACGATGTGCATCGGCGTCGGCCAGGGCATCGCGATCGCAATCGAACGCGTCTGACCTGCGTCACGCGGCGAAGCGGCAGGTTGCCGCTTCGCGCTGTCCGAAACGATGCGCGGCACGAGGGTTCTCGTGCCGCGCATCGTCGTTAACCGGCCTGCGACAACTGCTTGAGGCGTGCATCGAGCGCATCGATCTCGGTGTCCGCGAACACTTCGATGCCATGCTCGCGCAGCAACGCCGCCGTGACACCGGCGCCCGCGTGCCGCCGGCTCTCGAAACTCCCGTCATAAATGAACGTGCTGCCGCACGACGGACTGCCGTCGGCGAGGATCGCGAAGCGGCAACCGTGCGCGCGCGCGAGGGTCAGCGCGGTGTGCGCGCCGGATACGAACGGCGCCGTCACGTCGGCGCCGTTGACATCGACGATGCGCGCTGCGCCCGCCAGCACCCGCTGCCCCGATTCGCCGTCGGCGATTTCGGCGGGCGGGCGCGGCACGCTGAAGCCGCCGGCCAGTTCGGGGCAGACCGGCACGAGGCGCCCTTCGCGCTGCCACCGTTCGAGCGCCTCGTGTGCGGCGGTCTTGGCCGAGCCGTTGTAACGGACCGGATGACCGATCACGCACATGCTGACGAGGATCTTCGGCATGGTTTGCGGCTGCGCTTCATTCTGCAATTTTGCTCTCCATGATGCCGATGGTGGCCGCGGCAAAGCGGGAAATTCTACGCTTCACCCGCGCGCCGGTGCGTCAGGCCGTCGGCCCTTCCAGATGAATGTCTTCCGGCTCGAGCGCGTACAGCGCCGGGTCGGGCGACGCGCTGACCGTGAAGCCGAGCCGCAGGTAGAAGTCGATCGTGTTCTGCGACGGCGTCGCGGACACATACAGGCGTGCAGCGCCCATCGCGCGCGCCTGCTCACGGGCCGCGCGGTAGAGCTGCTCGCCGAGCCCGCAGCCGCGCCAGTCGTGGCTTACGTGCAGGAACTTCAACTGCAGCATGTCGCCGTGCGGGCCGAGCGGATGGCTGTCGACGAAGACCGCCGCAACGAGCCGCGCGCCGTCGAACGTGCCGACGCACCAGCCGCCGCGATCGTGGCAGTCGAGCAGGATCGGCGTGTAGTGGTCGGCTTCGCCGTCGGGCCAGCCCGCGACGTCATAAAAGTCGGGAACGAGATGCAGTGCACCGTCGCGCAGCACGTACAGGTGCTCGATGATCTCGCGCCGGTCGATGGTCCACACGAGCGGTACGTCGTTGCGCGTGAGCAGGCGGGCGGACAATGCGTCGCGTTCGGCGGCGGTGCGGCGCGTCATGCGGCCTCCCGATGCGCGGCGATCGCATACATCAGCGGCAGGCGCGGCATGCCGTCGGGCGGCACCATCCGGCGGCCGTCCAGCTCGCGCATGCCGTCGAAGCCTTTCCAGCCGTTCGCATACGGATATTCGGTCAGGCGGTCGATCGCGAGCCCGGCCGCTAAGAGCGCGTTCACGACTTCGCCGATGCCCCACATGAACTCGTAGCTCGGATGCGGGTTCGCGAAATCGACGACGCCCGGATGGTCGTGCTGCGCGCCGAGCCCCGTGCCGGATGCGGCAACGTAATCGCCGACACCTGCCGGCTCCTCGGTCGCATCGCCTTTGAAATAGTCGTAGTGCGGCTTCCAGTGTTCGTCGAAATACAGCGCGAACGGATGGAACTCGACCATCGCGAAACGGCCGCCGGGCGCGAGCAGCGCGGCGATCCCGCGCGCCCACGCGTTCAGGTCGGACAGCCAGCAGATCGCGCCGTACGACGTGAACACGCGAGCGAAGCGCTCGCCGCGCGCGGCGGCCTCGGGCATCCATTCGAGCACGTCGGCGCGCTCGAAGCGTGCGGGCAGGCCCGCGTCGGCCGACAGTTGTCGTGCGAAGGCGATCGCTTCGTCGGAGATGTCGACGCCCGTCGCGTCCGCACCGGCGCGCACGAGGCTCAGCGTGTCCTGCCCCGCGTTGCACTGCAGGTGCAGGAGCCGCAGCCCGCCGACGTCGCCGAGCAGTTCGCGCTCTTCCGGAAAGAGCGTCGAGCCGCCTGCGCGGAAAAATGCGGCCTGATCGCCTTTATGGCTGTTATGCGCGACTGTCGCCGTATTCCAGGACAGCCGATTCAGTTCGTGCAATGCCTTTTTCATCGAATTCGAATGCTGGTTGAATGGAGCAGGATAGACGGAATCGTTTCGCCGAGTGTAACGGCCGGCGGCATTGACCTGCCGCGCGGCGTGGCCGGGCGGTGCGGCGTTGCATATGAATGAACGCGCGTGGCGAATATTGCCGGATTATTTGATCGAAATCATGGTGGCCGCCGAATTGAATATTTTATGCGAAGAAAGGGTAAGGTTTTTCCCCAATATGCCGACAGTCAGATGAAGACCGTCGTAAAGCGATAAACCGTTTTTCGGCTACTGAGCGTGAAGTCAGCGCGACGCGGACGTCAGATCCGCTTTTCGGAGCCTTGCATGCGCAATAACCAGCCCGTTACCCAACAGGAATTCGATTTTCCCGACGACGTCACGCTGATGTCGACGACCGACGCAGACAGCATCATCACCTACGCCAACACGACGTTCGCACAGGTGAGCGGTTTCACGAACGAGGAACTCGTCGGCCAGCCGCATAACGTGGTGCGCCACCCGGACATGCCGCGCGAAGCGTTTGCCGACATGTGGGCGACGCTCAGGCGCGGCGAGCCGTGGACCGCGCTCGTGAAGAACCGACGCAGGAATGGCGATCACTACTGGGTGCGTGCGAACGCGATTCCCGTGATGCGCAACGGCGAGCCGCAAGGCTACATGTCGGTGCGCACGAAGGCGCCGCACGACGAGTCCGAGGCTGCCGATGCGCTGTATCGCGCATTCCGCGAAGGCAAGGCCGGCCAGCGCCGGTTCCACAAGGGGCTGGTGATCCGCACGGGGCTGATGCGCATCGCGTCGCTGTCGCAGACGATGTCGGTGCGCGCGCGTGTGCACTCGGCGCTGTGCGTGCTCGCGCCGGCGGTCGTTGGCGCGGGCTGGGCATGCGGGCTGGCGGGCGGCGGGCTCGCGGCGTTTGCCGGTGTGACGGTCGGCGTGACGGCGGCGGCCGGCCTGTGGCTCGATGCGCAGATCGTGCGTCCGCTGAAGCGGCTGCACGACCAGGCGCTGAACGTCGCGACCGGCGAAAGCCGGCGCGGCGTGCGGATGAACCGCGTCGACGAGATCGGCATGACGCTGCGCACGATCAACCAGCTCGCGCTGATGTTCCGCTGGCTCGTCGACGACGTCAGCGAGCAGGTGCACAACGTGCAGCGCGCGAGCAACGAGATCGCGCAGGGCAACAACGACCTGAGCGCGCGCACCGAGCAGGCGGCGTCGAGCGTGCAGGAGACGGCCGCGTCGATGGCCGAGATGACCGCGACGGTCGACAGCAACGCGGAGACCGCGCTGCAGGCGAACCGGCTCGCGATGTCGGCCAGCGAGGCGGCCGGGCGTGGCGGACAGGCGGTGGGCGAGGTCGTCACGACGATGAGCGACATCACGGCCAGTTCTCGCAAGATTGCCGACATCATCGGCGTGATCGACGGCATCGCGTTCCAGACCAACATCCTTGCACTGAACGCGGCCGTGGAAGCGGCACGCGCAGGCGAGCAGGGGCGCGGCTTCGCGGTGGTCGCGGGCGAGGTGCGGGCACTCGCGCAGCGCAGCGCGAATGCGGCGAAGGAGATCAAGACGCTGATCGGCGCGAGCGTCGAGCGCGTCGAATCGGGCGCGCGGCGTGTGGACGAGGCAGGCAAGACGATGGAGGACATCGTTGCGCAGGTGAAGCGCGTGTCGGACCTGATCGCGGAGATCAGCTCGTCGACGGCCGAGCAGAGCACGGGAGTTGCGCAGGTCGACCAGGCGGTGGTGCATCTGGACAACATCACGCAGCAGAACGCCGCGCTGGTCGAGCAGAGCACGGCGGCGTCGGAGAGCCTGAAGCAGCAGGCAACGCGTCTCGTGGATGCGGTGAACGTGTTCCGGTGATCGTCGGGGGCGCGCACGTGATGTGCGCGCCAAATCAATACATCCGGGTTGACGCGCGCAATGCGCGTTCAGGGTTTTCGATTCATTAGAAATACGCCAAACGAGAAATATTCTTATTCAATATTTAACGCTTTTGCTTTGAATCGATTCAGGCGAGTTCCGTTGAATCGTCAGGCGAACGTCCGCCGAACCGTTGCCTGACTTGGTGTTTAGTTTCATCTATAAACAAGTTATTTGGTAAAGACAAGATGATGCGTTTCTAATGCATATTTTCCCGAATGCACCATAATGTTTTCGTGGAATTTGCCGAAAGCGCAGGGGCAGGACCAACGTGCATGTGGATAGACCGCAATGCGCGGGGTCTCGAATCAATCGACAAGCGGACGCAAGATCCGTCACCCGGAGCTCCACACGATGCGCAACAACCAGCCCGTCACGCAACGCGAATTCGATTTTCCCGATGACGCGACGCTGATGTCGACCACCGACGCGAACAGCTACATCACCTACGCGAACGCGGCCTTCATCCAGGTCAGCGGATTTTCCCCCGACGAGATCGAAGGCCAGCCGCACAACGTCGTGCGGCATCCGGACATGCCGAAGGAGGCGTTCGCCGACATGTGGGCGACGCTCAAGGGCGGCGAGCCGTGGACTGCGCTCGTGAAGAACCGCCGCAAGAACGGCGATCACTACTGGGTGCGCGCGAATGCGATTCCGGTCATGCGCAACGGCGAGCCGAAGGGCTACATGTCGGTGCGCACGAAAGCGACGCGCGACGAGATCGCGGCTGCGGAGGCGCTCTACAAGGAATTCCGTGAAGGCCGGGCCGGCAACCGGCATTTTCACAAGGGGCTGATCGTCCGCAAGGGCGTGGCCGGTTTCCTGTCGCTGTTCCAGACGATGTCGGTGCGCGCGCGGCTCCATGCGTCGCTGTGCGTACTCGCGCCGGTCGTGGTGGCCGGCGGCTGGGCGTGCGGGCTGGCCGGCGGCGGGCTCGCCGCGTTCGCCGCGGTGACGGCCGGCGCTGCGGCTGCTGCGGGGCTGTGGCTCGATGCGCAGATTGCGCGCCCGCTCATGCAGTTGCGCGACGAGGCGCTGCGCGTGGCGACCGGCGAAAGCCGTAGCGGCGTGCGGATGAACCGCGTCGACGAGATCGGCATGACGCTGCGCACGATCAACCAGCTCGGCCTGATGTTCCGCTGGCTCGTCGACGACGTCAGCGAGCAGGTGCACAACGTGCAGCGCGCGAGCAACGAGATCGCGCAGGGCAACAACGACCTGAGCGCGCGCACCGAGCAGGCGTCGACGAGCGTGCAGCAGACGGCCGCGTCGATGGCCGAAATGACGGCGACCGTGTCGAGCAATGCGGAGACGGCGCTGCAGGCGAACCAGTTGTCGGTGTCCGCGAGCGAAGCGGCGGGGCGCGGCGGGCACGCGGTGAGCGAGGTGGTCGCGACGATGAACGACATCACGGCCAGCTCGCGGAAGATCTCGGACATCATCGGCGTGATCGACGGCATCGCGTTCCAGACCAACATCCTTGCGCTGAACGCGGCGGTGGAGGCCGCGCGGGCCGGCGATCAGGGGCGCGGGTTCGCGGTGGTTGCGGGCGAAGTGCGGGCGCTCGCGCAACGCAGCGCGAATGCGGCGAAGGAGATCAAGACGCTGATCGGTGCGAGCGTCGAGCGCGTCGAATCGGGCGCGCGGATCGTCGATGGCGCGGGCAAGACGATGGAGGACATCGTCACGCAGGTGAAGCGCGTGTCGGATTTGATCGCGGAGATCAGCTCGTCGACGGCCGAGCAGAGCACGGGGGTTGCGCAGGTCGACCAGGCAGTCGTGCATCTGGACAACATCACGCAGCAGAACGCGGCGCTGGTCGAGCAGAGCACGGCGGCGTCGGAGAGCCTGAAGCAGCAGGCGACGCGGCTGGTGGAGGCGGTGAACGTGTTTCGGTGAGCGTGGCTTGCCCCGTTGGCTTTCACGCATGTCGACCGACCTCATGCGTGGATCGCGCCGTTCAGCGACGAACTGAACGGCGCGATCGGTCAGGCTGGAGATTTTCCAGCCTTTCGGATCAGCCGATGCTCACACCGTGGGCTTCCGCCAGAGGCTTCAGGCCACCCGTGAAACCTTGTCCGATCGCCTTGAACTTGAACTCGTCGTTGTGGCGATACAACTCGCCGAAGATCATGGCGGTTTCGGTCGAAGCGTCTTCGGACAGGTCGTAGCGGGCGATTTCCTTGCCGTCGGCCTTGTTGACGACGCGGATATAGGCGTTGCTCACCTGGCCGAATGACTGCTTGCGGGCCTCGGCATCGTGAATCGTGACGGCGAAGACCAGCTTCTTCACATCGGCCGCCAGACCAGTCAGCTTCACGTTGACCTGCTCGTCGTCACCCTCGCCCTGGCCGGAACGGTTGTCGCCCAGGTGCTCGATCGAACCGTCGGCGGACTTCTTGTTGTTGTAGAAGATGAAGCTGGCGTCGCTCAGGACTTTGCCGTTTTCACCGGTGACGAAGATCGAGGCGTCGAGGTCGAACTCGGTGCCGTCGGTGACGCGCGGGTCCCAGCCCAGGCCGACGACGATTTCGCTCAGGCCCGGGGCCTCTTTCGACAGGGAGACGTTACCGCCTTTGGACAGACTTACAGCCATGGTGTGATTCCTTGTTCAGGTGAGGAGACCGTTCAGAAGTTCATGCCGTAGCCGTTGGCCAGGGCACGCAGGCCGCCGGCGTAGCCTTGGCCGACGGCGCGGAATTTCCACTCGCCGCTGCTGCGGTACAACTCCGCGAAGATCATCGCGGTTTCGGTGGAGGCGTCTTCCGCCAGGTCGTAGCGGACCACCTCGGCGCCGGAAATCTCGTTCACGACGCGGATGAACGAATTGCTGACCTGGCCGAAGTTCTGCTTGCGCGCTTCGGCGTCGTGGATGGTGACCGTGAAGGCGATCTTGTCGATGTCGGCCGGAACGCGGCTCAGGTCGACCTTGATGACTTCGTCGTCGCCGTCACCCGCGCCGGTACGGTTGTCGCCGGTATGCTCGACGGAGCCGTCCTGGCTGCGCAATTGGTTGTAGAAGATGAAGTCGGCTTCACCGCGGACTTTGCCGTTGGCCCCCAGCAGGAAGGCGCTGGCGTCCAGATCGAACTCCGCGCCATCGGTCGCGCGCGGGTCCCAGCCGAGGCCAACCAGGATTCGGGTCAGGCTCGGATCGGTTTTGGACAGGGAGAGGTTGCCGCCTTTTTGAAGAGTCAGTGCCATGAAAACAGCTCCTTTGGGTTGTGACGGGTTACTGATTTTCGGCTCGCGCCTCTTCCTTGTTCGGGAAGATCACGCTGGCCAGGATTCCGATTGCCAGGACCACCATGACGATGAGCAGGCTGGTGTTCGGGGAGATGCTGATACCGTGGTGGAACAGATGGTCGGTCGCGTTCAAGCCCAACTTCGCCGCGATGAAGAACAGCAATACGACCACGGCCTTTTCCAGATGCACCACGTAGCGCTTCAGCGCTTCCAGAACGAAATACAGCGTGCGAAGGCCAAGAATGGCGAACAGCATCGCCGAGTAGACGATCAGCGGTTCACGGCTGACTGCGATGACCGCCGGGACCGAGTCGAACGCGAACAGGACGTCGGACACTTCGATCACGACCAGGCAGAGGAACAGCGGCGTAGCGAAAAGACCGCCTTTGGCCGCCAGGCTCATGTCCCTCTCGGGCGTCCGTACTTCCGCCTCGAGCTGCTTGCGGCTCACGAAAAATTTGTGGCCGTGCAGCCTGGGCCATACGGGGAAGAGCTTTTTCGCGAAGCGGCAAGCGAGATGCTGCGAGTAATCCTTCGCCTCGTCATCGTCGTCACCGCCCTTGAGCATCATGACGGCGGTCCACGCCACGATCAGCGCGAAGACGATCTCGACCCAGGGCCCGAATGCCAGCAGGCCGGTGCCGATGACGACAAAGACACCACGGAATACGATGGCCCCGATGATGCCCCAGTGCAGGATGCGGTGACGCAAGCCGTCCGGTACCTTGAACCAGGCGAAGATCGCCATGAAGACGAACAGGTTGTCGACGGAGAGGACTTTCTCCAGCGCATAGCCGGTAAGGAACAGGCTGGCCACTTCCGCGCCATGCTGCACGTACAGGAAGCCGGCGAATGCAAGGGAGATGGCCACCCAGAATACCGACCAGATGGACGCCCGGGCGAGGGTGATCGGCTTGTCGTCGCGGTGGGTAACCATGTCGAGCAGCAGGGCGGCCAGCGCCAGGCCGACGAATACCGCCATGGTCAACGGCGGGAAGCCAATGTGTGTCGTTTCCACGTTTCGGTTTCCTACAGTTCGAAGTCAGCCGGGTTCAAGCCGAGCTCCAGGCAAATCAGGCGGCAAGCTGCTTTTTCCTTGTCGTCGAAATGGCCGTCGGATGCGCCGATGGCACAGGCCACGCGCACCAGCAGGCGTGCTTCGCCGTCCTTGCCCTTGATCTTGCCGATGGCCTTCAGCGCCTCGGCCTGGCCGATCTGGAAATCGAATTCGAACTTGCCGCAGGCGTCGCTGAACACCGCGATCACGTCGCTCAGGTTGAAGACCTTCAATTCCGGGGAGTTGTTGATGAAGCCGACCATCTTCAGCTTCTCTTCGGATTTGATCTCGCCATCCGCGGCGGAGATCAGCGCGCAAGCATTGGCGGTTGCCTCCATGAACGTCCGGTTCTTGAATTTGGCGACTTCGATGGTCAAGGTTTCGCGGGCTTTGGCCGCGTTGGTTTTCAGCCAGTCGAGCATGTGTTTCCTCTCAGTGAGCGGGGCCGGGCGGCCCTGCCGGGTCAATGGTTACTTGGAGCCTGCTTTCCAGCGCATACCCCAGCCGTAGGCACGATCCATTTCCTCGTGCCCGGGGTGGAAGTCGACTCGGCGAGAGACCTTGACGGCCCCGTTCACGTTTTCAAGCAGGGCAATCGCGCACATGCCGTGGCGGCCTCCCTCCTCGTTCATGCGAACTTCGATTTCGGACTGGCCGGGCACGAAAATGGTTACAACACCGTCGGTGGCCTTCCAGTTCGGCGCGCCGTCGTAGATGAACGCGAAAATCAGGATGCGTTCGATCTTGTTCCACTGTTGCCCATTGATGCGAAGCCACTCGCCGTCGGCAACCGAGCCGGTACGGTCATCGCCCATCAACTGGATGTAGGGTTCCTCCCGCAGATCGCCGAAACGCTTGCCGAGCGCTTGCACGGCCCCTTTGAGTCCGTCCTGCATTTCAAACAGGCAACCCAGGTCCAGGTCGATGGCACCGCGTTTTCCCAGGAAGCCGCCGAGCAGGCCACTCGTACCCTGGTTCCAGTTCAGGTTCACCTTGATTTCACCGAAGCCGGCAGCGGTCTTCTCGAGACTGATGCTGGGCCGTGACTTGTCGAGCGTGATTTTGCTGAGTCGGATCGTGGACGTCGGCGCGCCAGGCGGTACCGGTGCGAGCGCCGGCGCCGGTACGGGCGCCGGGGCCTGCGCGGGAGGGCTTTGCGTCGGGCTGCCGGAAGGCGCGGCAACGTCGACGCCGAAGTGCTTGGCCAGCGGCTCCAGGCCACCCGCGAAGCCTTGTGCGACACAGCGGAACTTCCACGCGTCCTGACGGCGGTAAAACTCCCCGAGGATCAGCGCGGTCTCGTTCATCCCGGCAGTCGGGATCTGCGCCTCGATCCCTCCCGTCACGGCCAGTGCCAGCATCGAAACGCGATCGAAGGTCGCCTTGTTCTCATGGATGGTCGCGGTGAGCGCGACTTTCTCGACGGCAGGGTCGATCCGGGCGAGATCCACGGTGAACGTTGCCCGGCCGGCCGTCGTGGTGGTCAACTGAAGCGCGCCACCCAGGACACTGGTTTGGCCGTAGAAGCACATGTCGCCATCGCCTCGGACTTTCGCGGTAGCGGTGAGTGCGAATGCAGAGATATCGATCTCCGCGCCTGGAATCGGCGCGTAGTTGATGTCCACGCGCAATTGACCGGTGGCCACCGGCGCATTGCCGCCAGGTACCAGTGTCGTCATGCTCGCACCGCCTGAATCGCCAGATTGACGAGATCGTCCGCGGTGCGGCCGTGGGTGGACTGGCCGATGGCCTTGAATTCCCAGCCGCCGGCGCGACGGCTGAGGCTGGCCATGACAACACCGGTGTGGCGACCTTTTTCCGCCAGGTTGAAGCGTGCCAGCTCCTGGTTCTTCGAGTCGTCGAGGATGCGGCAGTAGGCGTTTTCGACCTGGTCGAACGTCTGACCGCGGAAGCTGTTCACGGTGAACACCAGGTGCTGGACGGTGCCCGGCAGGCGCTGCAGGTCGACGTGGATGGTTTCATCGTCGCCGTCACCTTCACCCGTCAGGTTGTCGCCGGAGTGCTCGATGGCGCCGTCCCTGGATTCCAGTTGTCGGAACCAGACCAGGTCGACGGATTTCATGTCGCCGTCCAGCAGGATGCAGGAAGCATCGAGGTCGATGTCGTTGCTGCCGCCGCCCAGCATCTTGGAGAAGAAGCCGCCGGACTTTACCGGGTCCCAACCCAGGCCCAGACTAATCGAGGTCAAGCCACGGCCCGCGGTTTTTTCCAGCGAGATGCTCTGATTCTTGCTCAGGGTGAGTGCCATCTTTACGCTCCTTGTTGATCTTCAATGTTCGATGTTCAGTGTTCGTGCGAGGGATCGGATGGAGTCACATTCACGCGCCCCCGGCTTTGCTGGACCGCGAGCGGGATTGCCTCCACACGGGGAACGCGTTGCCATGAATTGCCGTGCGCGGCAGCCGCTCGCTCACGGTCCGGACGCAAGTCGCCGCTGCTGCTCGGCCGACAACGAGTCGGCGGACAGTAGACCGTGCGCCTTTGGGGGCAGCCTCACGCATTGCCACGCTCATCAGCCGGCCTCCGCCAGTCGGACGCCGTGCTCGCTACTACTCGGGGCGGTGGGCTTCACTCCATGCCACTTGGCGCGTTCGAGGATATTGACCGCCCACTTGTAGTGGGTTGCCGGCTCGCACATCGCATCGTTGTGCTTGAAAACGGCAGGGGCCGCATCGTTGACGATCAGCGTGGCGCAGTTGAAGTCCTCGAGGCTCACGCGCAGCGCCTCCTGGATGATGCGGATCTGGCTCGGATGAATGGCCGTCTTCCCTACCAGGCCATGAGCGATGTCCAGTTCCAGCTCCTCGTTCAGGAGATGGGGCGTGGCGAGTTGCTCGAAGACGGGCGCGGTCAGGGCAAATCCCTGGGCCCCCATGATTCCGGCAAGCATGGGAATCACGTAGCTGAGGGGCGTGCTGTAGAGCGTGGTGGCCGGATTGCGCCGCAGACCAAGGCAACCCATCAGGTCGTTGCCGCCGATTCGCAGCGCGATGATGCGTCGGTTCAGGTTGGCCTTCAGGGCCGAGCCCAGCTCCACCATTGCGCCCGGGTCGTAAACGTCGGCCGTCTCCAGTGTCGGCATGAGGCACAGGTCAGGATGACTGACCGCGTTCTCCCACGACGAAAGGGATTGCAGCGTCAACTTGGGCACGACGAACCCGTCGACGTGCTTCATCAGCGGCCAGTCGTTCAGCACCGCCGCCATCGCGGCATCACGCGGCCGAACGAACAGCAACGGACCGGATTCGACGCGCCCTCCCCGGGCATCGATATTCATGAGGAGCGTCCGCAGGTTCACCAGCGCGCTTTCGACGTCGATTGCCGCCACCGCGTCTTCCAGGCAGACCACCAGCGAGCGCAGCTCAGGGAGCCTGGTGCCGGAAACCACATCCAGAATGTCGCTGCGGGTGGCCGGCATGTACAGCGTCGCGCCGAGGGCGAACGGAGAGATGGTTTTAATCAATTCGCGTTCCGAATGATTGTGACCGCGCAGTACGGGCCCAGATCGGCGCCGGCTTCCTCTACTGTCACGCCCGCGCGTTCGGTGAGGTGCAGCAGCAACTGAACGTCGCTGTCATGGCGGTCACGTACCAGCACGCGATCCGGCACACGGCGCAGGACCGCACGGGTTGCCTCGGCGATACCCGGTTTCACGCGGTTCAGGTTGCCGATATCGAAGCGGGTTGCCAGCGCGGCCACCACGTCGTCCGCGGACGACTGGAGCGTCAGTCGCTGATCGTCGGTCCACGGAACGGCAGGACGGGCGTCTGCCAGCGCCCGACGTTCGGCGTCGATCCTGTCGATGAACTCGCGCGTGACATCGTGTTCGCGCAGGTGTTCGTAGACCACGCAACCATGCAGGCCGCCTTGAGCCGGCCAGATGGAGCGGGACACCAGCCCGGAAACGGTTGCACCGAGAATGCCGGACGGAATTGCCCAGTCTTTTGCGGAGGCAGCCAGCCACGCGCGGCCGCAAGGATCTGCCAGAACCACGAGGCGCGGACCTTCGGGGAAGCGCGTGTCGTGCGCCAGGGTCCGTGCGAGCTCGCCTGAAATGGCGCCTTTGCCCGTCCAGCCATCCACGAAGACGATGTTTTCGGCGCCATGCAGCCGGATGATGGCTTCCAGCGCCACCGTGTCGATCCCGCGATCGCGAATGATGCTGATTCCGTAGTGGCGGGCGTCGCGCCCCATCTCCACGAGTGCCCGTCGCAGCAGCACGCCAAGCGGCAGGCCGGCGCGAACGAACGAGACCAGCGCGATGCCCGGCCCGGTATAAGCGGCATTCAGCGCCATCGCCAGGGACTGCACATCCGAAGCCATGCGGGCGCCGTTCTGCGCCAGCGCGCGGGCGTAAAGGCGCTTGTGCACGTCGCTGGGCGCCTGCTCGAGACCGATCATTTCCGAGTAGTGTTTTTGATTCGTCTGAATCAGACGCTCCTTCTCCTCGACGTCGGTGACGTTCATCCGCACGTGTCGCAGCAGGAAGTGCACATCTTCGGGGGCATAGCTGCCGCTGCCGACGGTGTTCAGGCTCGCGAGGCGATTACCCATGGATCGTCCCCGTCACCCAATTGGCAAGCTGGCTGCGCGCCGGTGTCCCCCACATGTGGCAGAGGTCCATGTACCCGAGATCGGTGATGCTGTCGCCGAAGCCCAGGACCGGTCGCTCGCCGTGGATCTCACGGTCGCGGCGCAACCACTCCTGAACGGCCGCGCGCTTGGCCAGCCCCGTGGGCAGGAAGGCGAGGTTGTTGCCGTTGGCATGAACGTGCATGCCGTCCACCATGCGCCGGGACCGAACGCCGGCCAGCACTTCGGCGAGCACCGCGTCGTCGGACTCGTTGTGCTTGATCACCACGTAGTGGCACAAGCCTTCTTCTTCCACCACCCAGCCGCGGAGCGAGTAGCCGAGGTCCCTGCCGATCGCCAGCGTGGCCTCGCACAGTGCCGGCAGTCGCTCCTGAATGCTCTGGAGGACTTCGATCATTCGCTCGTGCCAGCTTCGATCGAGTAACCCGTCGGGGCGGAGCATGACGCCGCCGTGCGAGCAGATTGCGCCTTCGGCGAAGGGAAGCATGACGCGGCCGTATGCCTCCACGCTGCGCGCGGTGACCGGAACGACGTCGGCGGTGGCGAGCAACCACGTGATGAACGCGTGCTGGACCGGGTCCATGAAGCCGTTGGGCTGACCGTGCACGTCCAGCGTGGCCGCGGTTCGCGGGACGCCTTCCGCCATCTTGCGAGCGGTCTGGAACAGGGTGTCGTCGAGGTCGACGAATGCCAGGGGGCGGTTACCGCTCATCGACAATCACCTCTGCGCTGAGTGCGTCGACGAGTTCTTCGGGGAGTGCCTGGGCAGGGGTTTCCGTGCAGATCAGAACCCGGTCGAACTGGCCGGGCTTCACGTTGTAGAGGAAGTTCGGAATACAGAGGCCGTAGTTGTCGGGGAACGACAGCGCGTGCTCGATGGCATGGCCCAGGGCGATGGGGGACCGCGTGGTCGAGCTGAAGCGGACATCCGCGCCGGCTCGCTCCAGGCGTTCCGCCAGCAGAAAAGGGCGCCAGACGAACTCGCCGGTACCGACGACAATGACTTTCTCGCCGGGCTGGACCTGAACGTGCGGCGCGAGCGTGTCGTCCACATGCCGAACGCCCAGGCGTCCCCAGTCATTGCGGGGCGAGAGAGGCCATTCGCCCACGGAAACGGTGCCGACGTTCGGCATCTCCGGGAGGGGCGCGGACTGATCTTCGTGGAACTGGTAGGAGCCGGTCAGCAGCGATACCGCGGTGACCGGTTCCCCGATCGCGTGGCGAGCGGCACCGGCAGTCCAGTCCGTCAGGACGCAGGTGACCACTCGCTCGACGTTGCTCAGACCTGCTTCGACCAGCGCGCGGCGCAGGTTCAGGAAGGTCTTGCCGGTGGAGGCTTCGTCATCCACCAGGACCAGCGATCGAGCGTTCAACATCAGATCACGAATCTCGGGATCGACCGGCAAGTGGATCAGATGAGCGCTCGCGTGGCTGTGTTCTTCCTCGAATCGAGCAAAGACGCGGGTACCCAGCGGATGACGGGTACTGGTGAGGTACATGCTGTCAGGGCGGCTCGCACGATAGGCGCGGTGCACGCCGGCACCGAGGCCCACTGCGGTTTCGGCCATGCCGATCACCAGTACCGGCCCGGGCAGGTCCGCCGGAATTCCGGCGGCCAGGCGCTCGAAGCTGGCCGCCATGATCGACGGGCGCACCGGGATGTGACGGCCCAGGACCTTGGATACGAAGAGGAATGCTCGCTTGGGATTCCGGCGCTCTGCGAAACCGAACAGGTTCGCAGGGGGCAGTGCGGCGGCGTCGACTCTGATCTCGAGCAGCCCCCGCTTGAGTTGGGCGCGCAGGCACGTTGGTCCTACGTGGCTTTCCATGAACAGCATCCTCGTTGAGCGTGGCTCGAAGATCCACGACGACCGCCTGCGCCTGGTGCGCAGTCGGTCAAACCGCGTTCGCGCCGGGCGCCGGCACCCTCGGTCCGGTATCCCGAAACCTTTCAAAATGAAATTGAATCGTATCAAATTTGAAAGGTCGGTGGGTGCAGGCGTGTATCGATATCGCGATGGGTTTCGCTTTTCGGCTTTGGACGAGAGGAGGGGCCTGGTGGGCCTGGTGGGGCCTGAGGACGACGGTCAGCCGTTCGACCAAAGGCGATGCGGTGAAAGCGGTGAGGTGAGGGGGCGGGGAAGGGGGAGGTGAGGAG